>CAJUQN010000090.1 GCA_910588625.1 uncultured Oscillospiraceae bacterium
CTGGGCGCCACCCAGAACCGTCTGGACCACACCATCAACAACCTGTCCGTGATGACCGAGAACATCCAGGACGCCGAGTCCACCATCCGCGACACCGACGTGGCCTCCGAGATGATGGCTTACACCAAGAACAACATCCTGATCCAGTCCGCCCAGGCCATGCTGGCTCAGGCCAACCAGGTGCCCCAGGGCGTGCTCCAGCTGCTCCAGTAATCTGTACCTGGTGCGAACCGCATAGACCCAACTCTGGGGGCGGGCTTCGGCCCGCCCCTTTTTACTATGACAGAAAGGCGGTGGCCCCATGGCCGACCACTTTGATGTACAATACGACCTGCGCCCCGCGTACTACGACCGCTTCCAATGTCTGGCGGGGGGGTGCCGTTTCACCTGCTGCAAGGGCTGGCACGTCACCTTCGACAAAAAGGACTACCTGGCGCTGAAACGGCAGAAGGGCTCTCCAGAGCTGACCGAGACCCTGCAAAAGATCGTCCGCCGGGTGAAAAAGGGACCCAACGCCGGGCGCTGGTACGGCGAGTTCGACTTGTGCGGCGGGACCTGCCACCTCCAGCGGGAGGACGGGCTGTGCGCCCTCCAGCTGGAGAAGGGGCCGGACGCTCTTCCGAAGGTGTGCCAGGTGTTCCCCCGCGGCAAGGCGTACTCGGACTCGGGCTATCTGGAGCGCACCCTGTCCCCCGCCTGCGAGGCGGTGCTGGAGCTGCTGTGGGACCTGCCCGACGGGGTGGATTTCGTGGCCGACCCCCTGCCCCGGCGGGAGCAGAAGGCGGGCGCATTCCGGGAGGGCTTGGTGCTGGCGCCCCATACCCAGGAAGTACGGTCCATGTGCATCGACCTTTTGCAGGACCGGCGGTATCCCCTGGCCCAGCGGATCTTGCTGATGGGGCTGGCGTTGAAGGAGCTGGCGGACGGCGAGGAGAACATCGAGCGCTGGCTGGCCCGGGTCCGGGTGCTGGCGGACGACCCGGAGACAGACCAGCGGCTCCAGCTGCCGGACCAGCCGAATACGCTCTCCATGTTTTTGACCAACAATATCCGGGTGCTGCTGGCCACGCAGACCCCAGGGAGCGACTTTTCCACGGTGCTAAAGGATGTGCTGGACGGGCTGAAAGCCGTGCTGACCTTTGAGAACGGCCAGGCGGTCAACTTCACGCTCCACGACAAGCCCTACCTGGAAGCCCGGGCGCGGTTCGAGGAGAACTTCCGGGACCGGGGGTATTTCATGGAAAATCTGATGGTGACGCTGTTCTTCAACCTCCAGATCCCCCACCTGACAAGCCGGGAGGCGCTGTGGAAGAGCTACGTGGATTTCTGCAACCTATATTCGTTTTTCCACTTCATGGCGGTGGCCAGCTGCCGGGAGGGCGCGGCCGGGGACAAGGACGAGCTGTTTCGGATGATGGTTTGCGCCAGCCGGGGGCTGATGCACAACACGCCCCAGAAGTCCAAGCTCCGGGACGAGCTCTTCCAGAACGACAGCGCCACCCTGGCCCATATGGCCATTCTGCTCAGCGGCTGAAAGGAGGCCCCCATGACCATCGGCCAAAACATCCGCGCCCTCCGAAAAGCCCGCGGCCTGACGCAGGCCCGGCTGGGGGCCTTGTGCCACATTTCCGGCGCGTCCATCGGGAGCTATGAGAAGGGCGCCACCCTTCCCCGGAGGCGGGTGCTGGAGCAGCTGTCCGCCGCCCTGGACGTACCTGTAGAGCGGCTCACCGCCGGGGCGGCCCAGCCCGTCCCCGATGCCCAAGCGTCCAGCGGGCCGCTGTACGACGGCGTTTTGGCCGCGCTGGGGGAGCTCTACGGCACTGTTGAGGGGCGGATCGTCCGGGGGGAAAACGGGGGCAGCAGGCGGTATTACATGGTCCAGGGCGCGGCAGGCAGCTTTGTCCTCTACGACCAGGACATTGCCGCCATCGCCCGGTCGGCCAAGGCGTCCATATCCCCGCTGGTGGAGCGGCTGAGCCTCCGCAGATGAAAACGGGGCGTAATATTCGAGCCATCCGAAAACAGAGAGGCTTGACTTTGGACGAGCTCAGCGCCCTGTGCGGCGTCAGCCGGGACGAGCTGGGGGCCTATGAGCGGGGGCAGGCCACCCCTAGGCCGGGGACGGTGGAGAAGATCGCCCAGGCGCTGGAGGCGCCCATTGTGACCATCCGGGAGGGCATGGGCTGGACGGCCCAGGAACCGGTGGAGCGGTGGGAGGCGGACGGCGCGGCTTTGCGGGACGGCGTCCTGGAGACGGTTCGGGAGCTCCAAGGCGGGGACTTCACCCCGGACGAGGCGGATATCCGGCTGCTGATGGAGTCCGTGAAGGCGTCCATTCCGGCGCTGGTGGAGCACATGAAGGACACCCGCCCCGAGTTGGAAATTCACCGGGAGATTTTGGAGGAGTTTGGCCTTCTGCCTCAAACCAAGGAGGATGATTTGGTCCGGCAATGCGCCCTAACGGATGAGCAGTGGGCGCAGGTTCAAGGCTTGCTCCCGCCGGAGAAGACGGGCAGAGGCCGGGCGTTTAAGAGCAACCGGCTGATTCTGGACGGCATCCTCTACCACATGATAACCGGCACGGCGTGGAAGAATCTGCCGCAATGCTTTGGGCGGTACAAATGCGTCTCTGACCGCCTGCGGCTGTGGGAGCGCACCGGCGTATGGGGACCGGTGGCGGAACAGCTGCGGAAGTTGGGCATTGACGCCAGACCTTAAAACGGAACAGCGATATACACAGGCGGCCTCGGGAAATTGTCCCGGGGCCGATTTTGATATGCTGCGTACCTATGAGAAAATTCTTGCTGCCGCCTGGTGCCGCATCCGCTGGATTGGAAAAACGGCATACGGACGCCTCAGGCCCTTTTGACCTGCCGCTGTGGTCAGCACAAATAAACAGCGGATCAGGGACATCGCCCAGGCATCCGATGTGATTGTGACGGGGGAGGAATGGTACGCGCTGCGTATGGCCGCGGGCAAACAACTGCCATGAAGGTGGGCGCGGAAGAGCTCCCACGTTCTTAGCCGGAATGCACAAAAATGTCATGGAAACTTTGTGGAGTATTGGGAATTGAATGTAGGAGTCGAACATGCTATATTACAGTTGTCGGATAAAGAATACGAATTCTTGTGGTGAATGTTATGATTACGATGACTGAGATCGCAAAACTGACCGGCGTTTCCCAGCCCACCGTATCCAGAGTGCTCAATGGGAACAAAAATGTGGACGCGGCTATTCGGGAGCGGGTGCTGGCCTGTGCCAAAGAGCATGATTACCAGCCCAATGTCCTGGCTAAGAGCCTCCAGGGCCGCAAGACCATGCTGTTGGGCGTACTAGTGACGGACATTTCCAACGGCTTTTTTGCCGATCTGACCAAGCGGATCGAGGTGGAGGCCCGGAAACGCGGCTATAGCATCATCCTGTTCAACAGCGACTATAATCCGAGAAATGCGCAGGAATGTCTGGACGTGTTCCGGCGCTACCGGGTGGATGGTGTACTGGCCGTCCCCATTCGGGAGGCCAGTATGGAATGGCAGGAATACGTCAAAAAGCTGGACGTGCCAGTTGTCGCCGTTACCCGCCGGGCCCAGGGGCTGGATTCTGTCTATGTGGACCACTTCCACGCCGGTGCCATGGTGGCCGATTATCTGGCTGGGCGGGGCTACCGCCGGTTCCTGTTCATCGGCAAGGACTACGATGGAAAATATGTGGGCTTCCGCCAGGCCATGGAGGCCAAAGGCTTTGGGGGCCAGACGGTCAACACGGTGTACGAGAACGACGAACAGCTTCGCAAGACCGTGCAAAGCTGGTTCCGCTCCAGCTGGAACCGGGCGGCGGTGTTTGCCAGCAACGACATCTACGCCCTGCGGGTGCTGGACGCTCTGCGGGAGTTGGGAATGTCCGTGCCGGGCAACGTGGGCGTCATCGGCTTTGACGACACCTCTACTTGCCGCTACCTTAACCCCCGGCTGAGCAGCGTATCTCAGCCCATGGAGCGGATGGCCCGTGAGGCGGTGATCCGTCTGCTGGACCGCATTGAGCACCCGGGAGCCCGGGAGCTGCTGGATCTGCCTTTGCAGGCCGCTCTGGTCACCCGGGAGAGCACCTGAGCACTGAAAAAGGACGGTTAGAAATCGTCCTTTTTACAGGCAGCTTGTGAATACGTATACTAATATCCGGAAGCTGTTTGCCATCCGCTTCGCCTGGTGTTGGCGGATAACGCCAAGTGCGACGCCAAGGCTGAGGAGGGAGGATATTGATGGCGCAAAGGGTGTGTTCAGCGCCTCCGGGCAGCTTCGGATCATTCTTGGCACCGGCACGGTGAACAAAGTCTATGACAAGTTTATTGCAATTTTCGGCCTGACCGCCGCCGCCAAGGAGGGTCTCAGGGCCGCGGCCGCCGCCAAGCAGCGCCCCTGCCCCAGCGGATGGTCAAGGCTCTGGGCGGGGGTATTCGTGCCCGTCCTGCCCGCCATCGTGGCCTCCGCCCTGTCCGCGCCCTGGGCATCACGGAGCCGCCCCCTTTGGCGGCGAAATCTCCTCCATCACCGAAACCCGCCACGCTGCGGGTGTCACCGCCCCAGACGGTATGGAGCCGCTTCCAGGCTCGCCCGATGGGTTATCCCGCCGCCTGTGACAATGGAATGGCGGTTGAATTTTAACGCTGCAAGGGACGTTATGATAAATAATAATTTATAGGAGGGTAAAACGCATGATCTTGATGCAGGGAAAAGGCGTGTCCAAAGGCGTTGTGAAGGGCCCCATCTATTTTTATCAGCGGGGTGCAGTGACCATCTCCACCGCCAAGGCCGCCGACCTGGAAAAGGAAAAACAGCGCCTGGAGGAGGCCAAGGAGAAGTCCATGGAGCAGCTGGGCGCCCTGGCCGACAAGGCCCGGGAGGAGGCTGGCGACGAGTCCGCGATGCTGTTTGAGACCCACGCCATGTTTGTGGAGGACGAGGACTTTGTGGACTGTATGAATAACGCCCTGGATGAGGAGCAGTGCACCGCTGAGCGCGCTGTGGAGATCGCCGGGGAGCAGTTCGCCGCTATGCTGGCCGCCATGGATGACGCCTATATGCAGGCCCGCGCCGCTGACATCAAGGACGTGGCCCGCCGTATTCTGAACAATCTGATGGGTATGGTGGAGGGCGGCATCGACTCCGAGGAGCCGGTAATTCTGGCCGCCGACGATTTGGCCCCCTCTGAAACCCTCCAGCTGGATAAGAGCAGGATTTTGGGCTTTATCACCCAGGGTGGCTCTGGCAACAGCCACACCGCCATTTTGGCCCGGACCATGGGGATCCCCGCCATCTGCGGGCTGGGCGACTCCCTCAGGGAGGAGCTCAACGGCCGTCTGGCCTATATCGACGGCGAGACTGGTAAAGTCGCCATCGATCCGGATGACATCACCCTCGCCGCTTTCCAGGCCAAGTATGAGAAGCAGCAGGAAATGAAGGTCCTCATGGAGACCATGAAGGGCAAGGCAGACGTCACCCTGGATGGCCGGGAGATGATGGTCTACTGCAACATCGGCTCTCCCGAGGACGTGGCTGCGGTGCTGACCAACGACGGCCAGGGCATCGGCCTGTTCCGCTCCGAGTTCCTGTATCTGGCAGCCAGCGACTACCCCACCGAAGAGGAGCAGTTCAAGGCTTATAAGGAAGTCGCCGCCGCCATGGACGGCAAGCGGGTGGTCATCCGCACCCTGGACATCGGGGCCGACAAGCAGGTGGGCTATTTTGAGCTTCAGAAGGAGGAGAACCCCGCGCTGGGCGTCCGGGCCATCCGCATCTGCTTAAACCGGCCCGAGGTGTTCCGCACGCAGCTGCGCGCCCTGTACCGCGCTTCCGCCTACGGCAAGGTGGCCATCATGTTCCCCATGATTACATCGGTTTGGGAGGTTCGGGAGTGCAAGCGGGCCTGCCAGAAGGTGATGGCCGAGCTGGACGCCGAGGGGATCCCCTACAACAAGGAGACCGAGATTGGCATTATGATCGAAACCCCCGCCTCCGTACTGGTGGCCGGGGAGCTGGCAAAGGAAGTGGATTTCTTCTCCGTGGGTACCAACGACCTGACCCAGTACACCCTGGCCTGTGACCGTCAGGCCAACGACCTGGGTAAGTTCTTCGATCCCCATCATCCCGCTGTCCTCCGGGCCCTGAAGATGGCAACCGACGCCGCCCACAAGGCCGGTATCTGGATCGGCATCTGCGGCGAGCTGGGCGCGGACCTGTCCCTGCTGGAGACCTTCCTGGCCATCGGTATCGACGAGCTGTCTGTGTCCCCCTCCTCCGTTCTGCCCCTGCGCTCGGAGATCCGTAAGTCCATTGCCAAGACCTGCACTCTGGAGAAGCTGGAGTGCTGAGCTTGAACTGAACATAAACGCCCGGGAGGCTGTCTGCCTCCCGGGCGTTGCTTTTGTAAGCTGTTACACGAGTTCTTTCATGACCTCATAGGCGCCCGCGGTGCGAATCTTTTTCAGATGCTCCACCACGGCCTCCTCAAAGCCGGGCGCCTGGGTCAAGTCCTGGCCCCACATCTGCTGGTTGGTCATGACGGCGTGGACCAAGTTCTCCACGCTATCGTCCTTGTGGGCGTAGTAGAACTCCAAAGCCCAGCGGTCGTCGGAGCAGACATACTCGTTGCCCTTAGCCCGCCTGCACACCAGGCCTTTGTCGTTCAGCTCCTGGATGTCGTTGGAGAAGAACGCGATGTAGAAGGCGAAGGAAGCGGTGAGGCGCCGGGGCAGATTTCCGGTCTTTTTCACGTACTCCAGGAAGGAGGGCATATTACGGGCGCGCCACTTGGAGGTGGAGTTCAGGGAAATGCTCATCAATTCGTGGTCCACGAAGGGGTTGTTAAAGCGGTCTTGAACGGCGGAGGCAAAGCTCTCCAGATCCTTTTTGTCCAGGGGCAGGGTGGGGATGACCTCATCGTGGAGCATTTTGTTCATGAAAACGCGGACCACGTCATCCTGCATACAGTCGCGGACGATGTCGAAGCCCGCCAGATAGGCGCCCAGCACAAAACCGGTGTGGGCGCCGTTGAGGATGCGGACCTTGCGCTTTTTGTAGGGGGTGACATCGGGCGCCACGGGGCAGTTCAAACCCGCCTTTTTGAAAGGCAGCTTCTCCTCCAGCCAGCCCGGGCCCTCGATGTTCCACACGCCAAAGATCTCGCCCACGTCGATGAGCTCATCGTGGTAGCCGTTGGCTTCTTCCATCTTAGCCACCTCGGCAGGGTCCTTCACCCGGCCCGGAACGATGCGGTCCACCAGGGTGGAGCAGAAGGTGCAGTCCTCGTTGATGTACTTCTTGAAGCCGTCCTCCAGCGCCCACTGGTCCACGTACTGATTCACGCACTTGAGGAGCTCTTTGCCGTTGTTGTCAATCAGCTCGCAGGAGAGGATGACCAGACCGGGCTTGCCGGCCCGCCAGCGCTTGTACAGTACCTGGGTCAGCTTGCCGGGGAAGGAGGAGGCGGGGGTGTCGGCCAGCTGGCAAGCGGGGTCATAGACGATGCCCGCCTCTGTGGTGTTGGAGACCACATACTCCAGATCGTCGGAGACGGCAACCTCCATCATGGCGTCGAAATCCGCCTTCTCGTAAGGGTTGAGGCACCGGGACACGGAGGAGACAACACGCTTGCGGTCCACCTTCTCACCGTTCTCACGGCCGCGGAGATACAGGGTATACAGGCCCTCCTGCTCATTGATGAGCTTGGCCAAACCGGGAGCGATGGGCTGGACCAGGACGCACTTGCCGTTCCAGCCCGCCTTCTCGTTGGACACGTCGAACCAATAGTTGACAAAGGCCCGGAGGAAGTTGCCTTCGCCGAATTGGAGCACCTTTTCCGGCGCGCTCTCCAGGAGATAGCCCTTGTAGCCTGACTCTCTCAGGATCTGATAATTTAGCAGTTTCAACATTAGTCTCCGCCTTCCTTATATTTTTTAGAGTGTAACGCCTTGCTTAAAGATGGCCATGTCGTGGAATCCGGCCGCCTCAGCCTTTACCTCCTTGCCAGAGGCCACCGCCAGCACATAGTCGAACAGCTTCTGGCCCAGCTCGGCCACCGTGGCGCCGTCCTCCACTAGGACGCCGCAGTTGAAGTCGATCCAGTTCTTCTTTTTTCCCGCCAGGGCGGAATTGCTGGAAATCTTCACCGTGGGCACCGGGGAGGCGAAGGGCGTGCCCCGTCCGGTGGTGAACAGGACGATGTGGGCGCCTGATGCCGCCAGGGCGGTAGAGGCAACCAGGTCGTTGCCGGGGGCGCTGAGCAGGTTCAGCCCGTGGCACTGGACAGGCTCGCCGTAGGATAGCACGCCGGACACGGGAGCGCTGCCCGATTTCTGAGTGCAGCCCAGGGACTTGTCCTCCAAAGTAGAAATGCCGCCTTTCTTATTGCCGGGGGAGGGGTTCTCATAGATGGTCTGATTGTGGCTGGTGAAATAGTTCTTAAAGCCGTTGACCAGGTTGACGGTCTCGGCAAAAATGCGCTCGTTTTCACAACGGTTCATGAGCAGCGTCTCCGCACCGAACATCTCGGGCACCTCGGTCAGAATAGTGGTGCCGCCCTTGGAGATCAGCAGGTCGGAAAAGGCCCCCACAGTGGGGTTGGCGGTGATGCCGGACAGGCCGTCCGATCCGCCGCACTTCATGCCGATGACCAGTTCGCCGCAGCTGATGGGTTCACGATGGAAGCGGCCCGCGTACTGGGCCAGTTCTTCGATAAGGGCCAACGCGTCCGCCACCTCGTCCTCCGACTCCTGGCAGACCAGGAACTTTACCCGGTCCTCACTATACTGGCCGATGTAAGGCTTCAACACGTCGATGTTGCTGTTCTCGCACCCCAGGCCCAGCACCAGCACACCCCCGGCGTTGGGATGGTTGATGAGGTCCGCCAGCACCTTCCGGGTGTTCTCCTGATCGTCCCCCATCTGAGAACAGCCGTAGGGGTGAGGAAAAGCAAAAATACCGTCAATGGTATCGGTTTTGAGCCGCTGAGCCTGCCGCTCGATGGCTCTGGCCACGTCGTTGACACAGCCCACGGTGGGGATAATCCAAATCTCGTTGCGCACTGCGGCCCGACCGTCCTCCCGGCGGTAGCCCTGGAACAGCAGGTCATCTGTGGGCACCAGGGGAGCATTGTCCGGCTCATAGCTGTAATCCAGTACGTCGCCCAGCCCGGTCTTGATGTTGTGGATGTGCACCCAACTCCCTGTCGGAATGTCCTGCTTGGCCACACCGATGGGGTTGCCGTACTTGATGATGGGGTTCCCCGCTGGAATGGCGGATAGGGCGAACTTGTGCCCCTGGGGGATGTCCTCCAGAAGGGTTACCGTCTGCTCCCCCGCCTGGATTTTGGCGCCGGCGGACAGCGGCGTCAGGGCCACCGCCACCAGGTCGCTGGGGTGGATCTTGATAAAGTTCTTCATTGACTTGATCACCTTTCCATTCCCTTGCGGTCGTATTTTGACGGGACAAATGAAACAACTTTCATTCCTTCCCCGCCCACACAGAGATACTAGTATGTAAGAACTTACATAGAATATACTTCCGTTTCGTCAAAATGTCAATACACCTCTTATAGAATCAAGGCGATATCATGCGATTTTGTCGCTTTGCATAAAAACAGTTTGGATAGCTTGTGAGAACTGGCAATTGAAAACTTCAGCAAGTGGCGTTATCATAAAACTATGTAAGAATTTACATAGCGCGGTGACGGAGGAGGGACGCCATGAACATATATGATATCGCCGAGCTGGCCGGCGTCTCCATTGCCACCGTGTCCCGAGTCATCAATGACAGCCCAAATGTGGCGGAAAAAACCAAGCAAAGGGTCCGGGAGGTTATGGAAGAGTATGCTTACATTCCAAGCGGCTTTTCCCGGGGCTTGGGGCTGAACACGCTGAAAACCATCGGCCTGCTCTGCCCCGACGCGGCGGACGACTATATGGCCAAGGCGGTGGCCTGCCTGGAGCACAGCCTGCGAGACTACGGCTACAACTGTGTTTTGTGTTGCAGCGGCTACAACTATGAAGACTGCCAAATTTCCGTGACCACCCTGCTCCGGCGGCGGGTGGATGCGATGATCCTCATCGGCTCCATCTACGCCGACGATGACCCAGACTCCGAGCGGGTGAACTATATCCGGGAGGCTGCAGCCCAGATTCCTACATTTATGGTCAACGGCTATGTCCGGGGGGAGAACATCTATTGCGCTTTGTGCGACGACTTCGACGCCTCTTATGCCGCCGCTACCCAGATGATACAGTCGGGCCGGAAGAGAATTTTGTTCCTCACCGACGTCAACACCGTCAGCACCAACCTGAAGCGCAAAGGCTGTGAGGCCGCGCTGGCTGACGCGGGGCTGAAGCTGTGGGGCGACGTAAACGTGGGCCTGTCCAACCAAATCAATCAGACGCGGGATTATCTGCTCAAGCTCCCCGGCCTGGATGTGGATGGAGTTTTCGCCGCAAATGACGCCCTGGCCGCTGGAGCGCTGAAATATGCCAAGCGGAAAGGCCTGTCCGTACCGGGCGACCTTTGTGTCATCGGCTACAACAACTCGGAGCTGTCCGTATGCTGTGACCCGGAGCTGTCCACCATCGACAGCCGGGAGTCCCGGTTGTGCCAAATCGCAATCGACTCCATGAAGCTCCGCCTCAGCGGCAGACAGGCCAACGAGAAGGTGTTCGCCAAAGGTTTCCTCATCCGCCGGGGCACCACTGACTTCTAAGGAAGCACTGATTAAAGTAGGTAAAAACCAGGCAAACAGACGAAGGCAGTGG
>CAJUQN010000091.1 GCA_910588625.1 uncultured Oscillospiraceae bacterium
CCGCCGCAGGCGGCGGGCGTTCCGCCCCTTGACTGCCCACTCCCGGCTGTGCTCAGTAGCAGGCGGCGACGGGGGATATACCACCAGAGCCCCTCTCTAAAAGAACGCTATGCAAGGCGCGGGGGAGGGGCGCGGGAAAGAGAAAAGCCTTGGGACAAAATGTCTCAAGGCTTACTTTTCCCGGTCGGTCTTTTTCTCCGGGGCGGTGCGCTCCGGGGGCTGTTTCTCTTTCCACGCATCCAGCAGGGACATAATCTGGTCTTTCATCTCCCGGGGCGTGGTGTCCTTGCCGAAATACTTGTTCAGTTCAGCGGCGGAAATAATCACCTTGTCTACCTCCTTTTTCTCACGGCTCAAAATGCCGTCAATCACATCGCCGTTCAGTTTCCCGTCCTTATTGCGCTAGAACTTTGTTACTATTTTTTCGCCTCCCTTCCGGCTATCCACGCAAAAAAGCCGCCCGTTTTTTCATGCCGGACGGCTTTCTGCGTAATGTGATAGCTCAAATAATATTTTTTTGTGGTTGCTGGCTCCGAAAAGCCTTGATATTACAGTGTTCCTATTAAAACTCATTCATATGCTTGTGTTTTAATAGGAACACTGTAATATCAAGGCTTTCCACGCATAAAGAACATTTTGATATTTCGGAGGGAAGTAACAGTTTGGTGCAACAGCGCCATGCTGTTACTTCTTTTACCTGCGAAATTCCGGGGAAAAATCAACCTCCCCGATAAAGTTGTAGTGTACGTCAATCCGCTGGATGCGGTGGCCGCTGGACTTGTCGGCTTCGTGGACAACGATCTTGTCCACAAATTCATGCAGGAGTTGGGGAGTCAACGCTGTCGGCTCGGTGTACTTCTTTACAATTTTCAGAAAACTTCTGACATTGACAGCCTGCGCTTCGGATGCCTCTACAATGACGCTCAGACTTTCAACGGACTGTTTCAATTCTGCCTGCTCCGCTTCATAGGCTGCGGACAGTTTGGCAAATCGTTCGTCTGTCAGCTTACCTGTCACATTGTCCTCAGAGAGCCCTTGTCAAGGGTAAATTTCAAAATGCAGACCGTCTGCCACAATCAGAGCGAACGGTCTGCATTTCACATCTACTCAGATATCATCTTGTCAGAAAATTCTTCAACATCTGCGCCACCTGCGCCCGTGTTGCCAGTCCCTGGGGGCCTAACCGCCCGTCGCCATAGCCGTTCATGACGCCCTTCTCCACAGCCCAGCACAGGGCCTCCAGCGCGTAGCCGCCGGCCTTGTCCGCGTCAGGGAAATGCAGTTCCTTATCCGTGGCGGCCGGACTTCCCGCATACCGCCACAGCATGACGGCCAGCTGTTCACGGGTGATGTTGTCATTGGGGCCGAACATTCCGTTGCCATAGCCGCAAATGATTCCCTGGCTGGTGGCCCAGCGGATCGCCTCGGTGTACCATGCGCCGTCTGCCACGTCACGGTACTGCAACAGATAATTGACAAGCGGCCTGCCCTCCCTGTTAAAGAGGATCTGAACAAATTGGGCGCGGGTAAGGTTATCATTCGGCCCAAAGGTCCCGTTGCCGTAACCGTTCATCAGACCGTTCCGCAGAACATAGTCCACCGCTTTATGATACCAGGTTCCCACGGGGCCAAGATCGGTGAACCTGCGGGAGGGGCAATCCACTCCTCCGTCACAGGGCCCTTCCGTGCCGTCTGGAAGGGGCGCGAAGGCCGCCTTTACCGTTACGGCGCTGCCAGGCATGGTGAAGGTGTATTTGCCTCCGCCCTGGGCCGTCAGCTTGATCCCGTTCCCCTGGCTGCTGGTGACGGTCAGAGCATCCAGCCCGCAGCCGCTGTCCGGGGAGGCGGTCAGGGTGACGGTGCTGCCGCTGCTGGCTCTGGTGCGGTCGGAGGTCACTTTGCCATGCTCCGACTCCTCCACCGTAATGGCGTAGGCGCTGGAGTTCCAGCCGCCGCCCGAGGAGTGCGGGGAGTGCGAGGGCTGCGAGGGTTCTGAGGGGGTTGAGGGTCCTGACGGTTCCGAGGGCTTCGGGGGCTCCGGCTGGGGCACGTTGCCGGAGCTGATGTTGAACGGCCCGTTGCCCGGAATGGCAAGGATGGTCCTGCCGTCATAAAATCCCAGATGGAGGTCCGAGGGCAGATAGCCGTTGGGGATAGAGATGGCTTCTTCCCCTTTGAGGCTCTCCTCAAACGCCGCGCCGGAAGCCTGGCTGACATAGACAATATAATTTGTGCACTTTCCCGTAAAGCGTCCGCCGGTGGAAAGCTCAAACGCCTTGTTAAAGCTGCCGCCCGCGCCGCTTAGCTGTACGCCCGTTTGCCCGAAGACCTCCAGCTCGCCGGAGGGGCCTACGAAAACCTTTCCAGTGTATACGCCGGCGGAACTGTCGCCCGCCTGCCGCGCGGTCAGCTTCCCATATACCGTGACAACGGCGTCCACCCCGCCGCTTGAGCTGACGTTGACGCCGCCCAGCGCCTCCACCCGCGCGTCCGCAGCTACCGTCAGGCTGAGGTTATTATTGCCGCTGATGTTAATAAGCTCCTGCACTGTCAGCTTGCCCGTGCCGGAGAGGGTCAGCGCCGTCTTCTGGGGGTTGCCGCCGCTGACGGCCAGCTCTCCAATGGTACTCTCCCCCTCCGTCACGATGGTCACCGCGTCGTCCGGGAGTGTCACCTTCTCCGCGTTGAAGCCCTCCTGGAGGGTCAGGGTGTTCGTCTCCGCGTCCCAGCTGTAGCCCTTGTCCGCGCCGTCTGCGGGAAGGCCGTCCGGGTCGCTGAAATCCAGCGTACCTGCCGGTTCCAGCAATCGCTTGCCCTCATTGGAGTAGGTTTCCGTAACTTTGTTGCCATCCGCATCCTCTTTTAGTACCTTCACGGTGCCTTCGCCGGTGAGCTTCAGGCCCTCAATGAGAGTCGAAATGCCCTCACCGCCGCTGCCCGTTCCCAGCTTTATGGCTACAACGCCATCGTTGACGAGTTTGCCGCCCGGTTCGATTGTCAGAGACGAACCCTCGGAAAGAGTCAGCGTCGAGCCTGACGGAATCGTCAGCTCTTGGGCGAGGGAGGCGTTTCCGTAGATTTGGCCCTCCAGGCCGGCAAACAAGATTGCGTTTTCCGGTACGACAGCCTCTGAAACCTTGTCCGCCTTTATCACGCCGCCGGTAATGGCGGTTTCGGTTTTCCCATAAACATCCAGAAGGCTGGCGCCGTGCCATTCGACATATGTTTTGGAGCCGCTGATGCTGAGACCTTCTGTTGCGTAAAGGCCCGCCTGTCCCCCGTTTCCGGCCACAGAACCGCCGGTAACATTAACATCCCGCGCATAAAGGCCCGCAACACCCCCGCCTGCTGTTAAGCTGCCGCCAGTGATATGGATCGCCTGGGGACTTGTATCTGGGTCATAGTTATCCTCATTCGGCTGAACAAAAATACCGGCAGTTGATTTGCCGACGGCTTTTACCGTTCCGCCGGATATGTTGACGCTTACCGCTCCATAGTTGGGTATTCCAGAAACGAAAATGCCGCAGGATGTCCCTTGCAGGTCCAGCTTACCGCCGGAGACATTGACTGGTCCCTCAACGATATAAAGCCCATAATCCGCTCCCGAAGCGGTTACAGCCCCCCCGGTCATTGTAAACTCGTTCGTTATTTTGCAGAACCCGACATCTGATGTAATCGTTCCTGACTGAACGGTTAGATCTTCTCCTCCAAAACCATATCCTGTGCCCTTGCCAGTGATTTGAAGCGTGCCCTCTCCCTGAATAATCTGGCAGACCTCATTTTCTATGGCCTGGCCATCCCCGTCTATCCCATGGACCATGGGGTCGAGGTCGCCCAGAGTTGCAGTGGTCTCCAGGATATTGTCTCCTACCAGGATGATCGTTAATGTAAAGTATGCCGGAAATACAATAACGTCTTTCGTATCGGATTGAATGTAGCAGTTTGTCAATGTCAGAGTGCCGCTTTTGGGTCCGGTAATCTCCCAGTTCCAGCCCTCATCTTCGGTCTTATCTGTGCTGGCTGAGAACTCTCTTAGATTAAGCGTCCCCGTCCTGGTTGGTGTCCCCGCCGCAAACGCCGTCCCCGGGAGAAGCCCCAGGCACAGGGCCAGGGCGGTAAGGATACTGAAAATTCTGCGCTTCATGCAGCTTCCTCCTTGCGCGGCAGAGGGAATTCAGTCCCCCCATGGGGGGACTGAGAAAGGGGCACGCCCCTTTCTTGATCCGTTTTCGCCGCAATTTTCTAGTTCACATCATACATAAAGCACTGAAAAAAACAAGACTACCCTACCAGAATGCAGGATTTGCGACCAAATAACATTGTCCGCCCCTTGACAGCGGCAATGTTCCCGGTTACGCTAAGTACAAACGGTATTGAGGAGGGCGGGATATGCGGATTGGAAAACGGTGGGCCGGTTGTCTGGCGGCGGGGTTGTTCCTGCTGTGCGCGGCGGGCCTTCTGTGGCTGCTGGGAGCGGAGACGGTCCCCCGGCAGGAGCCCGCACGCCTGACGCCGGAGGCCGTGAGCGGCGCGCCGGGGCTGGACGGCCTGTACCTCTACGCGGGTCCGCTGTCTTTGGAATACACCCTCCCGGAGCAGGCGGAAGGGCCGCGCTCAATTCTGGAGATCCGGCAGCTGTATGCGGCGGCGGAGCTGCGGCTGGACGGCGCGCCCTTTCAGAATATCCCGGCGGGTTCGGGGAATCTGTATGTGACGCTTCCCCCGGATTGGAGCGGTAAGGCCCTCACCCTCATCATGGAGAAGGGCACGGAGGACCCGGAGCCTTCCCTCTATCTCACCAGCAGCGCGGTCATCAACGAACTGGCCCGGGCCGATACCAGCCTGCGGGCCTTTCCCGCCGCCGCTTTCGGCATGATCTTTTTGCTAGCGCTGGGCCTGTTTCTCCTGTACGGCACTCTGGAGGGGTCCTGGTCCTGGCCGGTACTGCTGCTGAGCATCGCCGCCCTGGGCCAGGCGGCGTACTTCTATCTGCAAAACTCCTCCCTGTTCAGCCTGCCGCCCGCGCTCTACGGGCTGGTGCTGTGCCAGTCACGGGCGCTGCTGTTCGCCGCGCCGCCCTTATACCTGATGCTAGGCATGAAAAAATGGCGAAAGGCGTTCGCTCCCTTTGCCGTCCTGCCCTCGCTGTTTTACTTCGTTGTGGCGGGATTCCAGACAGTGGTCCCGCTCTTTTCCGGTATTGCCGTCCATGCCGGACTTGCGTTCTGCTTTACCATCGCCGCCCTGCTGGCCTGCGCCGCGCTGGAGGTCCGGGACGGCAATCCGGTATTCCGCCGCTTCCTGCCCTGGCTGGGAGGGTGCGCCGCGGCTATCCTGCTGCTGAGTATCCTCCCGGCGGCGCGGACCGGTCCCCACGCATCCATCTTATGGGCGTTCCTGGCCGGCCCAATCCTCTGGATCGACACGGAGCTGTTTTACTGGAACAGTCTGCTACTGGCGCTGTGCTTTTTAGAAAGTGTGGTGGCCCTGACCCGCCGCGTGGCCCGGCGGGAGACGGAAATGCGGGTGCTGTCCGCCCGTGAGAGCCTGACACGGGAGCAGCTTGCCGTTGTGCAGGAGAGCGCCGCCGCCCTGGGGGAGCTGCGCCATGAGGTAAAGAATCATTATTTGGTGCTGCAAAACCTGTCCCGCGCGGGAGAGGTTGAGCGGCTAAACGCCTATCTGAGTACCCTGGTGTCTGATGTGCACGCCATTCCCGCCCTGGCCTGCGCCCCCCACCCGGCCATCAACGCCGTGCTGACCACCATGCTGGCACGGGCGCGGAAGCAGGGAATCGAGGTGGAGCACCGGGTCGACGTGCCGGAAACGCTGCCCTTTCCGGACACGGAGCTTTGCACGGTGCTGATGAACCTTCTGCAAAACGCCCTGGACGCCAACGCCCTGGCACCAATGGGGGCGCGGAAGTGGCTGCGGGTGGATCTCCATATCCGGGGGTACCATCTGTATATCGGGGTGGAAAATTCCTGCTTCACCCCGGTGGACTATGACGGGGATAGCGGCCTGTTCCGTACCACCAAGGCGGACAAGTCCGCCCACGGCTATGGGCTGAAAGCGGTCCAGGCGGTTGCGAGGAAATACCGCAGTGAGCTGCTGCTGAAATGCTCGGATGGCTGCTTTTCCGCCGCTACCGCCCTGCAAATGCCGGACTGAATGCCGCCCTTCCTGTGGCAGTTCACAGGGAGGGCGGTTTCTATTTGAGAAAAGCGATAAAGCGTTTCGTGATCTCCTGCTGATAGGTGCGGCTGACCGGAAGCTCCGTCTCTGTGTCCAGCAGCAGTCCGCGTGTGGTCTGCTTGAGGACGTGCTCCAGATTCACGACAAAGCTATGGTGGCAGCGGCAGAACGCGTCCCCCCGCAGGCGGGAAAGCATTTCCCGAAAACTCAGGTTGACGGGAATTTCTTCTCCAGGCAGATGGACGGCGGACTTATGGTTGACCGCTTCCGCGTAAAGGATGTCTTTTGCCTCCACTTTGCGCAAGCCGCCCCTTACAGGCAGTGCGATCTGTCCTGGGCGGTGGTTTTTTTGCAGATCCCACTTGATGGCCTTTTCCAGCCTCTCCTCGTCCACCGGCTTCATCAGGTATTCCAGCGGGTGGGTGGCAAAGGAATCGGACATATATTCCGCATAAGAGGTGATGTAGATAATGGAGCAGCCGACATTCAATTCCCGCAGACGTTTGGCCAGTTCCATGCCGTTTTCCTGGGCCAGCCCAATATCCAGCAAGAGCAGATGAAACGCCGCAGGCTGTTTCTGCAGGACGGTCAGCAGCGGTCCCGCTGCCGAAAAGCCGGAAACGGAAAAATCAATATCCCGCTGGAAATGACGGGCCTCCAGAATGCGGCAAATCATAGCCTCATTTTCTTGCGCCATGGATGGCTCGTCCTCGCATATTGCGATACGGTACATGGGGCGGTCACCTCCCTGCGGAACAGTTTGTGCCATTATAGCATTTTTCGGCGCTGCCGTCAAAGGGCAGTGCTGCTGAGGAAGTATCCAAACGCGCATGTTATCCTTTTATCCGGGTTCTCCAGGGGTACACCATAGGGATGGGCCTCCTCCGTGCCCGTCCGTTCCCCCGAAAACAGCCAGTTTCCCTACAAACGGGCCGGGACAGAGCCCGGCCCCTACAGGACACCTTCCCAAACATAAAATCTGCCGATAGGACACTCCCTGCTGCTACTACGTTCCCCGTTGCGCATTTAGAAAACAGGCAGTTTATGATTGCAAGACTTTGAACTTTTGCTCCCGTATGATATAATGCAAGAAACAGCAAAATGAAATCATGCTTCTGGCACACACGACATAACGTTCGACTTGAACAGGAAAGGAGCAGGATGCTTATGGAACGAAGCACAGATCAGTTCATAGCAAATCTTTACCGCGAAAACTATCGCGCGCTCTATCTCCATGCTTATTCCATGCTGGGACAGCGCCCAGAAGTCGAGGTTGCGTTACAAGAAGCATTTTTGGCTGCTTGCAAAAACCCGGAAGAATTTATGCGCAAAGAAAATCCGATAACGTGGATGGAAAAGGTGATTGAAAAAATGGCGCTACATATCCTGCGGGAGCGGAGATATACTGCGGCGCTGTTCACATCCTTTGAGGAGCTTGCTCCAGGTCAGGAACCTTCTACACTGACTGAGGGCAGCTTTGAACTAATTGACTTTTGTCAAAGCGTTGTCACAAAGGAGGAGTTGAAATTGTTCCTGCGGATCGCGGAGGGGAGCTCGACGTTCGCTGACGAAGCGGACAGGCTGGGGATCAAGCTGTCCACCTGCTACAAGCGGTTCGAGCGCATTCGGGAAAAACTTCAAAAAGCAATGGATGATTACAGCAAAAACGGGCCTTAGCTTTTGGCTATATTGCTGAAAATTAAAAATTTTTCAATCCAATGTCGAAAAACGGGTCGCTCGTGGAAGTTAGACTATAAGGGGGAAAAAAATGAGCGAGTTGAATGAACTTAGCAACACCAAATATGCCTATCTACGCAGTCTCTCCCTTGAGGAACTATTGGAACGCCTGGCCGTTGCGCCAATCCCCGCAGTTTCTCCAGAAAAGCAGGCTTATGTAGATGCACTAAAGGAGGCGATCATTGAAAAGGAAGATGAAAATCCCACAGGATTTTTTCCCGATGTAGACCAGCAATGGGAGCAGTTCGTAACCCAATATCTGCCCGAGATAGAAGAAACCGCGCTTGAACCTGAGCGCATGGAGCACGCCGATTTAGCACAAACCAAACAGCAGTCTCTTAAAGTCCCCCAAAAGCGTGTTGTTCCGTTCCGTCAGGTCTGGCGCACGGCCCTGGTTGCCGCCGCCGCGATTGTCTGTATGCTTGCCATCATGGTTACAGCCCAGGCTGCGGGCGTAGATGTATTCGGTGCGATGGCTCGGTGGACTAAGGATGTATTTAGCTTTGGGCAAATTGCGCCGGATAGTGAGGTATCCGACAATCCGGCCCAGGAGACAGCGGGGCAGGAGACGGAAGCCCCCGGCACCGAGTTCACTTCCTTACAGGAGGCGTTTGATGCCTACGGCATGACGGAGGTACACGAACCGACATGTCTTCCAAACGGATATACGCTAGCAGAACTCGATGTAATGTGCCTGGACGATCCGTTCCGGCGAACCTATGCGGCATCCTACACGGACGGCGAGGGGTATGTAAGCATCAGTGCCATGAGCTACGAGGGTGAACCTGCCACACAGGTACAAAAAATTGACGGCCATGTTGAATCGGTGGAGAAGAACGATATAATGTTTTATCATATTGAAAACTCATCGGGCCGCACGATTGCGTGGTACTCGGATCAATATGAGTATTATCTCAGCGGTAGTGGGGGAAAAGATATTCTGTGGAAAATTGTGGATTCCATGTTTTAGGAGGGACTCTCATGAGGAAAAAATGGCCTGTTCGCGCCTTGCTTGTGCTGTTGTGCATGGTGATGCTGTGTAGCATCCCGGCTTATGCAGCCGAAGTACGGGCAAGTGATCGAATCATGCACAGCACAGTAACGCTTTCCAAGAAAAGCAATGGTGACTTCAGCATTTACTTTTCCGTTCAGGGCGCCGGGAAAATGGATGTAATCGGTGCTACCAGCGTGGAAGTCCAGCGCAATACTATTTTCGGATGGGTGACGGAATACACATTTACGCCAAGCAACGCCCCGGAGATTCAAGCGGAAAACAAATTTCAGCACAGCGCTGTCCTAACCTATTCGCCGCTGTTTAAGGGAGCGGAATACCGCGCTATGGTGATGATCTATGTGAAGGATGCAACGGGGATCAGCACACAACAACTGACGAGCTAGACGGTGCTTTCATAAAAAACAAGTGAATGAATTTCGTTTCTAAAAAAGTTCAAACTAATGCATTGATAGACTATTAACACTTTACTAAATTATTGGAGGTCAATTATGAAAAAACGTGCAACATCTGCAATCCTTGCTTTCGTAATGTTCCTTACACTGGTCACTTCCGCATCGGCTTCTGGTACTGTTTCCACCGAAAACTATGACCAACAAACGGTGGACATTCATGAGGAAATTGAGCGGGCCCTCAACGGGGAAACAGATTTGGAGATTGATGCGTCCGACTTTGTATCTGCGGAGTTAATCAATTTGGATGGTACAACTGAAGATGTCGATGTGCTTACGACAACACGCGAACTTTCTCTTCCTGCAAGCTATGCATATAGTGGCAGGAAAGCTTATGCAACTACTGTGGTGGCGCGAGCTGCCGCAAGGCAAAATGACGGTCAGAATATAAATAAGGAGGAGCTTGTAACTGGCACAATGACACTTTTTTGGATAGACAATTTTGGTATTTACAACGAATTTGTGGCTCTTTCTGGTTCATGGGTAGCGGCTCCGTATCCCGGCACAAATAAAACAGCGACATTGAGCAACAGAAAAGTTACCTTAAATGCAAAAGGACTTCAAGGTCTTAAAGAATATGAGGACACGCTCACCCGCTATCCTACTGCTAATACGTTCACTATTGGTGACAGTGAATATCCCGATGGTTGGCTGAGCTATTATGCTGATAGTTGGGTAACGATTAATGGAGGACCGGTGCTACACGTCAGAGCAGAAACAGGGTTTCAATTGATATAAGGATATAAGAATGGATAACGACATCATTTATAATGTATATGGCCGCCATTTCGACATAAGCCCCCGATTTTTGATGTTTGTGATATGTGGTGCGATAGCGTTGGAAGTGCTAACCATAATTGCCCTTCTCATCATAAGAAAGGTGAAGCCGCAGGTAAGGATGGATATATCACTCAAGAAAAAATGGAAATATGCTCTTGTTACTATGGTGTGTCTTATTGTGGTCGAAATATTGATTCTCTGGTGATAATAAATCACTGTGGAAGTCAAACTCTGCTTGACAGTCAAAGAGAGTGCTACTGACCCTTCCGTTTGCGCGTAACAAACACTTGCTGCTCTACGGCGGTGAACCTGGATGCGGTAAACTTCGTCACCACGACATTGTTCATCCCACTGGAACAGTAGCATACCATCAGCTTCCCCGCCGCATTGCGGCCCACGATCAGGCCCACATGGGAAGCGTCCGGGTACAACGCAAAGTCCCCCGGCTGGGCATCCGTCAGCGATACCGCCGTCAAACTTTTTAGGCAATCTCACATTCCCCCTTGACAACAGCTTTAGAAATACCGTTTTGATGAGCAACT
>CAJUQN010000092.1 GCA_910588625.1 uncultured Oscillospiraceae bacterium
TAGTGGGCAGTACATTTCTTTCTTGACTGGTAGTTTGAGCAGATGTAACTCTCCTCCAGGCAGGCGGCATAGCCGGCCATTGTTGGTATTGCCCGGTTTTCACAGCCTATTGTTGTTGGGTATCGTGAATAGCTTTTCCCGGCAAAAGCTGGTATCGTTGCTGCTGGCACAGCCACAAAATCATGATGAGGAGGACGAGCGAAATGACGAGGTACGAGCGCCACCCCGCGCCGGAAAAGCTGCTTTTGCAGATCACCACGGAGGCGGTCAACCTGCTGGCCCTGGGCACACCGGATAAGCCCGCGGACGTGTCCCTGCTGGAGACAGGCGCGGCCCTGACCGTCAAAGCCTGGGGGCTGCCCCAGGAGCTGGCGGACAGCAGCGCCGCCCTGATCCAGCACCAGAAGGAACTGCTGGCCACGGCCAGCGGCAGGGCCGCCCTGCCGGACGATCAGCTCCTGGAGTGCTACGATGGCCCCATGACCGCCGAGCTGATCTGGGGCCTGTTCGAGACCGCCGTCCGGCTGGACGATGCCCAGGATCGGGCCTCCATCCACCAGATGGCGCTCCTGCTGGCGGACGCCTTGGACTTCGATGAGTGGCTGGAGCGGAACGGGCCGTTGGGGGACGCCGACAAATGAGGAGATGAAGATATGTTCTTGGAAGAAGCGAAACGGATACTGGCCCTGGTGGCCAACGACCCGGATCATGGAACCCAGGGCGCCTATGAGGAGCAGGACGTGGCCGCGAGGGTCGTCCTGGCGGAGCTGGCCCGCTTGGAGCAGGAAAATGCGCTGCTGCGGGCAAATGGAAAATAAGGTGCGCGGGGGGCTGTCTGTCTGGACGGCCCCCCGTTGCCGCAAACAGGGGGTGTGTACCATGAGCAAATACCAGGAATTTGACGCACAGATATTTGACGTCACAAAGATCATGATGGGCTTTTCCCTAACGGACGGGCAGAAAATCGAGCTGCTGAAGATTGCCGGTGAGATTGAGGCCGCCTGTCGGGGCGGCAGCCTGAGTGCTGATGAGCGCCAGCAGCTTCTGGACACTATGGCGGACTGCGGCCTGGAGCTGCCCCAGCCTTCCACGGAGCCGGTGGTGGACGAAGCAAAGCTGCAGGAGCGTCTGGCCCAATATATGGAGTTGGAACTTTTTCAAATGGATATTGGGGATCTGATCAGCGACTATCATGCCCAGGGGCTTCCGGTTCCGCCCATGGAACAGCTCCGGGAGGAGGCCGCCGCTGAGGCCAGGAAGTGTCTGGAGACCATGATGGTCTGCGAGGCCAAGGGCCATCTTTGGAAAGAAACAGCCGACCCGGAGAACGGGACCAGCACCCTGTCCTGCCGCCGCTGCGGGGCGGAGGAACACCTGCGATGGTAAAGGGGGTGAAACTATCATGAACGCAAAATATGAGATCACGGACATGGCCCATGAAAAATACCCTTTCCTCCACCGCATCCGCGCCCTGCGGGACATCGGCAGCGAGGTCAAGGCCGGGGATCTGGGCGGCTTTGTGGAGAGCGAGGGCAACCTGTCCTTCGAAGCGGAGGATGACGCCTGGATCTTCAACGACGCCATCGCCGCCGGGGAGGGCCATGTGGACAAAGGTTCCGTCCTGCGGGACAGGGCCGTTGTCTGCGGCTGTGCCTATGTTTCCCATGGTGCGGAGATGTCTGATGACACCAGGGCGGAGGATGACGCCTATATCCGGGGGGCCAGACTGAGCCGCTGTGCGCGGGCCTCCGGCAACAGCATGATCCTCCAGTCCCCCACCACCAAGGTCTCACCCATCCTCACCGGAAGCTGCGCTGTCTACGGCAAGGTAATGGGGGACGTCATGCTGGCCGGGGCCGTGGTGGTGATCAGTGATGAGACGATCTCCAACGACTCCCTGGACACCCTGTCCATTGATGAGCGGGGCCGCACGATCCTCCGCGCTCCTTCACGGGACGAACTGACGCCCCGCCAGCCCCAGGAGCGACAAAAGAAGCCGAAGGACAGGGGTCGGGGGCGATGAGAATCAAACATTTTAATGGCTATAAGACCTGTGTCCACAGCCGGAAGCGGAAACAGGCCCCCTGGCGGGTCTACAGCGGCTGTGAAAACCGGGCGCGCCTGTTCACGGGGCGGCATTATGAGCTGCCCAATGCCTCGATATGCATGGTCTGTCCGTTTTACTGCGGGGATGAGGAGGCGCAGAAAGAATAATGGACCTTCATATGAGGGAATTCAGCGGGACTACCTTCGGAATGTCTGTGGAGGCATCTTCCCCGGCATTCAAGCGGATGAAACGGAACGCATTCACCGCAAAAATCAAGCCCCGTGGAAGCTGGGTCGAACGGACTGTCCGCTGTGTCCGGGCCGCCGATGTGGCCGCCGTCATGGGCGAAGCCGGGTGGCTGGTCAGAGAATTACAGTGCATGGAAACCATCCGCTGGGGCAATGACGATACCGAATATTACATCATCTAAGATGATCGATGATAGGGCCGCTCCCCGCTGTTCTGCCGGGAGCGGCCCTCTGATCTCCCAGGAGGTGATCTACTGAAAAAGCAATCACAAATGGGCATCGCGGGGTATCTGTTCTTCTACCCCCTGGTGGTCTGGGCGGCCCTGCTGCTGGCCCAATCCCTGGGCGGTGGCCTGCCGGACATTCTGACCAACCTGACGGCGGCCATGGAACACCCCTTCCGCATCCAGTGGACGGATCACAGCCTCGTGACCATCCTGGCCTGCACCGGGGCCTACGTCATGGGCATCTGCCTCTACGCCGACCAGCAGGGCAGGACCCGTGACGGCGAGGAACACGGCTCCGCCGCCTGGGCCTCCCCACGGCAGGTCAACGCCATGTTCGCCCAGAAACAGAACAAGCTGCCGATTCTTTCATTCTGGAGGTGATCACCCATAGAAGTCCGCATCAACAAAGAAGTCCGGGACTATCAGGAAAGCCTGTTTTTTGGCCTGTCTCTGCGGCAGTTCCTGTTCGCCCTGCTGGCCGTGCTGGTGGCCGTGGGGCTGTACTTCGGCCTACACAGCGTGGTGGGCAGCGGGGAGATCGGCTGGATCTGCGTCCTGGCGGCGTTTCCCTTCGCCCTGGGCGGCTTTTTCACTTACAACGGCATGACCTTTGAAAAATTTCTCCTCGCCGTCATCCGCTCGGAGCTGCTGTACCCCAGAAAGCTGGTGTTCCGGGCGGAGAACCTCTACGCCCAGGCGATGGAGCATTCCACAGTAAAGGAGGCTTTACGGCTTGATTAAGACTCTACAGAATACGCTGAAGCAGGACCGGGAGGGCTTTGTCCTCCCCAAGTCCGTGCAGGACGCCATCCCCATCCGCCGCCTGTGGCCGGATGGGATTTTTCAGTTCGGGAGCAAATTCTCCAAGACCATCCGCTTCTCGGACATCAACTACGCCATCGCCTCCAAAGAGAACAAAACGTCCATGTTCCTGGGCTACTCCGAACTTTTGAACGCCCTGGACACCGGCTCCACCACCAAGCTGACCATCAACAACAAGCGGCTCAACCGCCAGGACTTCGAGCAGAAGATCCTGCTGCCCCGGCAGGATGACTATCTGAACGGCTACCGGGCGGAGTACAACGCCATGCTCATGGATAAAGTAACGGACTCCTCCAACAGCGTGGTGCAGGAGCGGTACATCACCCTGTCTGTCCACCGCAAGAGCATTGAGGAGGCCCGCACCTTCTTCGACCGGGTGACGGCGGATGTGACCACCCGCCTGAGCCATCTGGACGCCCACAGCGAGGAGCTGGACGCGGTGGAGCGGCTCCGGGTGTTGCATGACTTCTACCGCACCGGGGAGGAAACGGAATTCCATGTGGACCTCCGGGACCTGATGCGGAAGGGCCACTCCTTCAAAGACTCCATCTGCCCGGACAGCCTGGAGTTCAAGAAGGACCACTTCATCATGGGCGGCAAATATGGCCGGGTGCTGTTTCTAAAGGAGTACGCCAGCTACATCAAGGACAGCATGATCTCCGAGTTGACGGCCCTCAACCGCACCATGATGCTGTCCATTGACGTGATCCCCGTCCCCACAGACGAGGCCGTCCGGGAGATGCAGAATCGGCTCCTCGGTGTGGAGACGAACGTGACCAACTGGCAGCGCCGGCAGAATAATAACAACAATTTCTCCGCTGTGGTGCCGTATGATCTGGAACAGCAGCGGAAAGAGACCCGTGAGATGCTGGACGATCTCACCACCCGTGACCAGCGGATGATGTTCGCGGTGGTCACGCTGGTGCATCTGGCGGATTCCAAGGAGGAGCTGGACAGCGACACGGACGCCCTCCAGTCCACCGCCCGGAAGCATCTGTGCCAGTTGGCCACTCTGAACTGGCAGCAGGCGGACGGGCTGGTAACGGCCCTGCCCCTGGGCCTGCGGCGGATCGACGCCCTGCGGACCCTGACCACCGAGGCCCTGGCCGTCCTCATGCCCTTCAAGGCCCAGGAGGTGCGGGACCAGGGCGGTGTGTACTACGGGCAGAACGTCATCAGCAAAAACCTGATCATCGCCAATCGGAAAGAGCTGCTGAACGGCAACGGCTTCGTCCTTGGCGTTTCCGGCTCCGGTAAGTCTTTCACCGCCAAGCGGGAGATGGTCAATCTGGCGCTCTCCACCGAGGACGATATCATCGTGATCGACCCTGAGTCGGAGTACCGGCCCCTCATCGAAGGGCTGGGCGGCGAGGTGATCAGCATCTCCGCCACCTCCCCCAACCACATCAACGCCATGGACATGGAGCAAGGCTACGGTGACGGCGAAAACCCGGTGGTGCTGAAGTCCGAGTTTCTGCTGTCCCTGTGTGAGCAGCTTATGGGCGACCGGCTGCTGTCCGCCAAGGAGAAATCCATCATCGACCGCTGCACCGCCAGCGTCTACCACAGCTACATCAAGGGCGGCTACCAGGGCAAAGCCCCCACCCTCCAGGACTTCCATGCCGAACTGCTCCGCCAGGATGAGCCGGAGGCGCGTGACGTGGCCCTGGCAATCGAGCTGTTCACGGAGGGCAGCCTCAATACCTTCGCCAAGCCCACCAATGTGGACACGGACGCCCGAATCCTCTGCTATGACATCCGGGATCTGGGCAAACAGCTTTTGCCTGTGGGTATGCTGGTGGTGCTGGACAGCGTGTTCAACCGGATCATCCGCAACCGGGCGCTGGGCCGGAACACCTGGGTCTATATCGATGAAATTTATTTGCTGTTTCAGAACGAATACAGCGCAAACTTCCTTTTTACCCTTTGGAAGCGGGTCAGAAAGTACGGGGCCTGCTGTACTGGCCTCACCCAGAACGTGGACGATCTGCTCCAGTCCCACACCGCCCGGACCATGCTGGCCAACAGCGAGTTCCTGGTCATGCTGAACCAGGCGGCCACAGACCGGGCGGAGCTGGCGCGGCTGCTGAACATCTCGGACAACCAGCTCTCCTACATCACCAACGTGGACTTCGGGCGCGGCCTCATCAAGTGCGGCAGCGCCATCGTGCCGTTTATGGACAATTTCCCCAAGAACCGGCTCTACCGCTTGATGACCACCAAGCTGAGTGAGACCAACGTCGCCTGAATTTCCGGTTTTATTTTCTGTTATTCGTATGCCAGGGACACCAAATCATGTGGTCGTCCACCATCCCGACAGCCTGCATAAACGAATAGACAATGGTGGACCCCACAAATTTGAAGCCCCGCTTTTTCAAGTCCTTGCTGATCTGATCGGACAACGGGGTGGATGTAGGCAGCTCCGCCATGCTGTGTGGGGCGTTGATGATAGGTGTGTGATTGACATAGGCCCAGATGAATCGGTCAAAACTGCCGTATTCTTTTTGAATTTCAAGGAATGCTTTTGCGTTGCCAATAGCTGCGTTGATCTTGCCCCGGTGTCGGATAATCCCGGTGTTCGCCATAAGGGCTTCGATCTTTGCGTCATCATACAGCGCGACCTTTGGGGGATCGAAGTTGTCAAAAGCGGCGCGAAAGGCTTCCCGTTTTTTCAGCACGGTGATCCATGCCAGTCCGGCCTGCATCCCCTCCAGAATCAGCATCTCAAACAGTTGATTGTCATCGTGGAGGGGCTGGCCCCATTCGTTGTCGTGGTAGTCAATATATATCTGGTCGGGGCCAGCCCATTCACATCTGCGTACCTGTTCCATTGACGCTCCCTCCTTTGGAGGAGAGTGTACCATAAAATGACGAAGAACACCGTCATGAGCAACTATCACCTGCGGGACAAGACCATCTCCTTCAAGGCAAAGGGCCTGCTGTCCCTGATGCTCAGTCTCCCGGAAAATTGGGATTATACCCTGGCCGGCCTCGCCCGGATCAGCCTGGAGGGCAAGGACGCCATCCGGGCTGCCGTGGTGGAGCTGGAGAAAGCCGGGTATGTCCAGCGCCATCAGACCACCGACAAGGCCGGGAAATTCAGCAGCAACGAGTACATCATCCGGGAGTACCCTGCTTCTCACGAGCTGCCCCCGGAAGGGCCGTCTCCGGCCCAGCCGTTGCCGGAAAACCCGACAACGGATTTTCTGGCAACGGGTTCCACGCAGACGGAAAATCCCACGCAAATAAATAAAGACCCAGTAAAAAAAGAGAAAAAAATAACTGACCCAGTAAGTACAGAATCTTTTCCTTTCCCTTCCGCCCTCGTCGTCGCAAGCTCCGCATCCCTCGCTTCGCCGCAAGCGGCAAAGCTCACTCGCTGCGCTGCTCCTCCTCTCCCCACGAAAACCGCTTCGCTGGGTTTTCGCGGGGACCCCAATGTACCCACGCCTGCGGCGGCAGAGCTGCCTGAAGCGAAGGGAAGGAAGGGTCGCAGGAGCAGCGGGATGAGTCAGGGCGAGATGGATGCCTATCGGGGACTGATCCGGGAGAACATCGGCTACGATGATTTCGTGCGGGAGCGCCCCTATGACATGGGCCAGCTGGACGAGATGGTAGAGCTGATGGTGGAGGCGGTCTGCTCCAAAAAGAAAAATATCCGGGTGGCGGGGAATGACTTCCCCCAGGCAGTGGTGAAATCCCGGCTGCTGAAGCTGGACTCTGAACACATCCGTTTCGTGTTTGACTGCCTCCGGGAGAACACCACCCAGGTGCGGAATATGAAACAATACCTGCTGACGGTGCTTTACAACGCCCCGGCCACCATTGAGAACCACTACGCCGCCCAGGTCAACCATGACCTCTATGGTGGAGAAGCGGCATAGAGATAAAACAACGCCCTGCCACTGGCAAGGCGCTGTTCTCATTTCGTTGGGGGCAGGGTGGCGTTCAGCAGATCCCCCGCCCGGACGCCAAGAGCGTCCGCGATGTTGTATAGCACTTCGAGAGAAAAGGGCCGCACGATGTTGGGGGCCTCGATGGAACTCAGATGGGAGCGGCTGATCTTCGCCTTCTCCGCCAGCTTCTCCTGGGACATCCCCTGCATTTTTCGCAGGCTGGCGATCATCAGGCCAAGTTCGATGAACCTGTCCCGATTGCTGAATTCCACTTCCTTCTTGCTCATCCACGGCATCCCCCTGTGATTAGGATGCCTTTATTATAAAATTTTTGCGCTTCGTTATCCGCTCGTATAGCTGAGCTATTGACTAATATATTGAGCAAATATATAATATACAAGTCTTACATACACAGAGCTGAAAACGAAATCCTCGGTTTAGTGCCGGAGGATTAGGAACAGAATAGAGGCCGGAGCGGTAACTGCAAGATCCTCCCGTGCCGCTTGGCATGGGAGGATCTTTAATGCTGATTCTCATCGGGATCGAGTCCACGAAAAAATTCATCATATGGACAGCCGTAGATTTTTCTTAATTCTATTAAAACGCTGGCACGAATATTTAGCTCACCAGCCTCATATTTGGCGTAGGTAGTTCTCCCAATATCACATCCCCGCCGTTGTAACTCCGCACATAGCTTTTCCTGCGATATATGACGGCCTTTGCGAAGCCTTCTTAAATTGTCGCCCATATTTCTATCACGCCTGATTTTCTGCTCCATATGCCGCCCCACTATTTTTGACCAGTATTGGTTGCAAGTAGTGTTAGTATATGCTATACTGAGCGGCAGTATTGTCCGTGATACTGGTCAGCTTGGGAAATATATCACGACAAGAAAGGGAAAATTTTTATGATCTATGATGAAAGCACAAAAAAAGAACTGGATGCCATTCTCAAAGCCTTTGAGAATTATATTGATGGGCAGAACTACTTTGATATAGTCTACTCCAAAAAAATCGGCTATGTATGGATCGTGGCCGATGAACCCGGAGCGGCAGGCGCGGAGCAGCTTGACACGCCGGAGGCCATGCTGGACAATCTTTTCAATGACATTATCAACGATGTTGTTGCTCCCCGTTCAACCACCCATCTCAACGAAACGCGCACCATGACGGAGAGCGAGGAAGCGGAGTGCCGCCGCAGGATCACCGCCATTCTGGAAACGATTGAGGGCGGCGGGGCCGAGTACCTGGAATACCTGGACGAGTACATCCAGGACTACCAGAAACGCTACGCTGGGGACGGTGGATCGTGTTAGAAAACTGCTGCGCGTTCACCGGCCATCGCCCGCGCAAATTCCCCTGGAAGTATGACGAAGCGGACAGCCGGTGTGTGGCGCTGAAAGCGGTATTGGCAGAGCAGATCGCCACCCTGGTGGGCGCTGGTTTTACGCAATTCCTGTCCGGCATGGCAGAAGCTACCGATACATGGTCGGCCCTCTCCGTCCTCGACCTGAGAGAGAAAAATCCCGCAATTAAGCTCCACTGTATCCTCCCCTGCAAGGAGCAGGCGGACAAGTGGTCAGCTTCATCGCGGGACCTCTATCATTCTATCCTGGATCGGGCAGATTCCATTGTCTACGTCAGCAGGACCTACTACAAGAATTGTATGCTGGACCGCAACCGCTTTCTGGTAGACCACGCCGCCGCTCTGCTGGCCGTTTACAACGGAGAACGGCGCGGCGGGACGGCGGCGACTATGCGCTATGCGCAGAAGATGGGCCGGAAGATCATCGTGATCGACCCTCTTACCCGGCTGATCTCCCATGGTGATATTGTGCCGGAACCGGCACACTCCTGACGGGGCGCAACCGCGCCCCGTTCTTCCTGCGCGGATGTGCAGGAACGAGCGACGGTCAGGAGCGGAAAAGCCACGCCGTCAGGCGTGTTCGACTGGACGCTCTGCGGACAGTCCGGGGCATGGGGGAACCCCCATTGCTGGCCTACGCTATCGGGGATTTTATTTTTCAACGCCCGCAGCGTATGACTTTGCAGCAGCAACAATATCGCCAACGCCATTCAGAACAATGGTTGGCCGGTAAGCATACTCTTTCAAGGTTTCTGACGTAGAGCAACCGGAGAGTACCAGAACAGTGGACATACCGCTCTCCATACCGGAAATTACATCAGTATCCATTCGATCCCCCACCATAACAGCCTCACCAGAATGGCAATCCAGCAGCCGCAGGCCAGTCCGCATCATCAGCGGATTGGGTTTACCACAGAAATATGCCCGTGTTCCGGTTGCCATTTCGATAGGAGCGGTCAAAGCGCGGCAGGCCGGTGCAATACCATTTTCAATCGGGCCGGACACATCAGAGTTTGCCCCAATGAGTTTTGCCCCACCCATGACCAAATTTGTTGCCTTTGTCAATGTTTCCAAGGAGTAGGTGCGTCCTTCTCCAACAACCACATAGTCGGGGTTCACCTCATTCATGGTGATGCCCGCATCATAAAGTGCGTTGAGAAGTCCGGCTTCTCCGATTGCGAATACAGAGCAGCCGGGAGCCTGTTCCTTCAGAAATGCGGCAGTTGCCAGAGCACTCGTATAAAAATGATCTTCAGACACATCCAATCCCATACGGGCCAGCTTTTGGTGCAGTTCCTTTGGCGTGTATCCGCTATTATTGGTCAAAAACAAATACCTCTTATTTTTCTCCTGGAGCCACTGAATAAATTCCACAACACCCGGAAGGATTTTATTCCCGTGATAAATGACACCATCCATATCACAAATAAAACCCTTTTTCGCGTTGAAATCAAGCAAACATTTTTCCTCCATATCATGACTGCCTTTCCTGTTTATTTTTGTCTGCTGGTCAAAATCTGATTATAAGATGTGTTTGTAAAGTCTACAAGACTTTTTTTGTGAATTCCATGTAAAGGCTTCTTGCCTATATCAGAATTTTACAAGGATTTTTCAAAACCATGGTAGCAAATATTACATCCAGAGATTATTCTGGATGTGTCCCAAGCGGACAAACACTACTCTTTAGGAGGAAACAGGTAGATATGAGAAAAATCTTTGCTATCGCATTGGCTTTGGCGCTGACAGCCACTTTGCTCGCTGGCTGCTCTGCTACCGCCACAAAGGGAGACACAGGTCCTGTCCAGACAAATGCGGGCGCGATCAACACACTGGCAAGCCAGACCGTTCCTGACCAGGCCATCAAGGCGCCCAAGTATGTGTTCCTGTTCATCGGAGATGGCATGAGTTTCCCGCAGTTCCAGTCTGCGGCGGACTATCTTGGAGCCATGGCCGACAGCGACTATATGCAGGCTGTTCCCAGCTTGGACGACAATCAGGGCGCAGTGCTGGACGGCCCCAAGCCGCTGAACTTCATGGGCTTTGAAACGGTTGGTTCCGTTGTGACCTACGATTCCAACAGCTTCGCCCCCGACTCCGCTTCCACCG
>CAJUQN010000093.1 GCA_910588625.1 uncultured Oscillospiraceae bacterium
AAGAATTGAACTTTCTAATGGAAAAGTTATTTGGCCAATTTATTCTTCCCCCAATGATGCACCTCTGCAAACTTCTACCCACTGACACAACGGCGCAGTAATGCCCAACAAGGCCAGGGAAAGGGTAGCCCCCTCCTGGCCTCGCTGCAAGCCCGTTACCCTTGCGCCGCGCTCCCGTTCCGGCTCTCGTCTGCGCCGGTTCGGCATACGCACTCCAGGAAAAAGCTCCCGCCGCTTTGTGGCGTCGAGCAAAAATGGCGCAAATCATTGGTATCAAGATGATTGGTGAAATGTCTACGCCCAAACAATTAAGTGGAGGTACAGCCATGTCTCCGAAAACTATTGGAATACTTTCTGTTGCAGGTATGTGTGTCTTTGTCGGTGCTTGTTACCTTGTCGGTCATATGCTAATTCTTTATCTGTTGTTCGCTGCTGCGGTGCTTCTGGGACCGGTTTTGTTCTTGGTAGGATTGTACAAGCTATACGCCCGTCTTTCTAAACGACTGCGATGCAAAGAGGAAACCCAGGGGTATATTGTGGATTATATCCTCAGTCCATGGAAGTACGCAAACCCACACAGGCGCCTCCACCATAGAAGCCGCACCTATTATTACCGCTGGTTCCCTGTGGTTGAATATGAAGTGGATGGACAGCGGTTGCGGCAGAAAAACAAAGTTAGTTTTCTAACTGCATCCGATGAACGCCCGGCAGAACGTATGACGCCCCTTCGATACGACCCAAAGCATCCAAAACGGTTCTATCTGCCTGAAGGCCCTAATGAGTTTTCGTCATCTGGTTGGATTTCTACTGTACTCTTTCTTTTTGTCGGCGGGATGTTCATACCTTTTTCTGCTTTGGCTATTCTTTTCTTTGCCGGTTGGATAACAGGAAACCTGTGATGCGAATCAAGAGTAGAAAAGGGTAGACAAACAGCGCAAAAGAGCGGAGAATGTAAGTATGTGGCAAACAAATCTCATAAGGCTCTATTGCGCTGTCTGTGATAATAGTATATCTGCTGTATCGGCCCATAAAATTCATGCGCCCCCAAAAGGCAAGACAAGAAGAACAGCGGCTTTTGTCCCATCAGCTTTATAAAGGGCAAAGTATGATGAGTAATGTGCATGACAATCTGAAACGCTTACTTCCCGGCTTTCCCATTTCTGAAAATACTGAACAGATAAGAATAGTTCATCCTAATGATGTGCCAGCTGAATACGAAGTAATAATCAAAAAGAACGGTAGTAGTTATTATCTTTTTGCAAAGTACCGGGGTAGCACTACGTTCTTTACCAGTGTCTTAACCTCAAATGAAGCTACTGTTGGTGCATATTTTCTTGCCGATAAGCATTTGAAGTGTAATCCTAAACCTCTTCATAAATGGATTAGGAAGGACATCTTATATTATCAAAAATGGCTGTCTAAAAAAATGAGATGTCCACTAAACCTTGAAGCAATAGAAAACTTGTATATAGAGATTTGGGAATTGCGTTGAAAATCCATTTGCATAGAAATTGCTTCCGCTTGAAGTAGCCGAAAACAGTGAGGCCGGTGTTGCCCATGCGTACCTCTGTCACACAGGCCAGGTAGAGGTTGCTGTTTTGAAATTCTTAATATAATGAAATGTCAGTTGGCAATAAAACAGAAGGAGAAATCTTACCAAAATGAAAATGCAGCATTTGCTTGTCGAAGGATATTGCGACGGAGCGATAGGTAAAGAAATTCACCCATGTGAAAATACATTTAAGCTGGGAATATACTGTTTTAAGTGTTCGCAGTTTAGCTTTTGTGAATGTCCGAATGAAATTGCAATATCTGGAGAAAGTGGTTTGATTGAATACGACGAGGATTGTATTGGATTTGGGGGTAATATGGAACCAGACACCTTACAAGATAGGGACAAGCGCATTTCTTTATGGAGAAGTATTTGCCGAAGAAAAATAAGAGAAGCCTATGATGAATATATCTCAGTTTTTAAGGCGCATTAAGGCAATGTCCACCGACAGAACAGCGTCACAATAGTGCCCAACGAGGCCGGGGGGGAGTGTAGTCCTTCCCGCCCTCGCTCCGTAAAACCTTTCTCGCCATGTTATGGCTTGCCAGAGAATGAAGCTGTGGCGGTAGGGGGATTTTACGGGGGTGCGCTACTTGGCAAGCAGGGCATTTGTATATACAAATGCCCGAAACAGACATCCAGCGTTGCCGCCGGATGTCTGTTTCTCTGCTTGTTGGGGTAGCACCCCAAACCCCTTGAACAGCCCCGTGGCCGGGGCTGGCTGCGCGTTCGGTTCCCGAACGCTGTTGTCCCTGCTTTGCAGGGACAGGCGGGGCTTGCGCCCCTTGTGGAGCCGGAAACGGCAGTCTCTGCGTTTCCGGGAAAAAGAAAAAAGCGGGACTGGCCTACATCCCTGTAAGCCAGCCCCGCCAAGATCATCTGTGCGGATCGGTGCGCTGTTCCTCCTTGCGCTGCTCCTCCATAGCCGCCTGTTCCTTCTCTTTTTCCAGAAGGACAGCCGCCACTTTCTGTGCCACAAGGTACTCCTGCATCTCCGTCCTTGCCTTTCGGTACGCCGGATAAGCCGCCCGTTTCTGTTCCAGAAGCTGGGCATACTCGGCGTTCAACTCCTTGACACGGGGGAGTTTTTTCAAGCCGAGTTGTTCAAAAGCCTCCTTCGCCGCCTTGTGGAGCGTGATGGCCTCCCGATGCCCCTCAAGGAATTTTTTGCTGTACCCTGCCTTGCGGTAGGCCACATAGACCTCCCTGGTCTTGGAGTAGTTGATGATGTGCTTTTTCAGAGCGGCGATCTCCTGCATCCGCTGCTCCGCCGCCTTGATGGAATCCCCCAGACCGCCCCATTGGGTGACTGCCGCATCCGCCCTCGCCGCCAGTTCGTCAAAGCTGTCGATCTCGTTCTCCTGCAAAAAGCACATGACCTGTGCCATCTGTTTCAGGTTAAAGAGCGTTGCCCACCGCTGGTATCCAGCGCCCTTCCCCTCGTTCAGCTTATCCACTTTCATGCTGGGCGTTCGGTCATCGTGGAACGGACAGCAGGCCATGCCGTTGCGCTTGACCTCGATCCCGTAATGCTCCGCCGCCGCTATTGTTGGTACGGCGTCCTTGACCGCTTCAAATAAATTCATTGTCATGCCCCCTTTCCCGGTATGTAAAAGGGGCGAAAAAAGAAGGAGCGGCAATCGCCGTTCCCTCCTGTGCGCTGGTTATGGAATTGTCTTTATCCGCAGAGTTCTATATCGCCGCCCTCCCGTGAAAGCAGACTGCCCAGAAAATCCGCCGCCTCACTCATACGGTCATGCTCGTTCCCATAGGTCCACTCAGTCACGGTATTGCCGTACATCTGCTCCCGCATCCAGTCAAGCAGGACCTTCGTCTCGTTCTTCGGGAAATCCATCTTCGCACATCCTTTCAAAGATTTATGAGTGGAGGAAAGCCCCAAGGCTGCCGGCCCACTCCCCAGCCAGTTCCACCAGGAGCATGGCGGAGAACTGGAGCGCCACGCAGACCGCCTCCACGCCGAACAGGATCGCCACATTCAGCCAGTCCCGGACGCACACCTGATAGATGCCGCAGGCCAGCACCACCAGCATGAACAGCCCGACAACATAGGCGGAGAGGTTGGATGCCAGCCTGCCTACAACATGGCATCAGGGGGAGCGCCAGCAGTTTCAAAGGGAGTTTCAGAAGCCTCATATCCGTTTCCATCCTTTCCTGTTTCCTGAGTACAGTTTACCGCGCCGGCCCACTGTCCGGCAAGGATGCCGGGTATGTAGAGATTTACAATAGCAGAAATTGTCTGAATGTGCTTGAGATTGATGCTGAAAACTGTTATAATCACTTCCGATACCACCTAATGCAACAACACTCTAAGCGAAAGGGAGTGGTGCTTATGAAGCAACTTGTTCGGATACTGTCTGTAGTGTTGGCTTTGACTTTTTTAATGCTCTGTCTCACATCCTGTACGGGACATCAGATGTCCCAAATTCAAGGCTTCTTGAACAGTTTTTCAGAACATACAGACCTGGTTGAAGACGGGGAATATAAGCCTTTCAATGTCCCAAGGATGACGATGGAAAAGCTGATGGAGTACGTCGAAGATGAGAATATTGACATAATCTACGAGGCGTTTTCCCCGGCTGTGAAGGAAGAAACGGACGATCTCTATGAAAAGATCCGGGAGTTTATGCGCTTTTACGAAAATACGGTTACATCCTGGGAGTATACCAGTGGGTCTCAGCCCGGAAAACGCATCAATGGAGTTGTGCTTGTAACACAGACTATTTTTAATGACTTTTTCGCGGACAACGGAACCTATAGATGCGATTTTAGCGATGTGACAAGAAGCACGGAACAACCGGAAACGGTAGGCATTTCCAGTATCATGCTTTATCCGGAGGAACTAAGTCCGGAGTACGCTCCCAAGAAACCATCGGGCATTTATATCGTTTATCGGGTGGAGGATATCCCGGAAGATATCTCCATTGGGCTGTCCTCCCTGGAGACACTGATGGAGCTTTCGCAGGCAGAAAACACGGATGGCATCTACGAAATGTTTTCTCTGACAGCAAATAGGAATGCCAAAGGGTTACAAGAAAAAACATCAGAATTGTTGAGCTTTTTGTTCGAGCGCGTTACCGCCTGGGAGCCATACACATGGACCCGAAATGTAGAGAAGTTTGATGAGGACAGTGCCACAACACAGGAAATGTTCTTCTATCTCCATACAGACGATGGGTTGTATCGTTGCGATATCCGAGAGGTACTGGAAAGCACTAATCAAGAGGATGTCGGTTTTTCCAGCATTTCGATTTTTCCCGCACTGTACCCCGGAGAGAAGCCAGCATACGAAGATGATGTCTATAAAGGATACTGCACCTGGGGCCGGGAGAATATGGGCATTTCTATTGTGTATCAACAAGAAGATTAAGCCGACTAAATATCCATCAGTGGATAGTTGATCTTTTTGCTGCCATATAGCGGAAAACAACGAGTATGTAGAGGACGCGGATCATTCTGCGTCCTCTTGCTATGCTTTAGAAGCCTATGCCATTCAGCGGATATTGGCAAGATGGGCAAGGGACTGTCTGGACAATTCCCATATCTCCTCCAGCCGGGAGCGCAGGTCCTCAATGTCGGCGGCGTAGACGCTCCCGGTCTCGTTCGCCCTCTTTGCGTACTGGTTCAGATTGTTGCTGCACCGCTGGAGCAGGACGATGAGCTGGCGCACCTCTGCTAAATCCAGCCTCACACAGATACCGTCCAGCGCCATCTTTCGGATATAGGCGCTCATGTTCAGGATGCCGGCCTCCTCCATTTTGGCCTGAATCCGCTCTTTATCCGCATCCGAGATACGGACCAATAATTGCTTTTCCTTTTTCATCACCGCTCCGGCTCCTTTCCGGGCTTTTTGTCCGGGGGTATCTCCGCCGCCCTTTTTTTCAGGTCCTCCAGAACAGAGGGACGCTCACCCTCGCCAACTTCCCCGCTGACCTCCTCCTCGTTCTGGGAAATGCTCTCGTCCATACTAAGAGCAGCGTCCAGTTCCGCAAGTCTGGCGCTCTTTTCGGTAAGTTCCGCCTCCTGGGGGAAAGGTTTTGTCAATTCCACCTGTGCGGCGGCCTGCTGGTTCCGAAGGTTCTCCAACTGCTCCTGGCCCCGTTCCAGCCGTCCGGGGATACCGGCGAGGGCGTTGTCCAGACGGGTCAGGTTGCCCCTGGCGTCCGTCCCCAGGCTGACACGGTGGCTCATCTCGCCCTTCAAGGTGATCTGGAACTGCTTCTCAAAGGTGTTGTAGGAAAGCTCCATCTGGAAGCCCCGGTAGCTGCCGATGGGGATGCCCTCGGTGCTTTTGATCTCCTTGCACAGGGCGAGGATGGCGTCCCCGGCATCCGCCTTTTCCGCGTAATGCCTGCCGCCGACCTCCATCCCCACAAAGCCCTCCTCCGGGAGCGGGTGTGCCTCCACCGTTCTCATGTCCGCCTCAAAGCCCCGGTTGCGGCTCTGCTGCGCCTCGATCTCGGCGGGGAAGTATTTCAAAAGCTGGTCCTCCAGCCGGAAGTGCTTACTCTGGTAGTCGGCCCGGAGGACCTTCAGCTTCGCCACATCCACATCAAGGTCCATCTTTTCCCGGATCAGCGGATTTCCGGCGCACAGGGCCTTGATCTCCGCATAGGAGAGCGCCTGCTCGTCCACATCGTCACAGCTTCGGACGGGGGACTTGCTCGTCATGATCTGGCTGATGAATTTCTGCTTGTTCTCCAAAGTCTGGTAGAGGTAGGCGTCAAAGGTCCCCTCCGTCACATACTGGAATATCTGCACCTGTTTGTTGCGGTTGCCCTGCCGGATGATGCGCCCGTTGCGCTGGGTCATATCGGCGGGGCGCCAGCCCACATCCAGGTGGTGGACGGCCACAAGGCGGTCCTGCACATTGGTCCCGGCGCCCATCTTCTGGGTGGAGCCGAGCAGGACGCGCACCTCGCCGGTCCGCACCTTGCCGAACAGCTCCTTCTTCTTCGCCTCGGTGTCGGCGTCATGGATAAAGGCGATCTCCTCACGAGGGACGCCGGCCGCCACCAGCTTGTCCCGGATGTCCTCGTAGACATTGAACGTGCCGTCGCCCTTGGGCGTGGAGAGGTCGCAGAACAGCAACTGGGTCAGCCGGTCCGCCTGGCCCTCCTCCCAGATGCGGAGGACATTCTGGACACAGGCGTTCAGCTTGCTGCCCTGGTCATCGGGCAGGAGCGGGTTCATCAGCCGCTGGTCGAGGCCGATCTTGCGCCCGTCCGAGGTGATCTTGAGCATATTATCGACCGAGGGGTCCACGCTGCCCCCGTGGACGGCGGCGGCCCGTTCGGACAGGTCGGCCACCATCTCCTTCTGTATCTCTGAGGGCTGCACCACCACGGTCTCAAACTTTGCCTCCGGCACAGGGAGGTGGAGCTGGTCGGCGGTCTTGATGTCGGCGACCTCCTTGAACATACTCATCAGCTCCGGGAGGTTGAAGAACTTGGCGAACCTCGTCCGGGCGCGATAGCCTGTCCCCTCCGGGGCCAGCTCTATGGCCGTGGTGGTCTCGCCAAAGGTGGAGGCCCACTGGAGGGTCAGGTGGTTCGGCACGACAAAGAGGGACTTCTGGCACAGCCCCAGCCGCTTCGCCTCCATAGCGGAGGCCGCCATCTCAAAGGTCTTGCCCGCGCCCACTTCGTGCGCCAGCAGGGTGTTCCCGCCGTAAAGCACATGGGCGATGGCCCCCCGCTGGTGTTCCCGCAGGGTGATGTCCGGGTTCATGCCGCCCAGGACGATGTGGCTGCCGTCATACTCACGGGGGCGGGTGGAGTTGAACAGCTCATTGTAGGTCTGCACCAGATCCTCCCGCCGCCTGGGGTCACGCCACACCCAGTCCCGGAAGACGGCTCGGGAAAGGATGTTATCTATGTATTATTCCAGTGGCAACTATGAGGCTTTCGCCCGTCCTAAAAAGCCGGAGGGCGTGGATCACAAGTCCGCCTACATCATTGGCACCGGGCTCGCCGCCCTCACCGCCGCCTGCTATCTGGTTCGGGACGGCCAGATGAAGGGCGAGCACATCCACATCTTTGAGAAGGACCCCATCCCCGGCGGCGCCTGCGATGGCTGGAAGTTTGAGAACGTGGGCTATGTCATGCGGGGTGGCCGGGAGATGGACAACCACTTTGAGGTCATGTGGGACCTGTTCCACTCCATCCCCTCCATTGAAACCGAGGGTGTCAGTGTGCTGGACGAGTATTACTGGCTGAACAAGGAGGACTCCAACTACTCCCTGTGCCGGGCCACTGTGAACCGGGGCCAGGATGCCCACACCGACGGCAAGTTCGACGTGTCCGACAAGGCGGCCATGCAGATCATGAAGCTGTTCTTCACCGCCGACGAGAAGCTCTATGACAAGCGCATCACCGACTATTTCGACGACGAGGTGCTCAACTCCAACTTCTGGCTTTACTGGCGCACCATGTTCGCCTTTGAGAACTGGCACTCCGCCCTGGAGATGAAGCGGTATATCAAACGCTTCATCCACCACATCGGCGGCCTGCCCGACTTCAAGGCGCTGCGCTTTACCCGCTACAACCAGTACGAATCCATGATCCTGCCCATGGTGAAGTATCTGGAGGGCCACGGCGTGCAGTTCCACTACAACACCAAAGTGGTGAATGTGGAGTTTGACATTCAGCCGGGCAAAAAGCTGGCCAGCCGAATTGAGCTTCTCACCGAGGAAGGCCAGACGAACCTGGATTTGACGGAGAACGATCTGGTGTTCATCACCAACGGCGGCTGCGTGGAAAATTCCACCATGGGCGATCAGAATACCCCTGCCCCCTATAACACCGAGATCAGGCCTGGCGGAGGCTGGGATATGTGGCGGAGGATCGCCGCCCAGGATCCCGCCTTTGGCAACCCGGACAAGTTCTGCTCTGACCCGGAACAGACCAACTGGATGTCCGCCACGGTGGAAACCCTGGACGGGCAGATCATCCCCTATATTAAGAACATTTGCAAGCGGGATCCCTTCACCGGCAAGGTGGTCACCGGCGGCATCGTCACCGTGAAGGATTCCTCCTGGCTGCTGAGCTGGACCATCAACCGTCAGCCCCAGTTCCGGGAGCAGCCCAAGAACCACTGCTTGGTGTGGGTGTACTCCCTGTTCACTGACGTGCCCGGCGATTATGTAAAGAAGCCCATGCGGGACTGCACCGGCAAGGAAATCTGCATGGAGTGGCTGTACCATCTGGGCGTACCCGAGGATCAGATCGAGGAACTGGCCGAGTGCAGTGCCAACACTGTGCCTGTTATGATGCCCTATATCGATGCCTTCTTCATGCCCCGCAACGACACTGACCGCCCGAAGGTAGTGCCCGATGACGCGGTAAACTTTGCCTTCCTGGGCCAGTTTGCCGAGATTGCCCGGGACACCATTTTTACCACCGAATACTCCATGCGCACCGGCATGGAGGCGGTGTATACCCTGCTGAATGTAGACCGGGGCGTGCCCGAGGTGTGGGGCAGCACCTACGACGTGCGTGACCTGCTGGACGCTACGGTAAAGCTCCGGGACGGCAAGCCGCTGACCGAAATGGACCTGGGCTTTATCGAGAAGGTGGTGGTCAAGAAACTGCTGGATAAGATCGAGGGCACCGACATCGAAAAGCTGCTGATGGAGTACCATGTCATTTAGTCGCTTGCGAACCCCGTTCCACATACTCAGCTGCGTTGTAAAATCCCACCTGGAAGGAGGCTCCCTCATGAAAAAAGCCCGTAAGGCCGCCGTTGCCCCGGGGGATGTAGACGACCTCATCTTCTCCCAGGAGAGTAACTGGCTGACCAGTGATCGATAAAAAGATGCTGTAAAAATGCGGCAGCATCTCACATTTGAGGCTGCCGCCGCATTTTTGCTCCGTGCTGCATTATTGGTCGCTGCCAATCTCGGCCTCGGTATACAGTAGTGCGTTCACGATCTGCTCCAAAGCACGAAACTTCACATGAGACATTTTCCGAAATTTGCTTGTCAATTCCGAGACATCATTTTCATCTCGCCTGGCAAACAGGATACTGTCGCTGGATATACACAGTTTTTCGCAAATTGTCCTCAGTGTTTCAATGGAAATGCCGGAAACACCCCGCGCTAAATCAGATACAAACTGCGGTGTTTTGTTGATCAGCTCCGCGAATTGCTCCTGGGTCATCCCACCTTTTTCCCGCGCCCGTTTGATGCGTTCCCCGATTTGTATATTGAGTTCTTTTTTCGCTTTCATGGCACAATCCCCTAACATCAGTACTGCACTTAGTTTAGGTAAAAATTCCGTTGACATACACAATGTTTTACACTTATAATTATTAAGTGTAATACGCTTAGTCTCGCTGGGAAGATTCAAAAAAGATAGAAAAGGAGAATCGCTATGATCCCCAAAACACTGGGCAAGCTCGGCCTGAAAACCGCCTATGGCTACATCGAAAAGGACCCAGAGCATAACCTCCCCAAGCTGATGGAATGGGTGGACAGGCTGGCTGGAGACGGCCCCAACAGTTTCCTTGTACAGCGGGACGCATTCCGCACAGTCATCAATGACCCGGACAACAATATGCATCAGCTGCTCATGAACATCTTCCGAGAAGTGGACAATGATGTGCTGAAAGCCACCTTCCTTCTGTAGATAAAAAAGATGCCGCTGGGTAAGCGTTGCGGCGCAAGGGTTTCAGACACACGCCCCCATCTGTAGGAGAAATTGCGGCTACAACGGAAAAACGTCCGGCGGGGCAGGAACAAGATCAAACTTATCTTGTTCCTGCCCCGCCGGACGCTTTTCACAGCTTCAGTCGGATGCTCTGCTCATACAACAGAGCATATTTCTTTTGGATAATCCTGTCCATATTGTAATGCCCGAAGAAGTGGTATTTGAATTCACACCGCTGGGTGATCTCGTCCAGAAAATCTGTCAGGGTGTCCGCCTGATAAAATCCGCCGCTCAGTTCATCCGTAAGCGACAAACTGCCGGATACGAGTCTGAAAGACCACAGGTCGTAAAAAT
>CAJUQN010000094.1 GCA_910588625.1 uncultured Oscillospiraceae bacterium
GCGCCCCCATCACCAGCGCCCCCGCCAGCCACAGCCGCTCCAGCTCCTTGCGCAGACGGATGCCGCGATGGGACTGGTACAGCCCGAAGGCGGCGTACGCGAACAGCTGGACGGCAGTCAGGATCGTTCCCAGCGCCAGATACCGGGGCAGCGGCACCGTGATGATGCCGTTCGGAAAAAGATAGAAACGCACCCAGAAAGCGATGGGCAGGGACAGGTATAAAATGGCCCCGTCGCTGAGCACGTGCAGCCGGTTCAGCAGCCGTTGGTTTTCTTTGATCATGCCGTCTCTCTCTCAAACAGTTTATTTTACCCTCGCATCCGTTCCACAAAAGCCCAAGACTGTTCGTCCAGCTCGATGCTGCCCATGTTCTCCTCGTTCCACTGGTCCAGCAGCTCCGCGATATGGCGGACTCCCGCCCGGTACTCCTCTGTGTCCTGTTCGTACTGCTCCAGCAGGGCGAAGGTCTGGTCCCATGCGGCGGCATCGGCGGACACGTAGGTCACGTACCGCTCCGCCATCTCCAGCCCCCGCTCCGTCCTGCCTGTGTCCAGGTAGTATGCCGCCAGATAGTAAGGGATGATGTTGGAGTCGATCTTCTCCAGCCGGGCGGCATACCCCTCCGCCTTTTCCCGGATCTCCTCGTCCGGCTCCGTCCCCGTGACCTGGGCCACATAGGACAGCATGTGGTCCGCTTTCTCAAAGGGGTCCAGAGCCGCGGCACGCTCCAGATTCTCCAGGCTCGCGTCCTTCTCCACCAGGTCCTGCGCCGCGATGTTGCAGCCCATCAGCACGCCGAACAGGGCCAGCAGGGCGCAGATGCCCAGTACCACACCGTTCTTCACCGCGCGTCTCTCCATCCATGCGGGAAGAGGGAGCGTATCCCCGCAGCACAGGCTGATGGCGGCGAACGCCCCGAAGGCCATGGGCAGATAGCAGTAGATGGAGAAGGTGAACTCCACCAGGGCGTGGCAGGCCATGAAGACCAGCGCCGCCCCCAGCGCCGGGGCCAGGGGCTTTTTTCGTCCCCGCCACAGGCAGATGCCGGACACCGCCAGCAGGGCCAGGAACAGCGTGAGGCCCACGATCCCCGTCTCCGCCATGGTCTGGATGTAGTGATTGTGGGCGTATCTTGTGTCATAGCGGAAGGTCTGTACCCCTCGCACCCCGTTCTCAAAAGCCCCCATGCCAAGGCCGATGATGGGGCTGCGCCGGAACAGCTTCAGCCCGTCCTCGAAAAACACGAACCGTTGGATGGCGTTCTGGTTGGCCCATAGGCCCTGGAGCCGGTTGGCGATGAAGCCGGGAAGGAGGCGGTAGTTCAAAGGGATGCTGCCGGAACTGCCTTCCCCGGCGTACCGCACTGACTCGAGCCGGATCTCTGCTTCCGCAGTGAAGCGGAACCACACCACCAGGCTGTCCTCCGGAACGGTGAACGCCGCCTGGGACGCAGGCCCCCGGTACAGCTCCGAGCTGGTGTGCATCATGGTGTCCGCCCGGTCCTGGCTCTCGATGAGGACGGCGAGGCCGCCGTCTGCCTCCGCCGCCAGGGTATAGCTCCCCGGTCCGAGATAGGCGGACCGCCGCAGGGTCTCCCCTGCCTGGAGGGTCACGCCGGTGGCGAGGGTACAGGCGGCAGCGATGAACAGGACGAAAGCGGCCAGCATCGCGGCGCAGGACCAGAACACCGCTTTCCCATGACCGGCCAGTTTCGTTGCCAGCCGCTGCCCCGCCACCAGGTCCAGGGCGCACAGCGCCGCCGCCCCCATGACTGTACACAGCAGCGGGATCGGCCGGAAGCCTGTCCAGGCGGTCATGGAGGTCAAGGAGATGGGGAAGGCGCACAGCGCCGTCACTGCCAGCGTCTCCACCATCAGGATCAGCAGGCCCATCCGTTTCTCCTTGTCCGTCAGGAGCAAGAGGATCAGGAACGCCGGGAGGATCATGACGCAGGCCCCCATGCTGAATGCCAGCACGAAGGACAGGGCGTTGACCAACAGACAAACCAGGTGGGCCACCCGGTGGCTGCGCTTCTCCGCCGTCACCGCCAGTCCCAGGGCCAGCAGGACACCGATGCCCATGCACCCGGCGAACACGTTGGGGCTCAGGAAGATGGAGGTCATCCGCACCCCTTCCTCCACCGCGCCCAGGTCCGCGTAATCCGGGGTGAACCAGCCCAGCACTCCCAGCACCGCCCCGCTCACCCACCGGGTGGACAGCAGGTCGATGCTGGTCAGCCCGGCGATGGCGGCGAAGCCCTCCAGGATCGTACATGCTTTGCGCTCCGGTGCCTCTCCTTCGGTAAAGGCCAGCAGGAGCAGCGCCAGGCAAAAAGCAGTGAACACCTTCAAGAACTCGAACAGGGCGAACTTCCCCGACACCGCATAGGAGCAGCTCGCCCCGTCCATCAGCACCACCAAGGCCAAGGCCAGGACAGGGGCCTTCAAACGGTCCCGCAGCCGTCCGTAGAACAAAAACGCAGCCGACAGCACTAAGACTGCCAGCAGGATGGCGGCGGATCTGGCTGTGGCTGCTGAGCACAGGCAGACCGCCAGGAAAAACATGCCTGCGGAAAGTGCCGCGTCCAGCCAACCCAGGGCGGACCGAGCCAAAACAGGCTGTTGAGCTTTACGGGCCATCTTGCATCCACTCCTTCTGAAGCTCCTTTTCCCAACTCCCCGGCATGACACGCCGGGGGCCTGGGAAAAGGAGGGGACCGAAGTCCCCTCCTCCCCGCCAGGACCGCCGTCCGCCGTCTCAGGATGAGACACCGGAGGCGGTCAGGAAGCGATCAGAACTCGACCTTGAGCCCCTTGATGTTCTGCAGCGCCTTGCCGCCCGCCTGGATGGAGAAGCCCACGCTGCTCCCGGTGGCCTGGGCGGACACCTTCACATTGCCGAAGCTGGTGAACTCGTTGGCCAGCACCGCGTTGGGGATGGTGATGGTGGCCACGGAGCTCTTGATGGTCAGGTCCGCGCCGGTCTCCTTGGCCACCTCGGTCAGGGCCTTGGCCGGGAAGGACACGTCCACCTTCGTGGCGCCTTCGGCCTTGATCTCCAGGGCGATCTCGCCGTTCTTGGCCAGGTCGGCCAGGCTCTCCACGGCCTTGGCGTTCAGGGCCACGGTGGCCTTGCCGTTGACGACCTTGGCCTCGATGGCGCCGTCGGCGGAGACGGGCTCGTTCACGCGGACGGTGGTGTCCTCATAAACGCTGTAGTAGCCGCCGTTGCTGCCGGAGGCGTTGGCGGCCAGGATGGTGACGGGCACCATGGACAGGACCATGGCCAGCACCAGCAGCTTGGCGATGAATTGCTTTTTCATGATGGCATTTCTCCTAACTGATTCATTTTGATGGTCTCATGCGCGGCCGCTTTTTGCCGCGGATACGCTCACCCCGCCGGGGGCGGGCGCACCACGAAGCAGCGCAGAAGCTCCGCACGGTTTGGGAATTCCCGCTTCTCGCCCATGGGTCTCACCTCCTTTCAATGCAGCCGCGCCGCGTCCGGCGTGTGCTTCAAATGCTTTTACGGATCGGAGGCCGTCACACCAGGTCACGATACAGGAAGGTCGCGATCTGGCCCCGGGTGCAGGTGTCGCCGGGGGAGAAGGTGGTGGGGCTCGTCCCATTGGTGACGCCCTTTCCCACAGCCCAGGCAATGGCCTGAGCGTAGGGAGCGTTGGCCGGGACGTCGGAGAACCCGGCCCCCTGGGCCGCCGGGCTGCCCGCCAGCTTCCACAGGTAGGTCACCGTGGAGGCGCGGGTGCAGGGCGTGTCGGGGTCGAATTTGCTGCCGGACACCAGGCCCTTCTCCCTGGCCCACAGCGCCGCCTTATAGAAGTAATCCGTATCTTTCACATCGCTGAAGGGGTTGGCCGAGCCGGCGGGCGCGGGCTCGCCCATGGCCCGCCACAGGAAGGTGAGGATCTGGGCAGTGGTGCACTCCTCATCGGGAGAGAACGTGGTCTGGCTGGTGCCGTTGGTGATCTTCTTTTCCACCGCCCAGTCGATAGCCTTGGCATAGGGGGAGCTAATCAGCACGTCGGCGAACCCGCCCACGGTGGCGTTCATCAGGGCGTACTGGCCGTTTTTCCGGACGATTGCCGTGTTCTGGGTGAATTCCGTGACCAGGTCGTACTCCAGTGGGACGATCACCTTGCCGGTCTTATCCACGAAGCCCCACTTGCCGCCCTTTTTCACCGCAGCCAGGCCCTGGGAGAAGTCGGAGACCTGCTCATAGGCCAGGGCCATCGCTTCCTTGCCCGTGCTGTCGATGAAGCCATACTTCCCGGCGCTGCTTACCGCCGCCAGCCCCTCGGAGAAGCCGCCCGCGTAGGCGTACTTGGGGGAGACAACGGTTTTGCCGGTCTTGTCGATGTAACCCCATTTGCCGCCCTTCTTCACCGCCGCCAGGCCCTCGGAAAAGCCGGAGGCGGCCTCGTACTGGGCGGACACCACCTCTTTGCCGGTTTTGTCGATGTAGCCCCACTTATTGCCCTTGCACACCCGGGCCAGCCCCTCGTAGAAGGCACCCACCGTGTCATAGGAGAGGGGGACGATCTCCTTGCCGGTCTGGTCGATGAAGCCCCACTTGTCACCCTTGCACACGGCGGCCAGCCCGTCCGCGAAGGACACGGCCCGGTCATATTGCAGGGCGATGATCTCCTTCCCGGTCTTGTCGATAAAGCCCCATTTCCCGTTTTTATGGACCAGGGCCAGGCCCTCCGCGGTGAAGTTGTATGTACCGTCGTACTGGGGGGCCACCACGGTCTTGCCGGTCTTGTCGATGAAGCCCCACTTCTTGTTGGCGCTCACCATGGCGAGGCTGCCGCTGAAGGGATACACGTATTCGTACTGGGCTGGAATGACCAGCTTGCCGGACTTGTCGATGAAGCCGTACTTGCCGCCCGTGCACACGGCGGCCAGCCCCTCGGAGAAGCTGGAGGCGTCCTCATATTGCAGGGGGACGGCTACCTGACCGGCAGTATTGATGAACCCGGACTTTCCGCCCTTGCCCACCGCCGCCAGCTCCTCAGAGAAGGCCAGGGCGTACTCGTACTGCGGGGCGATGGCCATCCGGCCCAGCCGGTCCGTATAGCCCCATTTGCCGCCCTTGCTCACGGGGGCAAAGGGTGCGGCGAAGCTGGTGGCGTCCTCCAGGAATGCCCCCTGCTCCAGCCAGGAGGGGACGTAGGTCTGGGCCGCGAAGGCCGGGATGATCAGGCTGAGGCACATTGCCAACGCAAGCGCCAGGGATGATAGCTTTTTTTCCATGGTAAATTCCTCCTATCTTAAGGAAGCTCTGATTAAATACGTCTGCGGCATCTTGCCCAAATTTTGCGTAATAATTTTGTTACAACTTCTTGAAATAACTAACATAATTCCTGCATAATTGCGTCGCAATTTGCTCTTGCCGATTTAATCAGTTTTCCCTAAAAATACAGTATTTAAATGTAGCTACTAGTGCACTCTGTTTTTTACGTTAATTCACTGCAATATCTGCAGTCTAATAAGCGTTCCTGCTGGTTATCAATTATTTCAGATTCATTTTTTGAGGTCAGTCTTTATCGGTTTTTGCCTTATTTTGTTTTCGACATCCAGAATGCTAGTCCCCAACCATTTCTTAATAATGGAAACATACTAAATATTCTTTCTCCAAACATTCGCTTAAGGTATCCTTCAAACAGCTCAATTTGGAACATATTATTGAATTCGAGAAACGTTCTCGAAATATAACTTTCCGTATACCCGCGTCCCTCTTTCATCCATTGCTCAGAGTTTAAAATGGATAATCTATGTCATGAATATGTATATATACACCACTATTTAATATGGGTATGATTTGCTCTGATAGGAAGTGATTGATTGTGCAGTAACTTCCCAAAGAGAACGCTCATTATCGTTTAATGTTCCCAATTGTTCGTCCATTTTCTTTTGATGCTCTAGGTTGATTGCGCCCAAATTGTCCAAGATATCTCGGTACATCCGTTGACGGATATATCGTAATGCTTTCATGTATGGCCCCATCCTTTTCTTTCTGAAGCGTCAAAAACAGAATGTTATCTTTTTAAATATTTGATTTTTAGCGATACCATACATTTTTTGATGCAAAAAACGAGAAAATAATTCAGCAAACAAGATGCCAATGTAATACATATCAATGTTGCAAGGCAAAACAGATAGTTTTTGTCTGCAAACAGTTTGGCAACGATGATATTAGCTACCCAATGATTTAAGTAGATTGAACGAGAGAGCGGTGCAAAGAATTTCATCCAACTAAAAGTAAATATATGTGATAGGCGGCTTTCCCCACTAAATGTAATTGCTAACATAATTGGCAAAACAAGTTGAACAGACATAATCAGCACATTTTCTTGAGCTAAAAACCACACATAAAAATAGAGGAAATAAAGCAAGACTTCCATAATAGCTAGCCAAAAATGTATATAATATTTCTGCGCAATTTCTTGTATTTTTTGCGACAACACCCAAGCGCATATTCCAAAACTTAAGCCGCATACAGCGCGGACAATTTCAAACATTACCACATATGAAAAATATGTACCTTCAAAACTAAAATCGTTGGCATAGCACAAATAGCCGAATAAATGCACAGATATAAGCGGTGCAAAAATATACAGCGTAAAATGATTTTTCTTAAACAGCAAATATGATAGGGGGAGCATGGACAAATACATTGCAGACAGATACCAAACAGGAGGATTGATATCTACTCTAAGCCCTGTGCGTGTAAGAAGAAAGCACTCCGGAAGGATATGAGCAATTGTAAAAAAAACATTTGGAATTGTTCCATTCAATATGTTCTCAGCGATAATAATGAATAGTATTGAAACCCATAAGGGAAATATCAATGGTTTTATCCGCTGAATGCATAACATAATTGCCGCACGTTCGGGACTATCTGTTGACCCGTGCCGAACTATACTGTCTGTCATCAACATACCTGATACAACAAAGAAAAAATGAGTTGAAACCTGTCCCATCATAAGTGGGTAATTATAATATCCATCCCCAAGCCATGCAGAATGAAATAAAAGTACGATGAACGAGAAAATCAATTTTAGACAGTCGATTTGGTAATTTCTGGGGGGGTATTTCTAATCATAGCACTCCTCAATTAAAGAAGTCACCTCTCATTCTTAATAAAGAGGCTTGCTCCTATGCATGCCCCAAATGTTTTATGGCTTTCTAATTTGCATCAAAAAATACTTCATCGTCTCTTTTACACCCAAGCAGTTTAAAATACGAATACCTAACGTTCGAATGCGAGAAGCGCACCGCCATGCAAACCCATAAAAACAATACATACCCCAGAGAGCGTTTCTTCTTTTCTGGCAATAATGCTGATACAATGCCTTCCATTGCCAATAAGCTATCGTTGTATGTTTTTCTAAATATCGATTGGGATCATACTTTGTAAAGCTGATATCAAGTTGGGCTTGGTAGTCCAGCACCACAAAGCATTTGGCGTACAGTTCCTCTGTCTGGCCCAAGATAACGGGGTCAAAATCATAATAGCAATCAATGGATAGCCTGCGGAACCGACGTATAAACGAGATAAAAATATACTGTTCTGGCGTAAAACGAGACAAAAAATTTGTAAACAGCACCTTTGTCTTATCATGCGTCTTGAACCATTCCGCCTCGTTCTCTGTTTGGAGGGCAGTGCTATCATAGTACAGCTTTAAATCCTCCGCATTCCCGAACAAAACCCAATCCGATGGATGAAAGCAGATGTTCATAACCCGTGGATTTCTGGTGTAATAGCTGCAAATCAAAACGCGGTTTCGGAAAATGTACGGGGCTTCCTGATCGTACTGCCCAAAATACTTCAAGAATTTGGCGTTGTTGATAAAAATATCTGTTCTCGTTTTCAAAATGTATGGCCGCGTGGCCGCTCTGACGCCTGAAGCAGTCGTTACGAGCTGTCGGTTGACATTGTTCTCCAGATGGGCTACCTCATCGGCGACCTGCGGGCCCGGGTCTGGTGAGAGGACCACTTTGTCATATGAAAGGCCGTCCAGAGCTGACCCCTCCCAAGTGGAAAGGATTAGCTCGGCACCCGGGAAAACTGCCCGCAGACCGTCTAAGACAGCTTTGGTCACGGAGGTTATGGCCCCTTGAACAACAAGCGACACATCATTTGATATAATTTTCATGCTCTTTTTTTACCAGAATTTCTTCTATTAATTTTGACTCTTTGTTCATTCCCAGCTTGCGCATGATTAGGTCGATATCCTTCCGGTTCTCGTATTGGAGCCAGGTAACCTCATTTAGCTTACCCATCAGTTCTCCATGCATCTGTTCCATTTCACGCCGGGTATTAACCGCAACACGATAGGCAGGGAAAAACTTCATCAGGATTCCTTTGAAAAAGGATTTGATCCTCTGCTTTCTTTCTTCTCTCCGCTGCCGTTTCAGATTCTCCATGCAGAATTCGACTTCTACATCATGATCCTTATGGAGCTTCAACAGCGCTACCCTGTCAGCCATTGGGAAAAAATGCACCAAAGAACACAGCATTGTATATGGTATGGCTTGGACAAATTCTTCTGCCTTTTTATCGAAAGCCTTCTTAACATCTTCTTTGGCTCGAATTAAACGCTCACGCTTAAAATAAAGAATATGCCCAAGAGCCTTTATGTAAAAAGAATATTGGTTGTTTTCCCAGCGGCCTGCCTCCTTGAAGTACTTTTCTACAAGAGACATTGTTGTAAAAACATCTAAACAGCTCAGCGTTATATTGCCACAAATTGAGCTATCTTGCATCCAGCGATAGTTATATAACCGCGCGTTAAGCCAATATATATTGTTAGCTTTTGAAAGAAAGTGAGCAACAAATTCCCAATCCTCATAAATGTGTCCTTCTCTAAATGACAACTTATTTTCCCGTATGAAGTTTAAGGAAAACATTCCAAAACACACATTACCAAACCCGCTTAGAAAATTTGATTTCTCGCCAACAATCCGTGATGGAATGCTGTTATAGGCTTCTCCTTCTATTCCCACAAAACTCCATCCATATTGAGTGAACAATGTAGAATTAAAAAGCACAGCATCACAATACCCATAGGAATACAAGGCTTTGACGCACAATTCAACTGCATCTAATTGAAAATAGTCATCCGAATCACATGACATCATATAGTCACCAGAAGCTACTTGTAATCCAACATTCCTTGTAGCTGCGACGCCTCGGTTTTTTTGCCTGATTAAAGTAATTCTATTGTCTATTTCGATGTATCTTTCGACTATCGTATGGGAGTGATCTTTAGAACCGTCATCTATACATATTATTTCGATATTTTTATAAGTTTGGTTGACTAATTGTTCTAAACATTTTGATAGATAAGTTGTAGCGTTATAAACTGGTACGATAATACTTACTTTTGGCAATCTCATAAAATAATCACCCTTAACTACCTTTTACTTCAAACAAATGATGCCATCTTAGATATTTTTTCCTTCTGCGTACTACTTCGCGAGGAACAGAGAAACAAACGTCACAGTATTTCTTATACTCACAGACAAATACGTCATATCGATACAAACCTTCCCAAACATACTGCGGTAAACACAACTCGTATTTTGACCATGTGCGGTATGGGTCTAGCCCATTTTTTGCACAAAACATATTTATCTGTGCAGGATTCAATATGATGCAGTTGTTTGCAACAACTCTGTCGCTAAATTCAATGTTTTCGGAGGTATATTCTACTATGCTTTTAAAAACGGGAATATCTAACTTTTTCTGGATACAATTTAGGAAAATATATTGCTCTGGGGCGTATTGATGCGATGCACCAAACATATTGAATCGGGCAGTATCAATTTTGTGAATGTTCAAATAGTTTGTGTTTTCTGGCTCCTCCGCAAGCGGGATATCAAACAACATTAAAATATCCTCCCGCAGTCCAAACGCAAACCAATCGCTCATGTGGAAAGGAACCGGGTGTACTGTGTACTGTGCTTCGCCCAAATATCGTTTAAAAAAATAAGAGCAAAAAATGACCCGCTCTTGAAAAACCTGATATTTGGGGTCGCGTTTTGGAAACTTATCAAAATAGGTCAAAAAGCGGCTGGAGCGGAAGATGATATCACTTCTGATCTTGATACAGTATTTCCTGCTCGCGGCTTTAATCCCGTTTTTGCTTGACACAAGTTGGCGGTTCAAGTTGTTCGGTATGTCAGTTCTTCCATCACGCCACCCGCCTGGGTCTTCATTATAGAGTACGATATCATAATCAAGACCACTGGTATCCGTTCCTTCCCAAGTAGAGAGGATTACTTCTGCATTGGGGAGATATTTGCGGAGGCTTCTAAGGCAGCGCGGGGTGTTTTCCTTATCTACTGCACCCTGCACAACAACCGAAATATCCTTGGTATCTATCCCACCGACAATCACTTAATTCACCTCTAACGCAAATAATTTCTTGGAGATAGGATTATCGCAAAATGTATTCAAATCCTCCGGAATCCCCAACCCAAACATTTTTTCTCCAACATCACAAAATACAATCTTCCGGCCTGCTTCAA
>CAJUQN010000095.1 GCA_910588625.1 uncultured Oscillospiraceae bacterium
CTGAGGAACCGTTCCATACCCCGCCAAAGTCACCCAGAATGATCATATAGTCATGGGGATAAGCTGCGGATTTTCAACAGTATTATCCCTCAGTCCATCCGGGCGGCAGAAACCAGCGCAGAGGGCCGAAGTATTTACCTCCATGACCCTGCTGGTAAAGTCTCCGCCGCCTATGCCGCCTTGACGCAGGAGGTTCTGGCATGAAAAGCAGCGCCAGCAAGATACAGTTGTGCGACTATGATGCTTTGTTTCAGACAAGTGATCCGGCAGAGGTCAACGGTAATCTGGTGCAGGAGATTCCTCTGTCAGAACTGTTTCCTTTCAAAAATCATCCCTTCCAGGTACGGGATGATGAAGCGATGCAGAAGACCGTGGAGAGTATCGCCCGAAGTGGCGTTCTGTCCCCCGGTATCGTCCGGCCCCGGCCAGAGGGCGGCTATGAGATCATAGCGGGCCACCGGCGCAAGCGTGGGAGTGAACTGGCAGGAAAGAAAACCATGCCGGTTCTCGTTCGGGAATTGGATGATGATGAAGCTACCATAATTATGGTTGATTCTAACCTTCAGCGAGAGAAAATCCTTCCCAGTGAGAAAGCCTTTGCTTATAAAATGAAGCTGGAGGCTTTGAAGCACCAGGGCCAGCGGAATAACCTCACTTCTGACCACGGCGGTCAGAAGTTGACAGCACGGGAACGAGTTGCCCAAGATGCCGGAGAAACGTCCGGAACTGCTGTGGCGAGGTATATCGCCCTTACAAAGCTGATTCCCCCTCTACTATCCTTCGTAGCCTTGTCCTTGCCGCAGCTCATCAGGGCCATAGCGTCCTCCTGGGTGAAGTAGATGTAGACGCGCCGGTCGCTGTCCATCCAGCCGTTTTTCACCGACAGCCCCATACGGTCCAGCAGAAGGCCGTAGAGGACCTTGGCCTCAATGGAAACGCTCTTATACCGGGGGTCTGTCAGCAGGGTCTTGGGGATACGGTAAAAGCTGTACTGTTCCGCTTCGTTGCCGTAGTAGTAGTCCAGATTCAGATTTGACGGCATGGTGATTGCCTCCTTTTGAAATGTGCGGGGAAACAAAAAAAGCGCCCCGGTGACTGCGATAGTCACCGGGGCGCTCATGCTCCTGCCGCTTGTTGATTTCGTTCGTAAGCGCTGCCGGGACAGGGCTTGTAAGTTGCGCCGCTTTCCTCTATAATGAAACGGCTGCTTTGATTGCGCGGCACCCGCGCAAAATCCATTTGAAACTGCGAGGTCACCATGAATCAGAAAGAGATCAGCGAGCTGAAACGCCGCTTCAAGCTGGGCAAGAACGCCATCAGCCGCATCTACGGCTGCTATGTGAACGCTCAGAAGGAGATCGTCTCCTATCTGGACGAACCCCTGGGCCGGATGCCCGAGGAGGAGGCGGAGAAATATTTAACCCTGCTGAAAAAGGCCCTGTCCGGCGCGCTGGGCCGGAACCTCATCGACATCGTGTTCTCCACCCAGCAGGTGGCGGACAGCGACGAACACCGCCGCCTCATGGCCCTGCGGGATTCCAAGCTGAAGGAGGTTGAGGTGCGGCAGGAGTTTTATCAGTCGGTTATCGACAGCCTGGACATGGGGGATAGCAATTATCTCATCCTGCTGGCTCATGACGCCTATGATGTGCCCCACCGGGGTAAGGACGGTGAGGACCGCGCTGACGAGGGCGATACCGTGTTCTCCTATATCGTGTGCTGCGTCTGCCCGGTGAAGGACGGCAGGCTGGAACTGGGCTACTGCCCCGGGGAGAACGAGTTCCACAACTGCGCCGCCAGCCAGATCGTCTCTCCGCCGGAGCTGGGCTTCCTATTCCCTGCCTTTGACGACAGGGCGGCCAACATCTACAACGCCCTCACCTACGCCCGCAAGCCGGATGAGCTGCACCAGGAATTTCTGGACGCCATCTTCCACACCGAGCCCCCCATGTCCGCCGGGGAGCAGCGGGAGGCGTTCCAGGCCGCCCTCCGGGAGGGGCTGGAGGGGGCCTGCGGCCTGGAGGTGGTGCAAGCCGTCCACGAGCGACTGACCGCCAAAATTGAGGAACACCGGGAGGCCAAAGACCCGGAACCCCTGGCCGTCACCGCCAAAGACGTGGCCGCCATTCTGCGGGACAGCGGCGCAGAGGATGGGCAAATTGCTGCCTTCTGCGAAAAGTGCGGGGAGCTGTTCGGTGAGGACGCGGCCCTCAGCCCCGCTAATCTCATCGACAGTAAACGGTTTGAGGTGAAAACGGCGGACGCCTCCATCTCCCTTGACCCGGAACACAGCTACCTGATGGAGACGCGGATCATTGACGGAAAGAAGTACCTCCTCATCCCCGCCGGGGAGGGGCTGGAGGTCAATGGGATGCCGGTGGATTGGGTGGAGCAATAAAAACGCAGACCCGTGTCTCCCTCGTGTTGACAGCTCTGGCTGCCCAGCGGTTTCACCAATGGAATAATTGAAATGGAACACTGCTTGCGACATGATGAATTTGAGAAATTTGGATTTTTGGAGGAGATATCATGCTTGAGAATATACCATCCCAATCAAATATGGCTGAATTGCTTGGACAATCCCTGTACGAAGTTTGGCAAGCATTATGTTCCGCTGTTGAGGGAAAATACGATATGGAGCGAGTATGGAATACTGGCGGTAAGAACTGGACTTATGAGTATAAGTATCGCAGAGGGGGGAAAACTCTTTGCAGCTTATACGCAAAAAGAAATTGCGTTGGTTTCATGATCATATTTGGGAAAGATGAGAGGACAAAATTTGAAGCTATAAGGGGTACTCTTTCTGACGCCGTTTGCAGGCAGTATGACGAGGCAAAAACCTATCATGACGGGAAATGGGTTATGTTTGAACCGTCCAATAGGGATGATTTTGATGATTACATGAAATTGCTGGCTATCAAAAGAAGACCGAATCGGAGATAACAATTACGGTTTAACGGGCAGTGATCCAGGGTGGCTCACTGCCCGTTCTGCCATTTTAACACAGGCGGAGTGATATAAGCGTTATTTGACACAAGAGAGAAATAGGAGAAAACGCATAGTAACTTGCATTTTTGGTTATCACCGTATATAATGGGATGGAATCCTGACCCAGTAAAATTGAAAAATAAAGGTGATTACCATGGATAAGGAAAAAACAGCCGCCGCGGCCGCTGAGCCGGAGGTCAAAAAGAAGGGCGGCAGAAAAACCATGACGGCGGCGGAAAAGGCCGCCGCGGCCAAGGCCCGCGCCGAGAGCAAGGTAAAAGCGGACAGCCTCAAGCCCACCGTCATCGTGCAGTTCCAGGGCGCCGAGGTGGATCTGGATACGCTGGTGGAGGCGGCCAAGGCCGATTTCCGGCAGGAGAAAAAGCGCACGCCCATCACCGAGTTGAAGCTGTATGTCAAGCCGGAGGAACGCATGGCCTATTATGTGGTGAACGGAAAACACAATGGGAGCGTATCATTTCTATAACGCTGGAACTACCCGAAATCACAAAAGCCCCACAATGCAGTCTGCATTGTGGGGCTCCGTTTTACACCTATTTCATTTTTTGAATCAGCCGTCCAAGGCGATTCCCTGGCGGCAGCACTCTGCCAGATAGTCCCGGGGCTGGTAATAAAACGCGGAATTGTAATCGGAGAGCCGTTCGTCGATCCAGGAAGAATAGACCCCCAGCAGCGTTTCAATCACATCCTCTTCCCCGGACACATCCTCAATCAGCCGGGCGTACACCTTGCCCATGGTCCACACATCGGGCACGGCATACCGGGCTTCGCCCACGTTGTCAAAGCTCCCGGCGGTCAGGCCGAATTCTCCGATGGCGTCGTCCGTCACTTTCTCTATGGGCTCGCAGTGGAGCACATCGGCATGATCGTAAATCGTCCGCACACCTGCCTCCCCCAGCGCCGCCGCGATATCCCCCCGCTTCCTGCGAAGGGTGCGGCCAAGCTGTTCAATCAGGGAACAGGTAAAAAACAGCGCGCTGTCATTTCGCTTTTCCATCGACAACATAGCTCCTCTCGAACCGCAGGGCGGCCAGCGCCTTGGCGGTGTGAAAACTGATTTGATGGGTGGGGTGCTTGAACCTCGCCAGCTCCCAGAAGGCGGCGCGGCTGATCTCCCCATCCAAAAAACTCTGGACATAGTTGAAAATGGTGTCGTCCGCCATGGGGCCCTCCACCACATCGTAGCTGTGGGGGACGCCGCTGCGGCAGGCCGCGATAAAGTCCAGCCATTCGTCCGACATCTCCGGGAACCGCTTGACCGTCAGCTCCGCGCCGTCATCAAAAGAATAGATGTTGACCACGCCCCTTCCGCCAAACCGTATGGACCAGCGGGCGGCCTGCTCCTCCATCGTGGTGCAGTAGAAGCCCCAGAAAAAATCCTTATGGAATTTCTGCACCCGGATCTCCGGGTATTTCACTTCGATCCGGCTTCCATGAAACAAGGTGCGCATCAAACATCACCATCCCTTCGGCAATTCCTATTATAGCCGGTTTTACCCGCGTCCGCAACCATATTTGCCCGCAAATCGCCAATTTCAGAGAGTCTCTGCCTGCGCTGGTATCTCGCGAAGCGGACAGTCCGGGTGCCGCCTGGATAAGAAACGCTTCTTGATGGTAGGCGTGTGCACCCTGGCCTTCAAAGGCAGCCCGCACTGATCCATCATGCAATCCCGACAGTTGGCGGGCAGTTCGCGCATTCCAGTAATATAAACGATCATAATATAATCACTCCAATATCAATTTTTTAGACCCGTTTAGTAATCATCTCCCGCACGATCTCATCCCCCAGCAGCTCGCTGGTGCGGTAGATGTTCTGGCAGAAGGGCTCCAGGCTGAACGCCATCCCCGGATCGCCCTTGTCCAGCAGCACCCCGGTGACGGTGAACTGCCGGGCGGCCTGCTCCGCCTGAAGCTGTTCCAAATACTTGTCCGGCAGCTCGCACTCGCCGTCCGTGATGAACACGATGTCGGCGTTCTCGAAACCGCCCAGCTCCATCAGCAGCAGGGCCTGCTCCATGGGCGTCTGGAAATCGGTGCCGCCGTCCAAAAATGTTTCAGCAGCCCTCATTTTATCCTCCATGGAGTATTCTCCGGGCTGGAATACATCCACTTGAAAGCTTCCAGTCCCGGAGAAATGGATCAAAGCAAAATTGCGGCCGCTGTCCTCCGCGATCTCCAACAGGGTCAATGCCACGGCCTTCCCCCAGGCAGCGGGATCGCCCTTTGTCGATATAGATTCATCCAAACAACAGATGATATCCCCCATGCCCTTGTAGATGGGCTCCCGGCGCTGGTACTGCTTGATCTGCCCCCGCTGGTATTTCCGCAGGAACAGCGGCATGGTCTGGGGTGAGGCCAGCATGGCCAGCTCGGAGGTGATGGCCCGGGACAGATCCCGCCCCAGCTCCAGGGAGTATTTCTCCCCCCGGCCATAGGCATAGCTATTGCGTTTCCCCTGGGCGAAGATCTCCCGGAAACGGCCCAGGTATTTGGAAATGTCCCGCAGCACCGGGCTCTGACGCACCAGGGCCAGCAGCCCGGCGTTGGCCTCGTTCTTTTCCAGATTGCCGGGGGCATCGCCCCAGGCCCCGATGATGCTCTGAACCTCCTCCGCCTTTTCGGCGGCGGCGCTCACCGCCATGGCCACCGCGGCGGCCACGGCCTCTTTCCCCTTTGCGGCGCCGGCGTCCACCAGCTTGCCCACGGCCTCCACCTGGCGGCGCTTGCTCTCGGCCTTGTTTGCAGCGTCCACAATGGACTGCTCCAAGCCGGAATCGCGCCCCTTCATGGCCCGCATCCGATCCAGCAGTCCGGCCAGATCGTTTTGGGCCTTTCTTTCGGCATTCTCCAGCTTTTCCAACGTGTCCAGCGCGTTTTTCTCCCCGCCGATGTGGTCAAGCAGGCTGTCCAGCTCTCCGGCGGTACGGGTGATGAACTCGGACGCCGCCTCATAGGCGGGCAGCTCCCGGCCCTCGCACACCGCCTTCAGCGTGGGATAGTCCCCGCTCTGGGTGATGTGCTCCAAAATGGGGGCGTTGAACTTCCTCGCGGCCACGCTCAGCGCCCCGTCCTCGTTTTTCCGGGGCATCAGGGAGTAGAAGGACTGGAACACGTCCCGGGACAGCGCCGGGAAGGAGGGCAGCTTTTTCGCCGCCGCTCCCTCAGCCTGCTCCAGCCCATCGTCGCCCTCCCGCAGATCGGCGTAGATGCTGTCCTCCAGCCGGGTGGAGCGCAGCACCCGGTCTGTGGCGTTCCCCTCCCCGGGCCGCTCTGTGGCGGCCCAGGGGGAGCGCAGGACATCCTCAATGGTTCGGTAGGGTTTACGCATCACGAATCCCCGCCCTTCTCACGGCTCTCCATCCACTGCCGCAGGACGTAGACGGCCTGGGCGTGGTTAAAGCCCAATTCCGGGAACGCCCGCTGGAGATAGGGAACCGCGCCGTACATATTGGTGACGCCGGACTCCCGCAGGCGGTCTAAGTAGTCAAAATATTTCTTCATTTGATTTTTCCTCCAAAAAAGCGAGACGAAGCGGAACAGTTCTGTTTCCGCTTCGTCTCTAAAATTCGATATCTTTTGTGTTCAGCAAAAGAATGTTATCTCATCGACACAGAAATGCTCCTTCCATTTCCGGCAGATCAAGAAAAACTGGGCCGAGATAACATCCAGCAGTTCGTTCAGATCGCTTTGAGGAATCCTGCTCCGATTGTTGGCCACAATGCACTGTCCAGAACGGGTCAGCCAAATCTTTGTCGCGTTCGGTGAGGGTTTGCCCTTAATGATATGCACATGGATCGGCTCCCCGTTTTCATTGGACCAGAAAAACACCAGGTAGCCGCCTACACGGAACAGATTAGGCACACTGAATCCCTCCCTGCGCCGCATAACGGTACAGCAAATGGGCATTATGGCGCAGAAACTCATCAAACAGCGCCAACTCATGGGGTTGGAACCCCTCGTTGAATTTCCACTCATAACTCGGGAGAACACATCGCGCCGAAATAAAACCATCCTCCGTAGGCCGCTCAAAATGCACCTCTACCGATTGAGTGCCTTCGCGCTCAATGAGGTGGGAGTGGGTGATTTCGGTATCATCGGCCAATGTAATATATGGATACATCATGGATACATCCCGCCCTTCACTTTGATTCAGGATATCTATAGTTTATCAGCTTATGGGAAAAATAGCAACCTGTAAAACCGCTTTTTATGGATGGCGGGAGGGCCGCCCCTCCCGCCATGCGCTGTGTCAGAACGGCAGGTCGCCATCGTCGTCCGCCAGATCCGCGAAGCCGTCGCCGCCGGTTCCAAAGCCCTCCGGCAGCTGGAAATCGTCGTCCTTTCCGGCCTTAGCCTTGCCCCCGGTGTTCTCACCGTCCTTGGGCTTGCTGTCCCCAAAATAGACGCTGGACACCAGGATCTCCGCGCTGCGGCGCTTGTTGCCCTCCTTGTCCTTCCAGTCCCGGAGCTGGAGCCGGCCCTCCACCACGGCCATGCGGCCCTTGGCGAAATACTTGCTCACAAACTCCCCGGTGGAGCGCCAGGCCACGCAGTCGATGAAGTCGGTCTCCCGCTTATCGGTCTCCTTGTTCTTGTAGTCCCGATCCACCGCCACGGTGAAGCTGGCCACGGCAGTGCCCGCCTGGGTGTGCCGCAGTTCCGGGTCCCGGGTCAGACGGCCCATCACAACGATATGGTTCAACATGATTTTTGTCCTCCTTATTTTTATTGCAGCGCCGCCAGCTGCTCCAGCGGCGCGTAGGTGAAGCCCACGGCCTCGTGGGTCTTTCGGTTGATCTGCTCCATGTCGATCAGGAGCGTGTCCGTCAGCGCCTTCTCCGCGTCAGACTGGGCGGCCGCCGCCAGCTTCCGGTGTTCGCCGTACAGCCGCACCAGCTCGCCCCGCAGCTTGATGAGGGCCTTGCTGCCCGCGTTGGGTTTGCCTGCGTCGGCGCGGTTGGCGTCAAATTCCGCCTGTACGTCCAGGGCCATGGCCCGAAGGTTGTTCACCTTGTCCTGCATGGGGTTGACGCACATCCGGTTCAGCACGTTCTCCACCATGGCCCGGTCACTGGGCTTCTGCCACAGGTAGTTCTTCAGCGCCAGCAGGTCCTGGGGCTCTACCCGGTCATGGCCGGACAGCCACGCCTTGGCCTGGGCGATGGGGTAGTAGTTCAGGTATTTGCGGTCGGACACCGTGATGCCGTCTTTCCGAAGCTGGCACAGGATATCGTCCGCCAGCTCGTTCACGGCGTCGGGCACCGGGATGGCCGCCACCTGCCGCTGCATCTCCGTCAGCTCATCCAGGGTGATGGACGCGGCGATCTGCCCCGAGCGCCCCGCCTGCTTGGCCGCCAGCACCGCCAGCCGCTTGGAGCGGTCCGCGATGTTGTCCGTCACCACCTTCAGCTCCAGCCGGTCATAGAGGGCTTCCAGAATCTTCTCCTGGGGATCGTTGAAGTTGGGGATCTCGTTGGACGCCGCGAAGAAGGAGACGGCGGGGATGGGATAAGTACGGCCCTCGTTGGTGTATTTGCGCTCGTTGAGGGCGGTGAGCAGGGAGTTCAGCACACCATCATTGCACTTGAAAATTTCGTCCAGCATCCCCGGAAGTCTGACTGCCGCTGGAACGCCCCCCACCGCGCCCGCCGCCAAAGGAACCGCCGGGCCGTCCGCTGCCTTGCGATCCACTCCCGGAAGTCTGGCCGCTGTCGGAGCGGCCTCCGCCGCGGGCACCGCCAAACCGTCCCCCGCCGCCGGCGGAGAACCAGGAACCAAACCGGAAAGCATTGGGCCCTGTGCCGCCGGACTGTGCGCCGGAAGCGGAAGCGCCGCTTCCGAAGCCAAGGCGGCCCATCACGCTTTTGGTGGCCTGGCTTGTCACTGTGCGCACCGCCGTGTTCACCACTGTGCCCAGCAGGGTCCGGCCGCCTCCGCCGGTGAGGGCCGGGTTCAGGCCGATGCGGGTGATGATCTCGTCCGATTTGTGGGCCACCTTCACGATGGCGAAGATCAGCACCATCCAGGGCAGCACGTCCAGCCCCGAGGGCACCGTGGACACCACTGAGAACAGCATTTTGAAGCACACCAGGTTGGTGACCATCAGCAGGCACATGGAGCCGAACATCCGGCACCAGCCCGTGAAAATCCCTGCGGTGTTTTTGCTGCCGCCCATGGCGAAGGCCAAGGGTGCAGTGAGGGCGAGCATGGCCAGGATGACGTACCGCTCCGCCAGCTCAATGGTCAGCTTCAGCACCTTGAACATGACAATGACGCTGCAAATGATAGCCATGAGCCAAGAGGCGGTGAGGGTGCCGAAAATGCTCTCATCCACCAGGGACACGTTGGTGGCGTCCGGGATGCTGAGCAGATCCATGATGTTGGAGGTGAGGTCCAGCCCGATCCGGCAGATCTGGGGGCTGGCCAGCAGCAGGAAGGCGAACACGAAGGTCCGGGCGAACAGCAGCTTGGGGTCCTCCCCCTCAAAGCCCAGCCCCGCCGCCATGCTTTTCAGCGCCTGGAACACCAGGTTTCCCAGCAGCAGGGCCCAGCCCGCCGCCAGCAGCACCTGGGCCATGTCGTCCATGATGGGAATGTGGGATTGGAGGTAGGCAAAATCCAGCCCCATGATATCCAACAGCCCCCCGGCGATGAACCCCCACATATCCACGATCAGGCTGTAGATCCACTCGAAGAAGCCGCGAAAAATCAGTTCCAGCATGGCGTCACGGCGTCAGGGTGTTGAAGCCGGAGAACTGGGGCGTGATGTAGGCGATGAAGGCCCCGATGCCGTTGATGACGGCCCAGGCCACCCAGATGCGCTTGAGCCAGTCCCACGCTTGATCCGACTTGTGCTGGTTGCCAGACAGCTTCACCCCAATGACCGCGATGGCGGACATGAGCCCGGCCAGGGCGGTGCTGATGCCGGCGATGTGGTTATACACGTCCAC
>CAJUQN010000096.1 GCA_910588625.1 uncultured Oscillospiraceae bacterium
CTCATAGCCTGCTGGTATTGCAAAGTGAACTAAGCAGACTCACTATAAATCGTCTCAAATCTTATTATACGAGGTGATAGTTAATGCTTACCGATGCACTCAAAACGATGATGACCGCGAAGGAGGCCCAGGGCGATTACACAAAAGACGGGATTTTATACTGCGGACGATGCAACACGCCCAAACAGGTGCTCATGTCTCTCCCAGTGTTGACAGGCACCGATACACCGCAACCCCTCCCGGTGGCCTGTAAATGCCAACAGGAGGCAGACGACCGGACACAGGCCGAACAACGGGCGGCGGAATTCAAAAACAATTTGGGTGTCCACTGGAGGGCGGACGGCTTTCATGATCCAAGCTATTTGAAACCGACTTTCTCGGACGATGACGGATCAAATCCGAAACTAACCAATATTTGCAAAAAGTTCGTTGACCGCTGGCCGGAAATGTTTGAAAACGGGATGGGGCTATTGCTTTATGGTGGCGTTGGTGGAGGAAAAACATTCCTTGCGGGGTGTGTCTGCAACGCATTGCTTGAAAAGCAGGTTAAAGTGTGCGCGACGTCTTTCCCCCGCGTTCTGAATGTCCTGCAAAATTCAATGGACAGGCAAAAGGCACTTGACCGTTTAGCCCGATATCAGTGTATTTTACTGGATGATTTTGGCGTTGAACGAGGGACGGAATACGCGCAGGAGCAGCTTTTTGCCGTTGTCGACGCCCGATACCGCGCAAAGCGTCCTACGATCATCACAACAAATCTTTCGCTGCATGACCTTGAAAACCCGCAAAATCTGTCTTATTCCCGTATTTTTGATAGACTATTGGAGTTGTGCCCGGTTCGCCTTTGCGTATCTGGCCCGTCAAGGCGGCAGGGATTGGCAGATGAACGGCGGGCGCTGGCTCGGGAATTACTGCTATGAGGGGGTAACCATGAGCGGAAAAAGTTCTCAGGCAAAAGGCCGCAGGGCGGAAATTGAGCTTTCCAAAATCCTCCAAAGCTACGGCTACCCGGTGGAAGCTGGCCGCGCTCAGAGCTATGGGGAAGTGCCGGATTTGTCCGGCATCCCCGGTGTGCATATCGAGTGCAAGCGGGCGGAAACGCTGCGGCTGTCCGAATGGATGGCCCAGGCGGAGCGGGATGCCCAGCGGTTCGGGGACGGCTTGCCCGCCATATTCTTCCGCCGCTCCCGCTCGCCCTGGTGCGTGGTAATGAAGTTGGAGGATTGGATGGCGATTTATGGGGCGCGGTGCAAGTGCGGCGGACATTGCGCGAAAGAAAATGGCGAAAATATTCAGAAAACTTAAAAAGGAGATTGAAATTTATGTATTATGTAAAAAACTCTCTCGGGGAGGAAATCCCCGTCACCAACACGAACGTATTTACCCATTGCCCGAAATGCGGGGTAGAGCACAAGGCGGATTTGGTGTCCCTCATCATCGAACATGGTGAGGACTGCGCCGGGAATATTTTGGACAGCTCCATGCACTGCGAGGAGTGCTCAAAAGCTCATCTGCCCATGTATGAGCGCATGGACGAAATTGAGTTTGTGGCGTCACGATTCCCCGGCACCAGCGTGGGTACGGTGGCGGAGATTGTTCGGAACGGTCTGGATCGCGGCTTCTCCTTTGATACCGCGCTCGTGGGCGCAAAGCTGGCGCTTGCAATGACCACCGGGCAGGAGGCGCTTTTCACCCTGGATGAAGTGGCGTCGGCGCTGGGGTGTACCAAAGAAGATGCTGAGGCCGAAATGGAGCAGCTTGGCATATCTCCGATTAAGGCCACCACCCTGCCGGGATTTGAATGGGCGCTGGGCGAGAACCGCTGAAAACCACCGAAAACCGCTGACTGCGGGGGTCTCCTCAAAAATAAGGACACCCCCGCAAAAGCGGCAAAAAGCGGAGATTCGCCGGTTGCTATCGGAGAATTCGGAGGGCTTAAAATGCACAAAAATGAGCACATAAAAAAAGAGCACAAACCGGCAGTTTCAGCGGTCTCAAAAAGTTAGGATTTGTTAAGGTCGAAACCCGAGATTTCTGAGGCCATAAAAAAGAGCTGGAACTTGGGAAAACTTGTGTCCTAAAAGGGGGGAAAGTTCGGGAAAATACGAACAGAAAAAAATGGCCAGCCTGCCAAAACCTGACATTTATCAACTACAATGGGGGGCAGCAGCGTGTCAATCGAAGAACTGGAACAGCAAGTGATGGAAATACGCCGCCGCCCCCTCATGATGATCTGCCGCACCCCGAACGGGAAGGAGCGTCCCATGACCGCCAGGGAATGTGCAACCACCGGCAGCACCTATATCCACGTTGCCGCCGATGAACTGGATGAGCTGTTGGCCAGGGAGCTGGGCGGGAAGTGAATCAAAAGTGCAACAAGACCACTACAAAAAACCTCAAAATTTTTATAGGGGCCTCTCCCCAATTTTGGGGTGAGCGCAATTTTGCGCAGTCCCCAAAAAGGGGGTGCAAATTTGACCCCCCTTTGCTCCCCGGATCGGGAATCCGTCCAGATTTGGACTGATTTCAAATGACGGCCATGCCAAATGAGTTTTCCCCGATTTTGGGGGAAAGGGGAGCGAATCCATTTTTGGAATCGCTGTACGAATTTCGTATTTGGACGGCCCCTAAAATCAAGGGGATTGAAGGGGACGAAATTTCGTCCCCCCCTCGCGGTGAACGATAAACACCGCCAAAATCGACAATATCTCACTGGACCCAAATTTGGGTTGTGGGTGCGATTTGAAATCACACCCGTCATTTCGGGGGTACTTCATCAGCGGGTTTTCGCTTTTCAAATCGCAAAACCTCTAAAGCGGATAGGTGCGATCCCGCACGGATCGAGTGTTTTTACACTTGACCCCCGGAAGGTCAAGATCGTCGACCTTGCAAATCAAGCCCGAAATCGCGGGGGGCCTCAAATTTGAGGCAGGGGGGAACGTTTCGTTATACCGTCTCTCTGCCCTCCTGCGCCCGCTGGCAAGGCGCTCTTGTTAAACTTTTAACATATGGGCCGTATAAAGCCCGTAAAGCCACACCCGCTCGAAGGAGTATAAAATTATACGTCGAGCGGGCCAAACGCCGCGCAAGGGGCCTTAAAACGCGAAATAGAGGGGTTGGGACAACAACCTCAGAAAACCTAAGTTTTCCCCATAGTAAAAGAGCCAGGGGAACACCCCGGCCCTTGCGTCAAACGCTTTGAATAATCTTGTATATCCCGTACATCGCCAACGTTCCCACTGGCCACACAAGCCCCCACACGCCCAGCATATGTACCAGGCCCAGCAGCACAGCCCCGCCAATTACGGACAGTATCAGGGTGCACAGCGCCCGGAAGCGGCCTTCCGGCATGGGGCGGCGCTCGAACTCAAAGACGGTGCTCTTGTGCTCAAAATGAATCTTCAACCTTCATCCTCCTCTTTGTGGGTCATTCCGTACACGATACGCCATACCAAGTCCAGGCCCCGCGTATCCATCTGCTGGAGCATACCCACGATCACGCCGATGATGTCAGCTTTTTCGTTCATCCCTGCATCTCCTCCCGGATTATTCCCTGCGCCACCAATTCATTCCAAAATTCGTCGCGCTTCTTGGGAGGCAGCGACATGATAGCGGATAGGAGCGCGTCTTTCTCGTTCATGCCTTTGCCTCCTTCCACTGTTGCAACAACTCCGCCGCCTCCGTCTCTGTCAGTTCCATAATGGCGGAAATAAGGGCGGCTTTCAGTTCCTCGTTGGTCATGCCGATTCCCTCCCATCTCTGTGCAAGTAGATGTACTTGACGAAGCGGTAAATGCGGTTCAGCAGCTTTTCGCAGTGGATTTTCTCTAACATCTCCGCAATGCGGCGGCGGGTGTCGGAGTTGAAATCATTGCTGTCCATCTCCGCCCTCCTTCAGCATCGGCCCCGCAATGGCAATCACCATATCGAGTGTCTTGTACGGATTCTTGAACTTGGACAGTTCGCAGGCCAGCCGCCACAGATTGGGCGTTTTGGCGTACTGCTCGGGCGGATGATTCTCGTCGTAGTGCAATTTAAATTCCTCCTTGATTTCTCCCGGGAGGGGCGGTATAATGGCTGTACCGGCCCCTCCTGGGCTGTGTGTGGGCTTCTATCCTGTTGGCTGTGGCGGCGTTCAGGATAGGGGCCTTTCTCATACGCTCAGCACAAAGCGGGTGGTGGTGGTCTGGCGGCTGTACTGGCCGTACAGGTCGGCGTGGTCGGCCTTGAACCGCTTGGAATCAAACCGGCTGCTGACCACGTTCTTCCAAGTGGCTTTCCAACCGTCCCCCTGGAGGGCTTCCGTCCCCTGCTCGACCATCGCGGCCTTGAGCTTGTCAGTGAGGGCTTCCGCCTCCGCCTGAAGCTCCTCGATCATGGCCCGGACGCTCATCAGGTCGCGGGCGGTGCTGTTCAGCTCGTTCATGCTCATGGTGTGATCTCCTTTCAATTTGTGGTGAGAGCATCGGCGGCGGTGGGCTTCTGTTACTCGCTCTCAATAGCTTTCAAATCCCGTTCCGCTCTTACCTGTGGTGCTTTACCCTTGCGGGCCTTCTCCACTTGGCCGGTGCTGTTCCCTCCTGACATTTTGAATTATACTCTCATTGCGCAATAATATCAATTGGCAGACTATACAATATTACGCAATGATATTTGTGCAGTTTTATCATTGCGCAATATGGACGGCTGTGCTATAATATAGCCATACTGGGAGGATAGGCCGGAGTTTCCGGCGCTCCCAACCAAAGGAGGGAAATCAATGCCTGTATCAAAGGCACAGCAGAAAGCACAGAATAAGTGGATCGCTAAAGCCTATGACCGCATCAACCTGACCGTCCCCAAAGGCAAGAAAGACACCATCCAGGCCCACGCCGAAGCCCAGGGGGAGAGCGTCAATGGCTTCATTAACCGCGCCATAGACAACCAAATATCCCAAGACCGCCGTAAAGGCCCTCAGGAGGCTGTAGAATCAACGGAAGGACAAGGGGTGGTATCCTTGCCCTCCGAGCGGGAGAAGACCCAAGAAATGGCTCAGAACGGCGTTATAGCAAAGGAGGACTAAACTATGGCACTACCAGCGGAGAAGGAACGGTACACGTTTGCCGATTGCCTCACATGGGGGGAGGATGAGCGGATCGAGATCGTTGACGGGGAAGCCGTCATGATGGCCCCTCCTACAACGGCCCACCAGCTTATCAGCGGTGAGATGTTCCGGCAGCTTGCCAACTATCTGGAGGGGAAGAAATGCCGCGCTATCCCCGCCCCCTTTGCCGTCCGGCTCTTTGAGAAGGACGGGGACAGCCCGGAAGATGTAGACACAATGGTGGAGCCGGATATTTCCGTCGTGTGTGATTCCTCCAGGCTGGACAAACACGGCTGCAAGGGTGCTCCGGATATGGTGGTGGAGATCCTTTCCCCCTCCACGCAGCGCCATGACCGACTTGTAAAGCTGGGTTTGTACCAGCGGGCCAGGGTACGGGAATACTGGATCGTCAACCCGGAAGATCAAACGGTGCAAGTCATGCTCTTGGATGACGGCGGGGTCCTTCAACTCCATGAGGTCTATGATCGACAGAGCGTGGCAAAGGTCAATGTGCTGGATGGCTGCTTTATCGAGCTGAGCAAGGTATTTTCGGAGTGACAGGAAAAGGGCTGGGGAAGCAGTTCCCCGGCCCTTGTTTTGAGTTCAACAAAAATTCAACTCCATTATGAAAAGTTCAACTATTTTACCTCACGATACAAAACGAGTGGGAGCCGGAAGCCATTGATTTTCAACGGGTTACGCTACATTAGCAAACGATGAAAAACGCCCGTTTTGGAACCTCATAACCCGAAGGTCGTCGGTTCAAATCCGGCCCCCGCAACCATGGCGAATGTTCTTACAGCATTTGAAAGATGCTGTAAGAACATTCGCTTTTTTATGTTCAAAAGCGAGTTGCAAATCGTTTGAAGGTTTTTTCGGCCATCTCCCTACCCCGCTTTCGTGTCAGGCTGATAGCTGACGTACACGCCCTTGCGGGTGTTCACGGTGATCTCCGGCATGGGGAGGGTCAGTTCTTCGGGGATGGTGATGGCTCCGATGCAGTTGTAGTGAATGGTGAGACGCTGCACCCATGTCCCATCAATCTTTTCCGCCTGATGGACTTCGATGTACTGCACCAGCTCATCCAGCATCCGCCGCGTGAGCTTTTTGGCCCGCGTGTACTTGCGGACAGCCGACATAAAAATATCCGCCGTCACAGCCTTGCTCCTGGTGCGATCAATGCCCTCCTGCAAGGCTTTGATCTTGGCCCGCAGCTCCTTCTGCTCGTCCTCGTACTTGGCGGACATCCGGGCGAACCGTTCCTCCGTCAGCCGTCCCGCCACCATGTCCTCGTAGATACGCTCGAATAAGGAATCAAGCTCCCTGTCGCGGGCGGTGGCGGCGTCCAGCTCCTTTTGGATCACCCGGCGCTCGTCCTCCGCCGCCTGCTGGGTGAAGCCCATCATCATGGCGGCGAACTCCTTCTCATAGCGGCACACAAAGCGAGTTAGCCGCCTGATCTCGGCCAGCATCACCTGCTCCAAAAAGTCGGCCCGGATATAGTGGGTAGAGGGACACGTCCCCCGGTTGCCCTTGTAGTTGGAACAGTTGAAATACTTGATCTCCGGGTTGCCCTGGTTGAAATGAAAGTGGAGGTTGTTGCCGCAGTCCGCGCAGACCAGTAGGCCGGAGAACATATTGCGTTCTCCCTCGTGGGTACGGCACTTGCGAATCTTCCCCCGCTTCTCCTGGATCTTCTCCCAGGTGGCCCGGTCAATGATCGGCTCATGTACGTCCTTGAAGATGACCCAGTTCTCCCGGTCATTCTCAATGCGGCGCTTGTTTTTGTAGGACTTGGAGTAGGTCTTGAAGTTGAGTACGTCACCGCAGTATTCTTGCTGCCCCAGGATTTTGGTGACGGTTGAGCTGTTCCAATGGCAGGGGCCGTACTTTGGCGGGACACCAGCACGTCGAATGCCCTTAGCCTGCCAGTAAAAGCGCGGGGTCAGGATTTCCTCTTTGCTGAGGGTATCGGCGATCTGCTCCACGCCCATCCCGTCCAGGCTCATGCGGTATATCCGCCTCACCACGGCGGCGGCGGTTTCCTCGATGATCCACCGCTTGGGGTTGTCCGGGTCCTTCTCATACCCATAGGGCGGCTGGCCCATTGGCTCACCGGCGTTCCCCTTGATCTTATTGCTGATGCGCCGCTTCTTGGAAATATCACGGGCATACCACTCGTTAGAGTATTTTTCATAAAGAATGATGCTTTTACAGTTCCACAAATCCGACAAAATTGTAGTAGATTTTAATGTCACGCTCATCGTGTCCGTTGACTGTTCTGCGCTCTCCGACTTCGATGCGTTTCACCAGCCGTAAGAGCGTCGGACGGTCCAGTTCCTCCAGCTTGGAGTAGTCCCGGATGAGGGCCAGCCAATCGTCAGCGGCCTTTTCATCTTCATGACAGGTTTCCAACTGGGCGGACATTTTTGTCCGATGTTCCAGTTTCTCTGTGCGTTCGTCCTCATACCGCTTCAGCAACTGGACGCATACCGACTCCGGGATCGCACCCTTCACCTTGTCCTCGTAAGCCGCAACCACCAGCTTCTCCAGCTCGGCCAGCCGTTTATCCAATGCGTCCATGGTTGCCTGGAGTGTTTTTCGCTGTTCCAACCCAGCAGCACTCCTTTGAGCTATGATCTTATCCTTGAGAGTGTCGGGCTGATTCTGCGCCAGCGCCGCTTTGAAACGGATGTCGATCAACAGTAGTTCAATCAGCATCCTTTGGTTGATGATGTGGCCTGAGCAGACAGTCTTTCCCCCAGTGACATAGCGGTTACAGGCGTAACTCTGATAGGTGGAGGAGCTTCCGTCCTTGCGCTTCCGGCCATCCCTATAGTGCCGCATAGGAGATTTGCAGTCCATGCAAAAAAGGACGCCTGTGAATAATGCTGTCTCCCCGGTCTTGCTGCTCCGGAATTTTGCTTTTCGGGCATCCAACTCTCGCACCAAATCCCATGTCTCCCGCGAAATCAACGGCTCATGGGTATTTTCCACCCTGATCCACTCGCTCTCCGGCTTGGCAACCTGCTTGTGGACTTTGTAGGACAGGTTACCCGTTTTATTCTGCACCATGTGGCCAAGATAAACCTCGTTGCGGAGAATAGACTTGACTGTCGGGGGTGCCCAGAAACCACCGTCCTTACGGATGTTAGGCTTGCCCTGTCTCATGTAGTAGAAGGTCGTGGGCGTAGGCACACTCTCGGCGTTCAACGTAGTGGCAATCTTGCGGTAGCTGTACCCCTGGCAACGCAGGTCAAAGATGCGCCGGACGATGGGAGCGGTGGCTGGGTCGATGATGAGAACGTGCTTGTCCTCTGGACTTTTCAGATAGCCGATGGGAGCATAGCAGCCGACATATTTCCCAGCTTTGAAGGTAGACTGTTTGACGGCTTTGATTTTGTTGCTGGTATCCCGAGCATACAGATCATTCATCACATTTTTCAGAATGACCAGCATCTCATTGTTTTTGTGGATCGTATCCACACCGTCATTGAGGGCAATGAAACGACAGCCCAGCGACGGAAACACAACGTCCGTATATTTGCCGCTCTCAATGTAGTCTCGGCCCAATCTGGAAAGGTCCTTGCACAGCACCAGATTGATTTTTCCAGCGGTAGCGTCCGCAATCAGGCGGTTGAAGTTCGGTCTGTCGAACGTTGTGCCTGAAACGCCGTCATCACAGTACGTGTCATACAGATTCCAGCCCTGTTCCCGCACATACCGGCTGAGCATTTCACGTTGATTTTCAATGGAAACGGATTCGCCTGTTCTTTCATCATCGCGGCTGAGCCTGCAATAGATTCCAACATTGTAATTTTCCTGCATCTTGATTTTTTATGACCTCCTTGGACGCAGGTACATAGCATCTGTTACCTGCTGTTATTATACTGACTTTCACACATTAAAGCAATAGATTTTCGAGAATTTATGCTGAATTTCTTTTATTACGCTCCAGCTCAATCAGGTCAAGGACTACACCCATTTCACCCTCACCCGCAAATTCGCTGGACAAGTGATAGATAACACCGTCCACCTCAATTTCAAGGCCGAGATTCAAAAGCTGGTAGGTATGATTTCCATATCGAAAGCCGAGGATACCGCCCAGTTTGTCAATGGGTTCAACTTGCTTTTTCACTTTTTCTATGATTACTCCTCCTTCAAATTTTCAAAATGACTGTGTGAAATCAGAATTGCATTTTGCAATTCTGATTGGACTGTAACCAACATGGCAAAGTGGTAGCGGAAATTTTGTCCGCCACCAGAAATCACCGTTCTATCTCCCGGCGTTTCTGCCGGATCAGCTCCTGCTGGCGTATGGCAGCATCGGCGTTCCGCTTCACTTGTTGAAGCCTCTGCAAATCGCCCTGGATGGGCTTGTACTGTTCATACTCGGCCTTGTACTCCTGTTGAAGCCTCGCCTGCTCCTGTTCCCACGCATGAAAGGGGATTTTACCAGCAGGGGAACGGTACTTGTCCAGCTTTCGGCGGGCCATGTGGAACGTCCTCAACTCGTTCTCATGCTCTCTCTCGAATTTTTCCCGTTTACCCTTCCACTTGATACCTTGCAACTCGTCATAGACGGGCTTGGTGTCCCGGTAGAGGGCGGCGAGGCGAAGCAGTTCTTTCAATTCGTTCAGACGGGCGGACTTGGCTTTCATAGATGTGTTGATTGCCTCTGTCTGTTCACGCTGGGCGGCGATATGGGCCTCCAAATCTTCCAATGTGGCGATGCCCCTCTCGGTCAGAAAATTGACGGCCTCGGCAAAGTTTTTGAGGTTCCCAATCTTGGC
>CAJUQN010000097.1 GCA_910588625.1 uncultured Oscillospiraceae bacterium
ATGAGACCGGCGACAGCAAGTACCGCGCCTGCCCGCTGATCCGGAAGATGGTCCGCGGCGGCAGCCTGGGCCAGAAGTCCGGCAAGGGCTTCTACGTCTACAACGCCGACCGTACCAAGACTCCCGTTGACGAGCTGTAAGATTACGTTTTGTAGTATACCCATCCAGTGACCACAAGGGATTGTGGCCGAGCTGGAAATAGTGCCTAGGGAATTTATTCCACTAAAGGACCCGGAGCGAACTTGTGTTTCGTTCCGGGTTTTTTGTGCATTTTTGCTTAAATTTTCCACATAAATATGTAGGCTGCCCAGTGCTGGTGTTTTGATATCCCGTGATTTTTCCACATCTTGTACTCTTGCCGAATTTAGTCGAACGGTGTCGAACAGTTTCCCTTGCGCAAAGTGATTACTATATGGATAATAGACCTATACACAAGGAAAGAGAGGTGAAACAAGGAAATGCGGGAATTATTTCTGGAAACCGTGGTGCTGACCGATCAGGCCGGCACAGTCCGGTGCTTTGACTACTTCATTCTCATTGGAGAGATGGATGTAGGGCCCTACTCCTGCGAGAGCTACGGCATCAAGGTGGCGGAACAGGGCGGCGGGCAGGCCTGCGTGGAAAACATCACGTGCAGCGCATCCCGCATCGACGAGCTCTGCGGGCTGCTGGTGCGCAGCCGCGTGACTCCGGCGGGTTTAGAAGATGTGGTGTCCGACTGGCTGTAAACTGCCCTATCAGTTCTACTGTCCGACGGTTCTAAATAGGAAGGGGGAGGAGTGGGTCCTCCCCCTCTTTTTATGTGCCTTTCAGGGCTAAAACCTCTTGAGCCAGACGGTCTGCTGTGCCGAATACGCCGTCGAAGTTGACGTAGGGGTTGTAAAGACGCTCCAAACGGTCGTGGGCTTCCTTGGCCTGGACCAGGTCGGTGACGCCTTCTTCCAGAAGGGCGGAGACCACCCGCTTAGTAAAGCGCAGCCGGGGGCGGTTAAGACGGTAGACGTATGGGTCTGCCATGGTGTCCAGGCGGAGGCGGCGAAAGGCGTGGTGGGGCCATGGGGCCTCCTGGGTGGAGGTGACGAAGGCCAGGGACAGGCCGGGAAAGATCAGGTGGGCCAGACGGTCGGGAGCCATGGGGTCGGGACAAGCAACAGCGTCGTGACCCGCGGCCAGGGCGGCGGTAAGAATGGGGCTGAGCAGGTGGTGGGCTAGAGCGTAGTTGTCGGACAGCTCATAGATGCGCTCCGCCTGGGCGGATACCGTATCCCAGAGGGCAACAGCACCTTTGTGGGTGACGGCGGACAGAAAGCGCTGGTCGGTGCGGCCTTCTCCATGAGAGGGACCTTTTAGCTCGCGGGAGATGATGCCAGCAGCGCGCTTGGCGAGGCGCTGCTGGACCTGTTCGCCGTCCAGCAGTTCGTTCATGTCCCGACGAAGTTCACCAGCCGCGCCCAGGCAACGATAGGCCCGTTTGTAGTGGCCTTGGTACTCTGTGGTGACGGAGAGTATGTCCTGCTTGATGGGCTGGAGACCGGATCGATCATAATATTGGCTGAGGTCTATATAGCGCTCCACAGCGCCGGGACATTTGGGTTCCACTACGTGGGGGGTGGTTACCAAAGGACACTTTTGGGGGACAAGCTATTTATTACTTGAAGAACGGCGTAACTGCTCAAATTTTACAACCAAACAGGAATGGCGAGCGCAAGCACAAAAAATGCTTTGTTCAAATCAATGTTTTTACCGATGAAGGCTTTACTGGGACAAACTATCATGTTGGTATCAATAAATTGTGGATTCTGTAAAAATGCGTCACTGATTCTCAGTTAAGGATCAGTGACGCGTTTTCTATAAAAACACATAAACGAGAGGTGGGTATTTTATGATGAAATCAAATATCTTGGAGTTAGGCTTAAAAGCATTCCTGGAAAAGCAACGTGAAACTTTGATAGATTCCCTTCTCGCCGGAGGTATTGATGTGGAGGGCGGAACATGGGATCACGCAAAGGTTGTCTGGAATGCGCAAAGAAGCATGGATATTCTTCTAGCCCAGGCTGAACGGGAAGGCGGCCCATATTTGCGGATTATTCTTGATGGGCTGAAAAAAGAAGAATATCTTTCGACTATGGCGTACATCTGCATCGTGTCTGAGTGTAATTATGGTATTCCGTCCCTGGGCATCATCCAGCACGCGATTGATGAAAAACTGCTGGAAGAATATTGCGCCTGCCTGAAAGAGATATTGCCCGCTTATATAAGGAGAATACCTATCAATAAGAAGCCTTACGCTTAAAAGGTATGCAATTCTTCTTGACGGAGCCTTTGTTGACGCTTTGTAAAGCGTCTTTAATGTGCTGGGCAGGGAGATGCTGTCATGGAAATTACCGAGCAGGAAAAGCAACGCATCTTCTGCGGGGCGTAGTGGGATATCTGCACCTCTGCCCGCTCGGAGGAGACGGAGCGCTGTTTTATCAGACAGCGGATCATTGAGACTAGTTTATAGCACGGCATCGTCATCGTCCTAGTGGTGGGCGAGCGCTGTGAAATCCCTTTTTGGGGTGGGCGGACAACAAATGCAGGCTGATTCATTGGGGAGGATCAATACGCGCCCCGTGCCGACCATCAGCGCCATTGTGACCCAGCCGCTGGAAAATCAGGGGTTGCCTGCCCCCGGCAACTACATTTAATTCTGTGGAATAGCCGATCTGAGTCCCGACATCACGGTCCTGGACAAGCTAGGAACCATAACGGAGAACGGTGCAAAAGCGATTGACACAGGAAGAATTAGCTGGTAAAATAAATATAAATTGTTTTTGGTGTCGAAAGTTTTCCACATCCCATCAATATTGAGTTCGTTTTATGCCGTGTGGCCACCACCCTGCGGCACGCAAGAGGGGGCATATATTTGATAACGGCAGCACATGACAGCCATATTCGCTGTTATCGGATCAACCAGATGCTGGATCAACTTGGCGAACTGCTTCACGCCCCAAAGGGGGCGTTCGGGTACCGAGAGGGCACCTGCACCGAACAAGACGCACGCCACAGGATTGTCTACCGTTCATCCGGCGGCTGCGCGGTTATTTTCTCAAATTGCCACCAGAAAGCGGAATGGCGGGCTTTGGCGGATCAGGTGCTGGACGAGGTGGTCCCGAATATCCAGGCAGACAAGATCCAATCAGCCAGGGGGGACGGTCGGTTTTATAATTATTCCCAATCTGTCTGGCACACCCCGGAGAGTTTGGCCGAAGCCATCCATGACAGGATCAGCCGACGGATTTTTGTGGATGGGGAGTGCCTCTTTGGGTTCCGTTTTCAAGATGTGGCGAATCTTTCGGAGAGGACCTATGAGGGCGAGACGGCGTACGGTTCCCTGCTGTTCCTCCCGGCAGGGATGACGCCCCCGATGGGCATCGGTATACAGCTAACCTGCGGCGAAAAAAGTAGGGACGTTTTATTCCAGCCCCCCCAGCTGAAGTACGTCAGGAAGCTGCTGGCGGGCTGCGGAAAGCCCGGCGGACGTGAACAGGATAGGCAGGCGCTTGTATTTGTCCAGGATGAAGATTCCGGGGCTTCCAAGGAGCACGGGAAGAAGTCCTGCTACCGTTGCTTTGGCTTTGTCCCGGAGAAGGAGGCGGATCGGTTTCCCATCCGGGCCCGCATCCATGGACAAGGTAAATGGATACTTTCCCTCTCGGGACAGGATGTGCTCCAGTTTAAGAACGGCCAGGTGCGCTTCATCAGGGATCCGATTGAGGAAAGCCGGGAAAGCCTGGAGCAGGAGCTCGGCATTTGCCTCGGGAGCCAGCGGAAGCCCGGTGATTCCCCCTGCTTTGAAGATTACCGGCAGTTTATCGAGGTGCTGAGCCGGCAGCAGCACGGAACCTCCGCGATTTTTCTGGATTTGCAGCATCCCGCAGTGGCCGGACGGATGCGCGATCTAGAAGCACATTGCCGTGCCCAGCGCGTGGAGCCATGGAGTGTCCTGAAGATTGAGCCTGACGATGAACGTGCCGGGGCCATAAGCGGGATTTCCCGGATCGACGGCTGTTTTATTGTGGACTATACCAAGGGGACGCTGGAATTCATCAATGTGATTGTGGATGGGCAGGCAGTGGTTGACGGATCCATGGCTTCCGGCTCCAGACGGAATTCCATCCCTGCATTTCTCGCGAACCTGGTCCGGGACTGCCCCGGTACCAAGGCCGTTGCCTTCCTCTTTAGCGAAGATGGTGATTTGAGCGTGATCCGGGGGTCAGACATGGAGCGGCAGCTGCACAGTTGACCACCCGCCCGGGAGCGGAAGGGGGACGCCGCGCTCTTGACGTGGCTGGACAAAACAACCAAAATTGTGGACTGTTTTCAGTAAAAATGCCACTGGTTTTATATGCTCTCTTGTGGTATACTATACAAGCGCGTGTTGTAATGCGTAAAACAGTATGGAGGAAAGACAGATGCAGGAAAAAGCGGCAACAGCCCTACCTGGAACGCGTACGCCGGCTATTCAATATGAACAGGGTTGCTCTGCCAAAAGGCGGACAGATGATACTGCGCCCCTTTCACAGTGCGTCCGCCAGGGGAACCGGAGATACTCGGTGTCACCAATTTACCAAAGGCCTGCTGAAGAAACGGTATGATAGGAAGGAGGTGGGAGGTAATCCCACCTCCTTCCTCAATTTGACAGGCACGCGCCTATAAAACGGTACAGAAGGTGCATGACAATGGGAAAAGACAATGGACAAAGCATAGGCGGAAGGGTTGACGGTCGGGTTCTCTCTCTGTGTTCCCGCGGAATCGGCGGCGGGCTCCCGGATCATTTTACCAGAGAAAACGCATTCTATTCATTCTGTTATTATGACGCCATTAAAGTTGAGCCTGCTGCCCTGGATGACTGCGCCCAATTGAAGAACGCCTACCTCACCGCGTGCTCTATGCAGGAAACAGGGCAGCCCGGTGAGATCCTGCAGTCCATCGTGGCCATCGCGGATATTTCGGACCGGCCCGGCGTCCCGGGATATACTGCGGAGCAGATCCGATGCTTTTGGGAGAATAAGGACACGCCGATTTTCTTTGTGTCCATGCTCAACCTCTCCCGCCCCACAGATTTGGAGAAGATTCTCCGCCTCATCGAGGAAAAGTTTTCAGGCGAGCCCCATTTGGCTTACCTCACGTTTGACCACTGTGATATCATTATTTTTGGGCGGGGGGATAACTTCCAGCGATATACAAGCTGCATTTTCGACCTGTGCTATGCCGGGAGTCTGATACCGGAGGATATCATTACGGTTTATGGCTTTTCAAACAGGCGCGCGCTCTATAACTGTTCGGAGCAGGAAACCTTCCGGACCTGCATCCGCTTGGGTATCCGGGATTATGCGACCCTGGACCGGTTTGCTCCAAAGTGTGGGGATGGCTCGGACGCAAGGGTCCTTCAGGGTAAGAAAGTATACGTCAACTGGCTGCTGGGCCGCAATGACATCAGTCTCTGCTGTCCCAACGGTTCGTTGCCATGGCTTAACCAAGTGCGAAACGCCCTGATCGGGTCTGCTGGCGGGAACGCTTGGTATACGACCTACGACTTGATTGTCCTTATGAAGGAGGACAGCCATGACTGGAGGGATCCGGACTATCCCACCCGTGACCTGAAGGCTCTGGAAAAAAAGATGGTCGGCAGGTATACGGCGTTTGAGGCGGCCTACATCAGGCATTACCGCCGCCTGACTGCGGGCGGGGACATTTACTACCCCGACCGGGTGTGGTGCCGGTGGCTGAAGGAATCATCCTGGCTGGCGGTTTCCTTGATCGGAAACCCCCTGTCATCGGACTTCGGCACCTGCTTGGTGCCCCAGTTCCTGGATCTGCTAGAGTACGGGCAGCGGTTGTTCGGAAAGAAGGGCCGGACACTGTCCCAGCAAGAACTTGAAACCATTCATAAAAACTTTGCCGTGTTCTTTTCCAATACGGCGATCCTGGTGGACAGTCTGAACCAGACCAACCGTCAGTTTGTCCAGGTTCCGGCGTTCCATCTCCCTTCTTTTGAGGTTCCGTCCCAAATCATGGCGTACTATACCGCCATGGCCTACCGCATCCTAAACGTCCTCAAGGACGAGAGGAAATATTTCTATGGCCTGTCCATATCGCCCAAGCTGGTCAATACCCTCAGCGTATCCTCCCTGGCCTTGGGCCAGTTCCTGGCGGACGATGAATGGCTAGACATCAATATGGACGAGGAGTCCTTCTATACCCTGAAGCTTACCACAGAAACCCTGGGGCATGAGATTTCCCACTTCGTCGGCGAAGGGAATAGGAACCGGGCGAAGCGGAAGGAATGCATCATACAGTGGGCTTTCCATGAATTGATAGGCGCGTGGTTTATTGAACTGAACGCCCGGATTCCGAAGCTATTCTGCCCGCCGGGACAGCATCCGGCAGGGGCGGAACATTATCCCTCATGGAACGCGCTGTGCGGCGCGGCCAAGACGCTCCGGGTTCTGGCCCAGGAGGTAGCGAAGGATAAATACAGTAGTGGTCAGAGGAACCACCAGAGCAACATCAAGGATTTGATTCTAGAGATAGCCGGGGATATACGGGACATCCCCGAGCTATGTGAGGGAGCCTTTGAGCAAATCAGAACGATTCTGTCTGGGAATACCGGCGGCCAGACCTTGATGGAGCAGATCCGGCGCTATGTCCGCTGGGAAATCGGCTTAGCCGACCCGGAGACAGGCCGGGAGCCTAATCCGGCCCAGGAGTGGACCATAAATGAACTGGCGGAAGGCAAGCTGAAAAACCTGTTTTATGCAATTCTGGAGGACATATCCGGCATATTTAAGTCTGAGACCCAGGTTGAGAGCGGCACATATCAGGATATGCTGGATCGGTTTGAGAAACAGGTGTGCTATCTGTTCAGCGAGACCTTCGCCGATCTCCAGGCCATTCTGCTGCTGGATATGAAGTGGAATGACTATTGTATGCTGCTGAAGCGGGACAAGGACCGGGAGCTGCTGCCGGACTGTCCCCCGCGTATGCTTGCCGTTGCTAAGGCGCTCTATGATTGCGGGATTTGGGATCCAGAAAAACATCCCGAATGGTTTACGTTCGGGGGTGGTGATTTCGATGATGTCAAAGCATATGCTTTCTTTCCATCTGGGAACCTTGCCATACGCTTGTACAACAGCAGCTTTGATCCTGTCCTCGCCCATTACCTGACAGATTACTTGAGAAACTGCACAGTCAGCATCCAGTCCTACTTTGAACACCCGCCCCGCAAAAGGGCTCAGGAGGAAATTCGGAAAATGTATCGCGTGCTGTCCGAGCCATCATCTATTTTGGACTTGCAGAAGGCGATGCTCACGTTTATCGGGCGTTATCAGAAACAGTGCCTGAATATTACGACAGACAAAATATAGCCGGAATTCTGCGGTTTTGTTGGTCGTTGCCGCTCGCCGCAATGTCCAGTAAAGCGCTTTGGCAATACTGGTAAGCTGAACGGCATCTGGGCAAGTGTGAGAGAACTTGCGGGCAGGTAAATTGCATACGCATAAGGCAGTAAAATGACGGCGGGAAATATCCCAGCTGCCATTTTACTGCCTTATGCGTAAGGGAAGTGCTTTTAGTTGAAATTTGACATTCCCGCTGGAGCGCGGAAAATTCTCCAGACGCTGGCCGAGGCGGGCTTTGAAGCCTATCTGGTGGGCGGCTGTGTGCGGGATCTGCTGCGGGGTGTGGAGCCCCACGACTGGGATATCTGCACCTCCGCCCGCCCGGAGGAGACGGAACGTTACTTTGCCGGACAGCGGATCATTGAGACCGGGTTGAAGCACGGCACCGTCACCGTGCTGGTGGACGGCGAGCCCTATGAGATTACCACCTATCGCACGGAGGGGCCCTATTCCGACCGCCGGCGGCCAGACTATGTGCGTTTTGTCCCCGATTTGACAGAGGATCTGGCCCGTCGGGACTTCACCATGAACGCCATCGCCATGGACTTGGGCGGGAACCTGCGGGATCCCTTCGGAGGTGCGGATGATATCAAGGCGGGGCTGATCCGCTGTGTGGGTGAGCCGGATCAGCGCTTTCAGGAGGACGGCCTGCGGGTGATGCGGGCCCTGCGGTTTGCCTCCGTATTTGGTTACGGCATTGAAGAATGCACCGTTCAGGCTATTCATGACAACCGGACTATGTTAGACCGGGTGGCGGCGGAGCGGATCAGCGTGGAGCTGTGCAAGCTGCTGATAGGCAAAAATGCCGGAGACGTTTTGCGGCAGTACCCAGACGTGTTCTGCCAATTCTGGCCCCAGCTTGGGCCGCTGGTCACGCTGGAGCAGCACAACCCCTGGCACTGCTGGGGCGGCTGGGAGCACACCGTCCACGCCGTGGAGGCGGTGCCCGCTGATGTGACCCTGCGGCTGGCCATGCTGCTCCATGACATCGGCAAACCCGCCTGCAAGTCCACTGACGAGCAGGGCATCGACCATTTCTACGGCCATCCTGCCGTCAGCGCCAAACTGGCGGACGAGATGCTCCGGGCGTTGAAATTCGACAACAAGACCAGAGAGCGGGTGGTGCTGCTGGTGGAGCGCCATGACGCGCAGCTGCCGCCCAGGAGCCAAGTCATCCGGCGGTGGCTCAACCGGATGGGGCCGGAGGCGTTCTTTCAGCTTCTTGAGGTCAAGCGGGCGGACAGCATGGGGCAGGCTTATGAGAAGGTCAAGAATCGTCTGGTGGAACTGGAGGAGATCAGGGCCAAAGCGGAACAGATTCTGGCGGAGCGGCAATGCCTCACGCTGAAAGATTTGGCGGTGGATGGCCGGGATGTGATTGCCGCGGGAATCGAACCAGGGCCGGAAGTGGGGCAGGTGCTGAACGGGTTGCTGGAGCGGGTGCTAAGCGAGGATATTCCTAATGAGCGGAAGATTTTATTAAAACTGGTTAACTACACGGTGACAGATCAATGATGAATAGATGAATCCTGTACAATATCTATAGGCATTATTTTCATGACCGTTATTTTTTGTTTCTGCATATGATCTCTTATCATGCTAATTAATAGTTTCATTAATGTCATCATCTGACTTCTTCCTGATTAGAAACAGATTACCGCGAGTGCTCGGAATCCGTTTGGTAAAATAAGTGCCTTCAAGTGTATTTTTATCCTTTAACTTAAGTTCATTATAGCCGGAGAACTCTGGTAAGCCACATGCAGTATCATGGGACTTATTTGTATATGTAAACTTCAATACGATACCTTGTGCGCTATCTAAGTCCAAATAAATAATATCGCTATAGGATTCAGATTTCTCAAAAATGCTCTGACACATCATTTTATCCCAGGTTTGTGTTATAATTAGCTGCATACCTCCAGTTGTCTGAATTTGCTGCCCATCAACCTCGCGAATTGACTCAAATCCACCCTCCCATGTTCCATTTAAATCGGGCACATCTAACAGTTTCGGGAAAAAGAACATTCTCCACAAATGCTTGTTAAATACCCAAGTCAGAAAGTTAAAGATTAAAAAGACTGTTACCTGGGTGGGGAAAAGGCCAAGATACTCCCAGCTATTTAAAAAATCTTTTAGGGCCGGAATAGATTCGCATATTTGTATGAGCAATATATTGATTTGAGAATATAAGAAAGAACCCACAAGAAGGCTTGTAATAAATATGAATAGCAATACAGCTTTCCGCTTATCATTAGAGATACCATAATTTTTCATATAAAATGGTTGATTATCTCAAAAAAGCCTTGATTTACGGGCATACAAGCAGGA
>CAJUQN010000098.1 GCA_910588625.1 uncultured Oscillospiraceae bacterium
CCACAAAGCTGGGCGCGCCCATCATCACGTCCTGGGCGTTCTTGTTCATGGGGAATGGGATGATCTCGCGGATGGAGTCCTCTCCGGCCAGCAGCATGACCATGCGGTCCACACCCGGCGCGATGCCCGCGTGGGGGGGTGCGCCGTAGGTGAAGGCGTTGTACATAGCGGGGAATTTGGATTTCACATCCTCCTCGCCCAGGCCAACCATCCGGAATGCCTTGACCATGATCTCCGGGTCGTGATTCCGGACGGCGCCGGAGGACAGCTCCACGCCGTTGCACACCAGGTCGTATTGGTCGGCGGTAATGGTGAGGGGGTCGATCTCTCCCTGGATGGCCTTCTCAATGGTGTCCAAGCCGCCGGAGGGCATGGAGAAGGGGTTGTGGCAGAACTCCAGCTCGCCGGACTCCTCGCCGATCTCGTACATGGGGAAGTCCACGATCCAGCAGAACTCGTAGCGCTCCACGTCCATGTGCTTGGGGCAGAAAGCGCCCAGCTTGGCGCGCAGTACGCCCGCGGTCTTTTGGGCGGTCAGCAGCTTTCCGGCGGTCAGGCCCACAAAACAGCCGGGGGTGAGACCTAGGGCCTCCACCACCTGGTCCTTGATGGGCTGGACGAACTTGGCGATGCCGCCCACAATTTCGCCCTTGTCGTCGTAACGGAACCAGTAGGCTTTCTCGCCGGACTGAACCTCCACCTCATTGCACAGCCCGTCGATTTGCTTACGAGTGCCCTCAAAATCGGACACTACGATGGCCTTCACCGTCTGGTTCTCAAAGGGCGGGAAGCCGCAGTTGGACAGCAGGGAAGTGGCATCGGTGAGGGTCAGGTCAATGCGCAGGTCGGGCTTGTCGGAGCCGTACTTGTCCATGGCCTCCAGATAGGGGATGCGGGTGAAAGGAGCCGCGGAGGCGACATTGTATTTGCCGTATTCGGCGAAGATAGGGGGCAAGACCCGCTCCAGCACGGCAAAGACGTCATCCTGGGTGGCAAAGGCCATCTCCATGTCCAGCTGGTAAAATTCTCCGGGGGAGCGGTCGCCCCGGGCGTCCTCATCCCGGAAGCAGGGGGCGATTTGGAAATAGCGGTCGAAACCGGAGGCCATCAAAAGCTGCTTAAACTGCTGGGGCGCCTGGGGCAGAGCGTAAAACTTGCCGGGGTGCTTACGGGAGGGCACCAGATAATCCCGGGCGCCCTCGGGGGAGGAGGCGGTGAGGATAGGGGTGGTGATCTCCAAAAAGCCCTCGCCGATCATGGCGGCGCGAAGGGCGGCCACTACGTTGCAGCGCAGGATGATGTTGTTCTTCACCTCGGGATTACGCAGATCAAGATAACGGTACTTGAGGCGCTGGGTCTCGTCGGCCTCTCGGGAGCGGTTGATCTGGAAGGGAAGCTCGTTGTGCTGGCAGCGGCCCAGCACCTCGATCTTGGTGGGCACCACCTCAATATCGCCGGTGGGCAGCTTGGGGTTTTTGCTGTCCCGCTCCCGAACCACGCCCTCCACCGAAATGGTGGACTCTTTGTTGAGCCCCTTGACCGCAGTCATCATATCCTCGGTCTCAATGACCACCTGGGTGGTGCCATAGAAGTCCCGCAGGACCACGAAGGCCAGATTCTGCCCGACTTCCCGGACGTTCTCCATCCAGCCGACGATCTTCACCTGCTGGCCCACGTGCTCCATGCGCAGGTCATTACAGGTGTGGGTGCGCGATTGAAACATTGCAATCATCTCCAATTTGTAAAATAGATATAGTAAATTATATTTTGTTTACTCCGTAACGCCGTATTCCTTCATCAGCGCGGCCAGCGTGTCGCAGACCGCTCCATCCGTGTGGTAGAAAAAGGTGTTTGGATTTTCCTCCACCCAGATTTGGACGGTGTGACTGTAGTCGTTGTAGAAGGTGGCGGTAACTATAACTTCGTTGTCTCGAACCAGGTACAAATGCACGATATCCGAGGCCCCTTTTGTGGACGTGTCCAGAAATTTTCCCAGCGGCGTATAGTTCAGCGTATTGCGCAGTTCCGCCCGGTAGGACCCGGCCCGCAACGCATCCATAACCTCGTTGATTACGACGGCATCATATTTATATTCTTCATCTATCTGCCAGAGGTCGATTTTGGGAGTGTCGCCGCGAAAAACAAACATTGCGCAGTTGCCCATGATCCAGTCTGGATTTGCGTCATGGGAAATACTATCCCAGCTCCGAGGGATCAGTGTATAACAGAGGCAGAACGCAATGACAACCGCCAGCACTGACACCACACAGGCAATTTTGACATTCTGCTTTTTTCGAATCTCTGCCCGGTGCTCCAGGAACCGTTTCACCGCCTCCTCATCCTCGTCGGGGGGCAGGGAGATGGGCGTGCGCATTTTCCGCAGCTCCTCCCGGCAGGCGGGGCAGTTTTTCAAATGCGCCCGCACCATCTGTGCGGTCTCCTCGCTGACCACATTGTCCTCATACAATGGCAAAAGGTCCCGGATGACGTCGCAGTTAGTCTCTTTCATGATCCATCGCCTCCATATGCTCAATAATCTGTACTTTCGCCCGGTAGAAGGTCACCCGCGCCCAGTTGGCACTTTTGCCGAACAGCCGTCCGATTTTCTCAAAGGGCAGCTCCCCGAACACCCGCAGGGAGAACACCTCCTTATAGGGCTGCTCCATGGAGTGCAAAAACTGGTGGATGGCAAAGGCGCTCTCCTCGTCCTCGATGCGCTCCTCAATGCGCACGCTGTCCGCCAGGTCCTGGGGCAGGTCCTCCTGGGACAGCGCCCGCTTGTGGGCGCGGCAGTAGGAGTAATAGGCGTTGCGGGCGGTGGTGAACAGCCAGGCGCGGATGTCCTTGGACCCGTCGAACTTGTCCAGCGACTTCAGGGCCCGAAAAAAGGTATCCTGAACGATCTCCTCTGTTAGCGCCCTGTCCTGGGTCAGGCTGAGGGAGAAGCGGTACACGTCCCGGAAATATTTCCGGTAGATATCCTCAAATTCCATGGCTGCCACCTCCTTCCACTACACTAACGCGCAAGAGGCGATTTCGTTACAAATTTTTTCACAGATCGGCGATAAATTTTTTCATCCCTCCGGTTCCCGGATGGGGGCGGTTCTCTCGTTGGTCTCCAGTGCCTTTAGGACGGCGGCCACCGCCTCGTCCACGGGCAGGAGCCGCTGCTCTCCGCTGGTCATGTTTTTCAGCGACACCTTACCTTGGCTGATCTCGTCCTCTCCCAGAAAGGCGGAGTAGGGGACGCCCAGCCGGTCGGCGTAGGTCATCTTTTGCTTGAACTTCTTCTGTTCGGTGTAGAGCTGGGTGCGCACCCCCGCGGCACGAAGTTTTGTCGCGAACGCGATGGCAGGGGAGAGGTCGTCCGTCATGGGAAGGATGAGCACGTCGGCGGGGGAGGTGATGAGTTGGTCGTTTAGATACTTCTGCTCCTCCAGCACGTAGAAAAGACGGGTCAGGCCGATGGAAATGCCGACACCGGGAAGTTGTTTATCGGTATAATATTCCGCTAAGTTGTCATATCTGCCACCGGAACAGATGGAACCGATCTCCGGATGGTCAGTCATGAAGGTCTCGTACACGGTGCCGGTGTAGTAGTCCAGTCCCCGGGCGATGGTCAGGTCCACGGCAAAATTCTCCTTGGGCACGCCGAAGGCCCCCAGATATTTTACCACCGTGTTCAGCTCGTCCAGCCCCTGGTCAAAGAGCTCGTGACGGTTTTTGTATTCCTCTAGGGCGTGAAGCACCTCACAATTACTCCCCGTAATGGAGATAAACTTCAAAATCTCGTCCGCCTGCTCTCCGGTGGCGCTGATGTCCTCACTCACCAGCATCTCCCGCACTTTGTCTGCCCCAATTTTGGGCAGCTTGTCCACGGTGCGCATCACGTCTCCGGCCTTGTCCGTCAGTCCCAGCATGGCGTAAAACCCGTTGAGGATTTTTCGGTTGTTCACCCGAATCTGGAACCTTTTCAGCCCCAGGCTGGTGAAGGTTTGGTAAATGATAGAGGGAACCTCCGCCTCGTTGACGATGTCCAGTTTGCCGTCGCCGATGACATCAATGTCCGCCTGGTAAAACTCCCGGAACCGCCCCCGCTGGGCCCGCTCCCCCCGGTACACCTTGCCAATTTGAAAGCGCCGGAAGGGGAAGGATAAATCGGCATAGTGCAGGGCCACATACTTTGCCAGGGGAACGGTCAGGTCAAACCGCAGGGACAGGTCGCTGTCCCCTTTGGTAAAGCGGTAAATCTGCTTTTCCGTCTCACCACCCGCTTTGGCCAGCAGTACCTCGCTTGCCTCAATGATGGGCGTGTCCAACGGCGTAAAGCCGTACAGGGAATAGGATTTCCGCAGCAGCTCAGTCATTCGCTCAAACTGCATTTGCCGGGTTGGGAGCAATTCCATAAACCCGGACAGGGTGCGGGGTTTTTGTTTTGCCATAGTGATTACTCCTTTGTATGTTTGATAGATATATAACAACTTGTTTAGAAATGCATTCCGTAAAAATATGCTCCCGTCCCCTGTGCTATGGGACGAGAGCACTGCAAATGCAATACTTCGTGGTGCCACCCACATTCGGCGGATATACTCCGCCCTTGATCCTTCTGGTGCGGGAAGGGGACCGACCCGTCTCCGGGCCCGCTCTGCCGGCGTCTTTCCCGTCCTCCTACCGTAAACGCTTCCAGTCAAAGGCGCTTTTCTCTGTCCGGCGGTGCGGATGGTACTCATCCGGCCTCTCAGCGGCGGTGATTCAGTTGTCAGACCTTCAGCGGCGCGGTGGGATGGCTGATGAGACGCCAGTCCAAATCGCCCCGGGCCAGGCCGTGGATCAGCATTTCCGCCGTGGCCGAGTTGGTGGCAATGGGCACGTTGTGCTGGTCGCACAGGTTGATGATATAGTGCAGATCTTTCTCCAGGTCATCGGTGGTGGGGTCGTTGAAAAACAGTACCATGTCGATCTCATCGTAGGCAATGCGCGCGCCGATTTGCTGGCTCCCGCCCTGGGCATGGGCTAGGAACAGCTGGACAGGCAAGCCAGTCGCCTCCGCCACCTGGCGTCCGGTATTGCTGGTGGCGCAAACAGTGTGCTTGGAGAGGATGCCGCAGTAGGCAATACAGAATTGGACCATCAGTTCTTTTTTGTTATCATGGCTCATCAGGGCAATGTTCATGCAGATCGTCCTTTCTATGGGATATGAAGCGGTGAGTCAACGTATATGGAGCAATGGGACCCGTTGTCCCAGGAGTCTCTTGGCAATATTGAGGTAAGCCGGGGCCGCGCCCTTGTAGGTGGTGAGGATCAGCGGCACACCTGCGGCAGTGGCCATGGTGACGTTGGGGTCCTCCGGCACCACGCCCAACAGGGGGAGCCCGGCGGTGTCCATAGCGCTGTCAATGGAGGTCCGTAATTTTGAGATCAGCTTCGGCTGGACACGGTTCATCACAAGGTGGAGTTGAGTCAGGGTGTGGAGTTCTGCTACGGTCCTTTGCGCGTCGCGCAGGGCGGCAGGGTCTACGGCGGACACTACAATCACCCGGTCGGCAGCGGTCATTGCCAGTTGGAAGCCTTCCCCAAGCCCGGCGGGGGAGTCCATGAAAACGAAATCGAAATAATCGCAGGCCTCATCTACCACAGACTTGAAGCGTTTTGGGTCCAGCCCTGACGAGGAGTGGGGAGCCGTCAGCAAAAACAGGTTCCGAATTTCCGGTTGCTCCACTGCCGCGCTCAACAGCGTACAGCGGTATTCCATTACGTCGGTGAAATCCATCAGGGCCCGGTCAGACATACCCAGGGTTAGGTCCAGATTGCGCAGGCCAATATCCAGGTCGATGCACAGGACCCGGCGGCCCAGTGCCGCCAGACAGGAGGCCGCGCCCGCGGTCAGGGAGGTCTTGCCGGTGCCGCCCTTCCCTGATGTGACCATGACGGCAGTACCCATGGGATGCCTCCTTCCGATACTATAAAATCATAGCACGAATTTTTGAAAATGGCAACAAAAATTCTGAAATTAGTGAAAAAATATTCTTGAATTTCCGCTTTTTGACGAAAAGATTTGGCTTAAAGTGGTACTTTTTGCATTTTTGTCCATCGTCTGGGATATTTTCCCGGAATCGTGGTATTTTTTTGAATCAAAATGACCCGGTGTGTCACATTTGTGTGGGGAATGGTATAGTCAACGCAGCGCTCCACTTCTCCGCCCAGGGTCCGGATGGCTGGGAGCGCGCTGTTCAATTCGTCGTCAGAGTCGGTGCTTTTCATGGCTAAGAACCGCCCGCCCACCTTGACAAAGGGCAGGCACAGCTCGCACAAAAGCCGCAAATCGGCCACAGCACGGGCGGTGGCAAAATCGAATTGTTCCCGGAATATGGGCTCATGTCCCGCCTCTTCAGCCCGGGCGTGAATGGCCTGGATACTGTTAAGGTTGAGGGCTTCACAGATTTCAGCCAGCCAATCCACTCGCTTGTTCAGGGAATCCAACAGGGTGACGTGCAAGGTAGGCGCCAGAATTTTCAGCGGCAGACCGGGAAAGCCGGCGCCGGTACCTACATCGATCAGAGATTTTCCGTCGAAGTCGGCGTAGTTCAAGAGTGCGGCGCAGTCCAGCATATGGAGGGTAGCCACGTCACGGGGGTCGGTAATGGCGGTCAGGTTCATCACCTGATTTTTCTGTAGGAGCAGTTCCCCGTACCGGCTCAGCAGGGCGGGGGCGTTCTCAGGGATGGGGTGTGACTGGTTCAGCTGGGACAGACCGGTCCGGATCAGCGCCTCCATGGCTCAGACTCCCAGGGCGGCCAACAGGGCGGGGAGGCCCAGCGCCAGACCGAGGATCAGCGCGGCGGTACAGGCAATCAACCCCACCACAGCCACCGCCATCCCGTTGGGGAGGGTCTTGGTCCGGATGCGGTGGACCAGGATTGCGGCCAGAGCCACCGACACCGGGATCAGGAATAGTGGAAAGGTTCCGGGGAGTTGTTTTCCGCCGCTGAACAGCACAAAGTTGAGGATGAACAGCAGCATGAGGACGTACGCGATGCCCATCCAGGCCGCGGCCCGCTTTTCAAATGAGGCTGGAGTATAGTTGGGTTCGTGGTCCATGTTTCAAATCCTCCTTTTGCCTTCGGCGACTTACTTTTCTGCTTGTGCAGAAAGTAGGCAAAACACACTTAGGGGGCAGTACTCCGGGTGGACACTATGTGTCCACAGCCGGACTTCCCCCTAAGCGCGCTCTTTGGTTACTTTCTCTCGCGCAAGAGATTGTAACCCTCTGGAGGGCGCCCCCCAGGTGGGGGACCCTCACAGGTCAGGGTCAAAATCCTCTTCTGTGACAACGGGATCGGCGGACTCCTCCGTTAGAGGAGTATCAACTACTTCCGCGGGAGTGGGGGACGGTGCAGGGGCGCTAGCCTCTGTTGTTTCAACGACGGCTGCTTCGGGCTCGTCGTCGGCAAATAAGACAGCTTCGTCAGGGTTGTCCGTAAACATATCAGCTTCTTTCTTAGCGCCTACGATCCGCTTGCCCACATCGCCCAACAGGCCATCGCCCAAATTGATGCCGATATCGGTGCCTTCACCGTCCTCGCCAGGCCCAATATCCACCGAGAGCAGCAGAGACTGATATTTCAACTGGCCAGTCTCTTTATTCTTCTTAATCCGAACAGGAACAGCGGCGGCTAGCGCGGCGATACCCAGAGCCTTCCAGAACTTTTTCATGACGGTTTCTCCTTTCAAATATGGGGAAGATCAATGTTTTGGAACAAGCACTTCAACGCCGCCCATATAAGGGCGCAGTACCTCGGGCACTTTTACAGAACCGTCGGCCTGGAGGTTGTTCTCCAACAGCGCGATGAGCATACGGGGAGGCGCGGCCACGGTGTTATTTAAGGTGTGGGGCAGGTAAGTGCCCTTCTCGCTCTTGACCCGCATTTTTAGCCGCCGGGCCTGGGCGTCGCCCAGATTGGAACAGGAGCACACCTCAAAATATTTCTTCTGCCGGGGGGACCAGGCCTCGATGTCGCAGGATTTTACCTTCAAATCCGCCAAATCGCCGGAGCAGCACTCCAACTGGCGCACGGGAATATCCATGGACCGGAACAACTCCACGCTGTAGCGCCACATCTTCTCATACCAGTCCATGGAATCCTCGGGCTTGCACACCACGATCATTTCCTGCTTCTCGAACTGGTGGATGCGGTACACGCCGCGCTCCTCAATGCCGTGGGAGCCCTTCTCTTTCCGGAAACAGGGGGAATAGGAGGTCAGGGTTTGGGGCAGCTTTTCCTCGGGGATCATCTGGTCGATGAACTTGCCGATCATGGAGTGCTCGGAGGTGCCGATCAGATACAGGTCCTCGCCCTCAATCTTGTACATCATGGCGTCCATATCGGTCTGGCTCATGACGCCCTCCACCACATTGCCGTGGATCATGAAGGGGGGCACGCAGAAGGTGAAGCCCTTGTTAATCATGAAATCCCGTGCGTAGGCCAGCACCGCCTCGTGGAGCCGGGCGATGTCGCCCATCAGGTAATAGAACCCCGCGCCGGATACTCGACCCGCCGCGTCCATGTCCACGCCGTCAAACCGCTCCATGATGTCGGTGTGATAGGGAATCTCAAACTCAGGCGCCACGGCCTCACCAAAGCGCTCCACCTCCACGTTCTCGCTGTCATCCTTGCCGATGGGTACGGAGGGGTCGATGATGTTAGGGATGACCAGCATGATCTTTCGAATTTCAACGGCCAGCTCGTCCTCCAGCTTTTCCAGCTCCGACAGGCGGTCGGCGTTGGCCTTTACCTTGGCCTTGGCCTCCTCGGCCTCCGCCAGCTTGAACGGGTCCTTCTTTGCCTGACCCATCAGCATTCCCACCTGCTTGGACAGGGTGTTCCGGGCGGCGCGCAGATTGTTGGCCTCGGTCATGGCGTCCCGGTTGCGGCGGTCCAGTTCGATGACCTGATCCACCAGGGGGAGCTTTTCCTCCTGAAACTTCTTCTTGATGTTCTCCTTGACCAGCTCCGGGTTCTCCCGGAGAAATTTGATGTCTAACATGGTTTTTCCATCCTTTATTCTAATTTTATGCCTGTTGCGGGCGGTTTGAAGGGGAGGTTGTACAGCGCATCATCTTTTAACCCCATATAGTCGCCTTCGCTCATGGCGCCGTCCTCCGCAATGACCAGCCAGTTATCTTCCACCAGTGCGTTCTTCATCAGTTGAAACTGCTCCAAGGTGAAATCGCTGGCCAGCCGTTCCACCCGCTCCTGATAGCCGGAAACCGGGTCGCCCAGAGGATAATTGTACAAAATTTGGGAGGCTGCGTTGTCGTGGTTCATAATGAAGTGGTACTCCAGGGCACACCAGAGATTGGACAGCGCCGCCGTGTCCTCGTTTCGGCTGGGGTCCCAGCGGTCGGTGAAATAGATATCGGTGCCTCCGTCCCGAGGGCGGTCCAGATGCTGGAGATAGCCCCGGCGGATCAGCTCCTGCTTGTACCCGTCGTATTGCTCCAGCAGAGCGGGGTTGATGGTGAGGAGTTTTTCCCAGGTGGACCGCAAGAATTCTGCGGAAAATGCGACTTCAGCGGCGGCCAGGGGGTAATCTCCCGCGTCCATAAATCGTTGGAGATACCATACGTAAGACAGGCACATTTTTGAGGCTTCGGTAGAAAGAGTGGGCGGGTCAGCGGTTAGGGAGAGTGGGATGA
>CAJUQN010000099.1 GCA_910588625.1 uncultured Oscillospiraceae bacterium
CCTTCCGGCGGAAAAACTCCCGATAGGTGTATACCGCGTCCTCCAGCTCCGCCAGAATGTCGATAGGCTCCACCGACAGGTTGAACCGGCCTGTCTCCATCCGGGAGAATTCCAGCAACTCCTCCACCATGCGGGTCAGGCGCTGGGCCTCGGACACGATGATCCCCATGCCCTTCTTCACATCGGCGGCATCCCGGACCTCTCCGTTGCATAGCGTTTCCGCCCAGCCGTTGATGGCAGTCAAGGGCGTGCGCAGCTCATGGGATACGGAGGAGATAAACTCGGACTGGGTCCGCTCTGCCTGGTCGATCTTCATAGACATATCGTTGATGCTGTCCACCAGCTCACCCATCTCGTCGTCGGACCGCTTCTCCATTTGCACGCCGTAGCTGCCCGCAGCGATGCGCTTAGCGGTCTCCGTCACCCGGATCACCGGGTCCAGCACAGAGCGGATGAAATAGGAAGCCAACAGACCCATCACCAGCAGCACCACTACGCCCACGGCGGAGGTGACCGTCACGATGCGCACCATCTGGGCGTGGACTTGCCGTAAGGAGGTACACATCCGCACCACGCCCACCACCGTGCTGTTGTAGATCACCGGCGCAGAGGCGGAGATCACGTCGTCACCAGTGTCCGGGTCCTGACCGATGTGGGTTTTGACCCGCTTCTCGCTGATGGCGGCGGCCACGTCAGGGCTGTGGGCGCTGGCGCCGGAGATGTCCATCATGGAGGACATGAGCACCCGGCCGCTGGAGTTGAGCAGCTGCACCTCGATAAAGTTTTTCTCCTCAAACTGGTTGATAAACTGCCGGCTGGTGGACAGATAGGCCGTTTCAGTGTAGTTGCGAAACATCCCGGCAGCGGTCTGGGCCCGACTCTCCAGGTTGGCCTGAATGGTGGAGGTATAATAGCTGTACATGGCCAGAGACAAGGCTCCCACTGCGAAGGCCACCACCACCAAGGTGACAGCCAGAGTGTTGATCAACCAGCGGCGTCGCAGACGGCCCTTGGGCCTTCTCCTGGGGGCGAGGGCTTCGGTCTGGACCTCCTCCACCGTGTTCTCCTCCCGCTTCGGCTGGATGGGCTGGCTTTTTTTTCGTTTCCGGCGGTTTTCCCGGTCCATTCCTCTCCCCCCTTCCCTGATTGCGTCATAGAGCCTTCCCCTGGAGAGGGAAGCATTTTATATCTCCCACTCGTACCCGTAGCCCCACACGGTGCTAATGTGGGCCGGATTCTGTGGGTCATCCTCCAATTTGATGCGCAAACGGCGGATGTTCACATCCACGATTTTCAGCTCGCCCAAGTACTCCTTGCCCCAGACGGCCTCTAAGATCTCCTCGCGGGCCAGGGCCTTCCCAGGATTCTCCATAAACAGCTTCACGATGGAATACTCCACCTGAGTTAGTTTTACCCGCTTGCCGTTTTTTTCTAAGGTGCGGTTCCGGGTGTTCAGCAGGAAGGGCGGCTGGTTGATCTCGTCCACGTCATGGATAGGCACGCCGCCAGTGCGGCGGAACAGGGCGTCCACTCGGGCGGTGAGCTCCGCCGGAGAAAAGGGCTTGGTCACATAGTCGTCCGCCCCGGTCATCAGGCCGCTGACCTTGTCCATCTCCTGGGTGCGGGCAGTGAGCATGATAATGCCCATCTGGGAGTTGCCCGCCCGGATGCGGCGGCACACCTCGAAGCCGTCGATCTCCCCGGGGAGCATGATGTCCAGAAGCGCCACTTTTACGTCGGGATTCTTTTGAATGAGGGCCAGCGCCTCTTCCCCAGTGCCAGCCTCAATGGTATCGTAACCCGCCCGCTTCAGGTTGATGACCACAAAGCTGCGGATGTTGGTCTCGTCCTCCAAAACCAAAACCTTGCGCATTTTAACCCGTTCCCCACTTTCTCAAATCGTCGTTATACTTTTGTTATCTGTTGGACCACACCGCCATGATCGGCTTGAACCGCTGGAGCAACCCGGTTTCATCCATGCCACAGTTCCAAGCCTTTGTATCCAGTGTGGCGCAGTAGATGGTATTGCCATCGCTGTATACCACCGCCCGTCCAGGCTGCTTGGACCGGGACACCCGGTTGCTTCCCGTAAGGCGGTAAATGGTAAGAAATCTTTTTGGTTCCTTGGACCGGTCGGGCCAGTAGTAGAACGCCACCGCCCGCTCGCCCCGTCCGCTGAGGCTGTCATCCCGGGATACCGTAATGTTGTTGATATCCCAGCCGTTGGGTAGGGTGAGATACCATCCATCGGTGAAGGAGTGATAGGTAATCTCACTGGTGGCGCTTTTGCCGTCGGAGTCCACCTGTTGCCAATAGATGAGGTACTGATTTGTGGTATTCTCCGAGTCCGGTGGGGTCAGCAGCTGGGGCCGGGGAATCTCCAACACGCCGTCGCCGTTGATGTCGGTGGTGGTTGCCTCCGTGTTGGTCCAGGAAGTTGCCAGGCTCACACCGCTCTCCGCGTCTCTGGTGACATTGCTTAGACCCAGCCGGTCCATGGTAAGCACGTCGGTGACATTGCCGTTCTCCAGCTCCATAGTGACATAGACCCCCAGCTGCCCGTCAGACAGCAGCCCGGACTCCGCCCGCGCCACGTCCTTCAGCCCATCGGACAACGGCGCGGTGGACGAGAGCCCCAGCACCCCGTCTTGGTAGACGTAGTACTCCGCCACGTTGTAGCCCTCGCCAGTGGTATCCTGCTGGAACACGATAAGCTCCTGAGCGCCGTCCTGGTCCAAATCCACAGTGGTGTAGCCCTCGTTATAGGTGGTGGTCATCAGCAGGTTGGCCCCGCTGCGGGTGAAGTTGTAGGCAGACAGAATGTGCACCCCCACGCTAAGCTGCCAGCTGACGATGAGCTCCCGGCTGCCGTCCCCGGTCAGGTCCTCATAGGCCACGGAGTTGATTGAGGTGCCCTCGCCGGAAATCATCACATACTGGCGGTAGGTTTGGTCGGCGTCCTGACGGAACAGGCACACCCGCATCGGCTGCTCCTCTGGGGAGGTCACCCGGAGGAATACCGCCGCCGTCTCCTGCTCACCGTCGTTGTCCATATCCAGCAGCTGGATGGTGGAGGTGTTGCTGCCGGAGTTGATGGTGGCGTATTCCGCCCCCAGCTCGCTCATCGTGGCGTCGATGGTGTTCTGGAGGTCCCGGTATTCCTGAGGCAGGATGGGGGGCGCGTACAGGTTGTCCACCGGCTCGAAGATGCAGCCGCTGAGGCACAGCCCAATGGCCGTACCCAGTATGGCCAGCGCAATACGCTTCATCGCGATTCCCCTCCCGTCCAGCGCCGCGGACAGCGGCGCGTCTTTTCACAGTTAGGGGATATTATATCACAATTTTTCCTGTCTGCCTATGGATTTTTTGTGAACGAGAAAAAATTCTGGAAAAAACCGGAGCGGCGCTGGAAAGCGCCGCCCCGATCCCGTCAATATTGGTACTTTTTCCGCATCCCCCACAAAAACGCCGCCGTCACCGCCACAGCCATCACCTCCGCCGCCGCGATGGACAGCCAAATGCCGTCTACGTCCCAGATCACCGGGAAAATGATGACAGCGGACACCTGGAACACCAGCGTACGCAGGAACGAGATAATGGCGGACACCAGGCCGTTGTTCAGCGCCGTAAAAAAGGATGAGCCGAAGATAGCGAACCCGGAGAACAGGAAGGAAAAGGAGAAAATTGAGAAGGCGTGAACGGTCATCTCCAAAAGCTCCCGGTCATATCCCACGAACAGCAGGGACAGGGGCCGTCCCAGCAACCGGGCGGCGGCAAACATGGCGGCGGCAAACACCGCAATGACGGCCTGGCTCCTTCTGCGCAGGCCCCGCAGCTCCCCGTGCTTCTGGGCCCCGTAGTGGTAGCTGATTACCGGGGCTGTGCCCACCGAATAGCCGATGAACACCGCCTGGAACACCAGACTGACGTACATCAGCACGCCGTAGGCCGCCACGCCGTCCTCCCCTGCGTAGCGCAGCAGCTGGGCGTTGTACAGCATACTCACCACCGAGGCGGAAATGCTGCTCATCAGCTCTGAGACGCCGTTGGCGCAGGTCCGCCACAGAGCTTTCCCGTCGAATTTCGTCCTGCCCAGGCGCAGAAGGCTGCTGTTGGGGCGGGCAAAATAAACCAGCGGCATGACGCCGCCCACGCACTGGCTGAGGGCGGTGGCCGCCGCCGCGCCCTCCAGCCCCCAGCGAAACACCGCCACAAACAGGGCGTCCAGTACCATATTGGTGACCCCCGCCGCCACCGTCACATATAGGTCCAGGGTGGGCTTTTCCGCCGTGGCAAACAGGCACTGGAACTCATACTGGAGGACAAACGCCGGGATGGCCAGCAGGATGATCCGTGCATAGGCCACGCTGTCCTCCAACATCTGCCCCTGGGCCCCCAGCGCGGCGGCGATAGGAAGGATGAACACCAGGCCCAGCGCCGCCAGCACCGCAGCCAATCCCAACGTAAATCACCAGGGAAAACAGGCGGTTGGCCTCCTCCCCCTTTCCCTCTCCCATGGTCTTGGCAATGAGAGCCCCGCCGCCGGCGCCCAGCATGAATCCCGCGCAGCCCAGGATTATCAGCACAGGATAGATGAAGTTCGCGGCAGTAAAGGAGGTCTTGCCCACATAGTTTGACACAAAAAAGCCGTCCACCACGCCGTAAATGGAGGTGAACACCATCATCACGATGGACGGCAGGGTGTAACGCAACAATTTTGAATAGGTAAGTGGTCTGACAACTGGATCTTCATTTTCGTCTTTGCTCCTTTTATAATTGTTTCACTTTTTCTTTGACGGCGGTCGCAAAGCGCCCGGTGAGTTCCAGATACGTTTGCCGCTCCTCCCTGCTCCAGGAGGTGTATATCTCATCCTCCAGCTCAATCAGCGGCACCGCCGTGCGCCGGGCCAGCTCCCGGCCCTGCTCGGTGAGGCGGACGTTTTTCCCCCGGCCTCCCGCCGCCTCCAGGCGGATGACGCCTTCCCCCTCCAGCTTGCGGATGGCAGAGTTGATGGTCTGCTTGCTCATCCCCGACTGCCGGACAATCTCATGGAGGGCGCAGGGGTCCCCCTCGCTGCACAGCGTATACAGCACAGATACAGTGCTGTCTGACAACCCCAGCTTCACCGCCGCCTCGTGATACGCCCCATTGATCTCCCCCATCAGGCGATTGAAGCGCCTCAGTTCTTTTGAAACGTTGATATCCATAGTTTTCCTCCTCATGTCCGAAATCGTACCAGAGCACAAAGGAGTATAGTACGATTTCATACCAATGTCAAGCCCCTCTTTCCCCAAAAAAGGCGGCAGGGTCGCCCCTGCCGCGCTTTGTCGTTATGGTCACAGCACGCACTCCAGCTGGCAGTCGAAGGGCTCCGCCTCCACGTGCTTTTGGTTATATTCACAGGCCTCCACGCAGCCCATCCTTTGGTAAAACGACTGGCTCTCCACCGCCGAGTGGGCGGATATGTACAGCTTCCGCCCGCCGTGGGCCCGGGCCCAATCCTTCGCCGCGGCAAACAGCGCCGCGCCCATTCCCTTTCTCCGCATGTCCTCGGATACATGGATGCTGGACAGGTCCAAATATCCGTTCTCCCCGCCGAACAGCTCCGGTTCTACCGAGACAAAGCCCTTCAGCACCCCGTCACAGAACCCGCCCAGCACCAGACCGCCGGCGCTCGCCGTATTTTTCAGGCAGGACACCAGAAACCCATAATCCTTTTCCGACCAGTCGTCGATAAACGGGTCGCCGCGGATCACCCACTCGCCCTCTTCCCGCCGCCAGCACTTAACCACCACCTGACGGCGGTTAAAGGAGCAAAACAGCGCCCTGTCCAGCTCACTGGCGGAAACGGTTCGGTATTCGATCATTGTTAAAACCTCCTCAGCGCTCATTATTTTTATTATGCAAAAACGCCCCGGATTTGTAAAGCCCCCCTGCCGAAAAGCGGAGGGGACCGCCGTCCCCTCCGCTTTTTCTCACACTTCCCGCTTTTCCGTCCGCAGGACGATGGCCTCCCGCTCCACGGCAAGGCACAGGGTATCCCCCGCCCCCAGCTGTTCGGACAGCAGCATATCCGCGGCGGGCTCCTCCACCCTTCGGCGCACCGCCCGGCGGATGGGCCTGGCCCCCTGCTCCCGCTCTCCGCTGGTATCTGACAGCAGGGTCACCGCCTCCCACTTGGCGTCCAGATCCACACCCAGCTCGGACAGGCGCTCCCGCACACCGCCCAGCATCCGCAGGGCGATGCGCTCCAGGTCCCGGCGCTCCAGACGGTCGAACAAAATCACCTCATCCAGCCGGTTGAGAAACTCCGGCTTGAAGCGGCCCTTCAGCTCCGCCATCACCGCCTCCCGGCGCTTGTCGTCGGAGTTGCCCCCGGCGAAGCCCAGGGGCGGCGCTTTGCTCACCAGCTTCTCCGCGCCCACGTTGGAGGTCATCACCACCACTGTGTTCCGGAAGTCCGCCCTGCGGCCCTGTCCGTCGGTGAGCTGGCCGTCCTCCATCACCTGGAGGAGAATGTTTTGCAAATCGTCGTGAGCCTTCTCGATTTCATCGAACAGCACCACCGACCAGGGGCGGCGGCGGACCTGCTCGGTGAGCTGCCCCCCCTCCTCGTGGCCCACGTAGCCCGGGGGGGAACCAACCAAGCGGGACGCGGCGTGTTTCTCCATATACTCGGACATATCGAAGCGGATCAGCGCGTCCTCGCTGCCAAACAGCGCCGCCGCCAGAGCCCGGCACAGCTCCGTCTTGCCCACGCCGGTGGGGCCCATGAACATAAAAACCCCAATGGGGCGGTTTGGTTCCTTCAAGCCCACCCGGCTGCGGCGAATGGCCGCCGCCACGGCGGACACCGCCCGGTCCTGCCCCACCACCCGGTGGTGGAGCTCTCCCTCCAGCTCCAGCAGGCGCTTTGCTTCGCCCTTGGTGATGGACTCCAGCGGAATGCCCGTCCACTGGGACAGCACCACCGCAATCTCCTCCCGGCCCAGCTCCCGGGCGGCGCCGCCGTTCTGACGGGTCTGCTTACGGTCCAGTTCCCTACGGAAGTCCGCCTCCGCGTCCCGGAGCATGGCCGCCCGCTCAAAGTCCTGCATGGCAATGGCCTGGGCTTTCTCCCGGGCCGCCCGCTCCGCCTTGTCGGACAGGGCCCGGAGGGAGACGGGCACTTCCTCTTCCACCCGCATCCGGGCCGCGCCCTCGTCAATGAGGTCGATGGCCTTGTCAGGCAGGTAGCGGTCCGGCAGGTAGCGCTGGGACAGCTCCACTGCCGCGTCGATGGCATCATCGGAGATAGTCAGGCCGTGGTGCTCCTCATACCGGCGGCGCAGGCCCCGGAGGATGGCCTTTGCCTGGTCAGGATTTGGCTCCACCACCTTGACAGGCTGAAAACGACGCTCCAGGGCGGCGTCCTTCTCAATATACTTGCGGTACTCCTCCAGCGTGGTGGCGCCCACCACCTGAATCTCCCCCCGGCTCAGGGCAGGCTTGAGAATGTTGGCCGCGTCGATGGCCCCCTCGGCGGATCCCGCGCCCACGATGTTATGGAGCTCGTCCAGGAACAAAATGACATTCCCTGCCCGGCGCACCTCGGCCAGCACCTGGTTCACCCGCTCCTCAAATTCGCCGCGGTATTTTGTCCCCGCCACCATGGACACCAGGTCCAGGCTCAGCAGCCGCTTGCCTCGCAGGGGCTCAGGCACCGCGCCGGAGGCCATGCGCATGGCCAGCCCCTCTGCCACCGCCGTCTTGCCCACACCGGGCTCGCCGATGAGGGCAGGGTTGTTCTTGTTGCGCCGGGCCAATATCTGGATGACCCGGCCCACCTCTTGATCCCGACCCACCAGGGGGTCCAGCGCTCCCATGGCCGCCAGCCGGGTCAAATCCCGGGAAAACCGGTCGGTGAGGCGGGTCTCCGTCCCCTCCCGGGCCCGGGGCCGCTCCTCCCGGTAGAGCGCCTGGGGGTCGCCCCCGGGGCGGCCCCCGGTGTTCCGGGGCGTCTGATCCCCCTTGTTCCGATCCATCATAAAAAAACCCCGCAATCTTTGAAAAATACTCAGCCGTTCCATACACGTTCTCCCATCGTTCTCTAACTGGTCACAGTCCTCTTGGCAAGGATGGGAAATTTTAGCTAAAATTATACCCCTTTCGGATTCAAAAATTTCTTGTTGCATTTTTCACAAGATGTGGTACAATAGAGAACGGTTCAAAACACATCATTTGTTGGAGGTGTAATACATGGCTCGTAAAATCACTGACACGTGCGTCTCCTGCGGCGCGTGCGAGAGCGCTTGCCCTGTGGGCGCGATCTCCATGGGTGACGATCATATGCAGATCGACGCCGGCGCCTGCATCGACTGCGGCGCTTGCGAGGGCACCTGCCCCACCGGCGCCATCGAGGCTGAGTAACCTGTGACGCAGACATCCCCCGCTCTCCCTTGGGAGGGTGGGGGATTTGCTTTTTCCGTTCCTTCTTCCAGACTTTGGATTTTGCCCTTTCCCGCTTCCCTCAGTCCATTCGTCAAAGTGCTCTCATTTTTCTGGGATCCTTCCAAATTCGGTTGGTTAAAACGCTGATTTTGTGGAAAGTTTAACATATGACCGCAAAATGTCGTAGATTTGATTGGGAAGTTATGCTATACTGTGTAACCGGTGGAAGATGGTTCTCCACCAGTACCATCAGCTCTCGTCCCGCCCCTTTCCGGCGGTTGGGCGATGCAATGATACACCATATATTATAAGAGGAGGAACTATTTATGGACATCCATGAACTGGAACAACTCGGCATCACTGGCGTCAAGGAGCTCGTATACAACCCCACTTACGAGCAGCTGTTTGAGGCGGAGATGGACCCCTCTCTGGAAGGTTATGAGAAGGGCCAGATGACCGAACTGGGCGCGGTCAACGTCATGACCGGCATCTACACCGGCCGCTCCCCCAAGGACAAGTTCATCGTCATGGACG
>CAJUQN010000100.1 GCA_910588625.1 uncultured Oscillospiraceae bacterium
CTTCCGCTGAGGTTTGCCTTCGTTTATTTTTCAGATTTGCTCATTTAGAGTTAATCTAAAAATAAGAGCTGCGAATGGGAGGTAAAACTCCCCCCCATTCGCAGCTTTTATTTATTCTAACTGTCATGGAACCGCAAGCCCCGCATTTTTTAGGAATTCTTTCTAATCGGGAACAGGATGGATAGGCAAAATATGTTGTCCACTGTGTGGATTACCATGGAGCCTCCGTTGCGCTCCACGATGTCCTGAATGCTTTTCAGTCCATAGCCATGATATCCATCTGATTCTTTTGTACTCAGTGGAAGCCCCTGCACCACTGTCAATGTCCCTTGATGAAAATTTTCAATTTGCAGGTGTGCGCAGTTTCCTTTTGCTGTTAGACTAACTGAAATCACCCGCCGCTCTACCTGCTGAATCTGACGAACACCCTCAATTGCATTGTCTAAGGCATTGCCCAACAGGGTATACAGCTCCAGGGGGTCCATAAAGTCCAGCAGCGTACCATCCGCCATGCAGGTCCAAGTGATATGCTCCTGCTCACACAGCAAGCTCTTTTCCGTCAAGACTGTGTCCAGAACCCGGTTACCTGTCTGAATCGTGTTGTCGTAAATCTGAATGGATTGCTCAATACTGCTCAGAGAATCCGCCAATAGCTTAGTATCTTGCATACTGCGAAGTGCGGCAATTTCGTGTTTCAGGTCGTGGCATTTTCGGTTTATCAGGGCGATGTTTTCCTTTGCAAGCTCATACTGTGCCTTTCGGCTGGCCCATAACTCACGCTCCGCAGCTGTTTCCGCTTTTGCGTGGAATTCTCGATACTGTTGAATCTGCGTCCAAATCCAAAATGTGCAGGCAAGCACGTCATAAGCCTGACAAACGCGGAACATCCTGGTATCACTGCAATATATTTTGCATTGCAGACTTAGGTAAAGAGCCAGCAAAAGTACCAGTGAGAGGACCAGGATATTTTGAATGGTAGACTTATGGTAGCTCCAGTTGTCCGTAAATGGTTTTGAAACATAGAAATAGGTAAAAAGGTAAACCAAACCATAAATAACTACAGATAGAAGCATCGTACCGATATCTCCGCCTTCCAAGTAAGGGCGGCCTGTGATAAGCGCGCTCAGAGAGCTGGCCGTATGCTGTGTCACATAGGCGCACGTAGCGGCATAAACCGCCTCGGTCCAATCAACCTGACCGCAGATGCGGAACAGCACGATCAAAAAGCCCATTTGGAAGAAAACAGAAATATATGTGAATTCGGGGACAGACAGCAGCAGCATTTCCCACGGCCACAGGATGCCGGGTGAAACGGAAAGCACCGGCAGTAGAAGGGCAAACAGTACCCACCACCAGCGAAATCGCTTTTTCATGGGAAGGAGATAAACCAGCGCAGCCAACATGATTTCAATGCAGAAAGAAATCTGTAAAACACGAAACGTCTCCAGAAAGGCGTTCATTCTGTCCACCCTCCATAATATGCGTTCAATGCGTTCAAAAAGGCTTTGCGCCTGTTCCGGCTGATGGACAGTGTTTCTCCCGCCACTACAACAGACAGCTTTTCCACCCGTTCCACATAACGCATATTGACCAAGTGACAGCGGTTGCAGCTGGCAAAACCATTCTGGGCAAGATCCCTCTCTATTGATTTCAAGGAACCCGTGACTGCGCTGGTTTCCCTGAGCGTATGAAAGATCAGCTGATGGTTATTGATTTCCACGTAAGTGATTTCATCCACTAATATGCGTTTTGTCTCATTTATGCCGGCAAGAAGAATACTCCGTTTGGATTGGCTTCCAATCGTCCGCTCAATTTTTTTCATCTCCATGACCAGTGCGAAATAACTGATAGGTTTGAGAATATGACCCTTGGCCTCTACTTCATAACCCTTCAGAGCATACTGAGCCATATTGGTCAGGAACAGAATCTGAACCATTTTATCGACTTCCCGCACCCGATTTGCCACAGATATCCCATCCATCAAAGGCATTTCGATGTCTAAAATCAGCAGGTCGTAAATTGGCTTATAGTGCGTCATCAATTCCATGCCATTAGAAAATGTTGAGATTTCCAGGGGGCTGCCATGCTCTTTTTGGTACTCCAGCAGCTTATCTACAATCTGCCGCAAATCTTGCTCATTGTCCTCAACAACTGCAATACGAATCATACCACTTGCCCCCTACTTTTTAATATTGGATACTTTCTGCTTATCATAACATATTTGCTTTTAAACAAATCCACCAAATACGAATTCAAAACAACAGAATACGAATCGGGCCTTTCTTTGTAGAGAAAAAACAATATGATGAAAGAACACCCTCTGGGCAAATCGCACAATAACAATAAAGATGGAGGAAGATGCATATGACCAACATAATTGTATCTCTGCTGGACCCTTTGCTGACACCATTAGGGGTTAGCAAAGCTGACCTGACCACCTATGTCACGTTGCTGAGCGGTTACATCTATGCTATCCTGGGAACGCTGGTGCTGGCCGTCCTGATTATGGTGGCCGCCCACTTTCTGGTAAAGAAAGGAACCCGCCATGTGGTGCGGTGGAGCGCTGGATTGGCCTGGGTCCTTGTGGTGGTGATTATCGCGAACTTGATTTGCTACGGCCCCATGTATGACAGCATCTCCCTGATCCTCAACGGTTCCACCGCTGAGCTGTCTGATGAAACCGCTGAAACGAGCAAGGCCGTCATCCGGGAAACCGGCGAGGAGGGGCTTGTCCTGCTGAAAAACAATGGGCTGCTTCCGCTGCAAAAAGATGTTACCACGTTAAATGTGTTCGGATGGCGCTCTACCGCGCCCATATATGGCGGCACAGGCTCGGGTTCCTCTGACACAGCAAATTGTATCAGCATTTTACAATCGCTGCAAGACGCCGGCTATAAAACCAACGAGTCGCTGACCAATATGTATATCGAATACCAGGAGGGTCGCGGCGGCGACGGGCTCGGTGTATTTTCCAAGGATTGATCGCTTCCCGAGCCTGCAGCAGATCGCTATACCTCAGAATTGATGGATGAGGCGGAGCGATTTTCCGATGTGGCGGTGGTGTGCATTGGCCGGGGCGGCGGTGAAGGTTCTGACGAACCTACCGATATGAACGCCGTAATCCATGACACTTGGAATAACCGGGATCAAAGCTCCATCACGCCGGAAAAATATAACTACCTCAACAGCGTATACACCAATAACGGGGATTACGACGACTTTGACCCGGGCGAACACTATCTGGAGCTGTCCAATACGGAGGAGGATATGCTGGACGCGGTCTGCGGAAGATTTGACCGCGTGATCGTGGTGGTCAACTCCAACAATGCCATGGAATTGGGCTGGGTGAATGAATATGATTCCATTGGCGCGGTGATCTTTGTACCTGGAACCGGCGCCACCGGCATGGCGGCCTTGGGTGAAATCGTCAGCGGCGCGGTATCCCCTTCTGGACGTACGGCAGATACATTTGTCTATGACCTGACGGATACCCCCTCTTTTTCCAATATCGGTAACTTCTCCTACCGTGGGCTGGACGACTTGAAAGAGGCTATTGCAGCCTCGGACAATTCTTATGAGGGTGCGATCTCCTTCGTTAATTACACAGAGGGGATTTATGTAGGCTACAAATTCTATGAGACAGCTGCTGAGGAGGGACTGTTTTCTTATGAGGACAAGGTGCAGTACCCCTTCGGATACGGACTCAGTTATACGACATTCAAGCAGGAAATCAGCAGCTTTGAACAGACCTCAGACACACTCAAGGTAGAGGTATTGGTCACCAATACCGGCGATACAGCTGGTAAGGAAGTAGTGGAGCTGTACTTTACTCCGCCCTACTATAACGGCGGGATTGAGAAGTCCAGCGTCAACCTGCTTGATTTTGCCAAAACAAAACAGCTGGCCCCCGGCGATACAGAGGCCGTCACGTTTGAGCTTCCGTTGGACGAACTGGCATCCTATGACAGTGAGTGCATTAAAACGGCAAACGGTGGTTACGTTCTGGAATCCGGAGAGTATATCATTTCGATTCGTTCGGATTCCCACACTGTGCTGGATCGTAAAACCTTCACGCTCAGTGAAGACATTGACTACAGCTCCACCGGGCGTACATCAGATCACGAGGCTCCGATCAATCGGTTCGATTATGCAAAAGGCGGCGCTGCCTACTTATCCCGAGCTGATGGCTTCGCGAACTATGCGCAGGCTTCCGCTGCTCCCGCTGAAAATGCCTATACCATGGATAATGCCACGCGCGATCTGGTTTCCGCTGCTTCCTCGGCTTACTACGATCCCACCAAATATGATTCCGCAGACGATGTTATGCCAACGACCGGAGCCAGCGGTCAGGTTGTCCTATCCGACTTAACCGGCAAAAGCTACAACGATGAGCTGTGGGAACAGCTGCTGGACAAGCTGACGGTCGATGATATGACCGGCTTAGTCAACCGGGGCGGCTGGAGCACTATTGCCATCGACTCGATTGGGAAAATAGCCACCGCCGAATGTGATGGCCCTGCTGGGATCAATCACCTCATGTCCGGCATCCAAGGTACGCCTTTCCCCGCAGAGGTACTTATGGCACAAACCTGGAACAAAGAGCTTGTGGAACGTCTGGGTGATGCTATGGGGCAGGAGTTTGATGATTTCAGAATTTACGGTTGGTATGGTCCCGCAATGAACACCCACCGGAGCGCGTTTGGCGGACGTAATTTTGAATACTTCTCCGAGGACAGTGTCCTGTCTGGCCGGATGGCGGCCGCCGAGGTCAACGGAGCTGCCGCTCACGGGGTCTATGCGTTCATCAAGCACTTTGCGCTGAACGATCAGGAAACCAACCGCTGCGCTTTCCTATTGACCTACTGCAACGAGCAGGCCATGCGGGAGATATATCTGAGACCGTTTGAGCTGTGCGTAAAAAATTTTGACTACCAGTGTCTGGGTGTGATGTCCTCTTTCAACTGGATCGGGCCTGTGTATGCCGGCGCTAACCCCGAACTGCTTAAAGACGTACTTCGGGGTGAATGGGGGTTTGAGGGCGTAGTCTGCACTGATTATGACGGCTCTTACGGTTATATGATTTCCGATGCCTGTGTCCGGGCCGGTAATGACATGATGCTGGGCTTCGGTCAATCTGCCACGAACGAATTCACAGACCTGGATTCCCCCACCTGCGTCCAGGCACTCCGCCAGGCCAGCAAAAACATCCTGTATACTGTGGCAAACAGTGGTTTTTACACCCATGAAGAATCTGATGATTCTATCAGCCCAATGAACGCCATGTTTATCGCGATTGACGTGGTTGCAGTCGCTGCGATTGCTGCTGCTGAGTTGATTGTGCTGCTGCGTTGGAAAGCAAAAAATAAAAAGGAGGGAGAATAAAGCGCTTGCCCCAAATCCCCAATTGGGGCGCCGCCTGTGCAAGATGGCCGTCCAACGTTGCATCGGCAGATGTCTTCACTACACTGAAATGACAAACCTGATTTACAACGGCTTTCACCTGACCCAGCCAGTGCCTTCCATTGGTCTGCCCGGGACCAATGATGAGAATGGTCCCCAGGGCTTTACCAAAAGCCTGTTATCCCGGCTCCGCTGGCGCAGAACATCCAGGTTGTCTTCAATACGCAACAGAAATTTGCTGACCAAATTGGCACCACGCAAAACAATATTGCAAGTTATGAAATCGGAAGACGGGAACCCTCTGCCGCCGCAGTCAACAATATCTGCAAAACATTTAATGTATCGAAAACATGGCTGCGGACAGGCAAGGTGGTCATGATGTCCCCCGCCTCCACAAATCACACGTTTGCCCAGAACGAAGCGGACCTGTGCGGGGAGCGGATCGGCGTTGTGCTGGATAGCAAATAGTATAAAACACAATGTCTGCGGCACAGCCGGGGCGTGGATCATCTCCATGCTCCGGCCGTCTTGTTATTGCGAACAGAGTTTTGATTCCATCTGTAAAAATGCAGATATCGCCCGTTTCCCCAAAATTTTGCCCCAGATCATATTGACAGAACTTCTCCCAGATATTACAATGAATTCCTCCATCACGGTGTTTACATAACAACTGGAAGGACCTGACAATACAGAAAGGGTGTTCAAGATGAAACCAGCAAAACGGACCCTCTCCGCCCTCCTGGCCCTGACCATGGTGTGCTCTCTGCTTCTGGGGGGGCTGCCCCAGGCCCAGGCGGCGGACGCCGCCCTCACCGGCGCCATCGGGCTGACCCTCCGCTTCGACTTGCCCCAGACGGCGGCAAGCGCGGCGGGGCGGAACATTCAACTCCAGGTCAGCCGGAACGGGCAGAGCGTCACGATGGACCTGCCCTCCGGCGCCACCCGGGAGAACGGCCTTGGGGCGGCAGTTTCCAGCGCCGTGAAAAACACTGACGGCGTGAAGCTGACCACCGAGAGCCGGGTGGGCTATTACGAAGTGGAGCTTTCCGGCCTCCCCGCCGGAGGCGCGCAGTATGAGCTTACCCTCACCGGCACGGGCTATAAGACGTTCCGTTACAATGTCACGCTGAACAACTACAGCCAGCACGTTATCGCAGGCACCGGGGATGGCACATTCTCCCTGGGCGACGTGAACGGTGACGGCGCGGTGAATGACGCCGACCTGTCCGCCATGGACGCCCAGCTGGGCCAGCGCACCGCCGCTTATGACCTGAACGGTGACGGCAAGGTGGACGTCACCGACCTGGCTTATGTGAACCACAACCAAAATGCCACCAGCGGCGCTCAGCTGGTGGACACCGCCGCCATCGTCTCCGCCCATATGGAGGCGTCCGACCTCATCCGCGGCAACGTAGAGGACCTGTTCCGGGATGAGGGAATCGTGACCATTCTGCCCTCTAATGGGGTGGCGGAGCTGCCCATCACCCTGGACGCCCCCAACGGCGTGGAGATGAGCCAAATTCAAATCACCTGCCCCGCCGGCTTTGGCGGCGGGGCCCCCGAAGCCGGCACTGTCGCACTGGAGCTGACGGACGGCTCCGTCATGTCCGTACCCTTCAATAGCGCCTCTCCGGCAGGCGTCCACGCCATCGGCGAGGACGAGGGCCAGAAGGTCATCACCATCGACCTGGGCCGCCGGGTGGCGGTGAAAAAGGTGACCATCCAGGTTACCAGCACCGCCAATGCAACCGGCTTTGCCAGCATCACTAAGATTGAGTTTTTAAAGGATATCGTCCCGGCCAATCCTCAGAACGAGGCCGACCGGGTGAAGGGCCTCATTGCCACCGCTGGAGATGGCCAGGTGACGCTGAACTGGAACGCAGTGAATAACGTTACCGGCTACATGGTGGCCTATGGTCAGAGCTCCAACGCCCTGACCCAGACCCTGCCCGTCAACACAAACCGGGCGTTAGTCACCGGTTTGGACAACCAGAAAACCTACTATTTCCAGGTCACCGCCACCAGCGGCGACTGGAAGGGAACGCCCTCCAAAATCGTGTCCGCCACCCCCCAGCCCGCCGGCGTGCCCGGCGCACCCTCCAACATCCGCGTCACCGAGTCTGACCAGTCCCTGCGGCTGAACTGGGGCAGTACTAAGGATTCCAGCTATTATCAGGTGTTCTACCGCGTGTCCGGCCAGGCCGACTTCCAGCAGTTCGGCGGAAATGTCACCGGCGCCACCGCCACCATCACCGGGCTGACCAACGGCGTCATCTATGAGGTGGCTGTGAAGGCGGGCAACGTCAACGGCACAGGTCCCTATTCCGCCACCGCCTCCGGAACGCCGAAAAAGGAGACCCTGGGGATGCCCGATCTGCCCACGGAGGGCCGCTTGGACAGCGGCATCATTCAGTCTGTGACTATGGGCAACGCCAACAATGTGGATAAGAGTCTGTGCCCCAATTTCAAGGTGATGGACGTGGTGGACAACGACGCCGCCACCTACTGGGTGGCCCGGGCCTGGTGGGAGTCCAGCCAGTTCACCTACACCTTCAAGGAGCCCCAGGACATGAATTACGCCATCCTGGTGCCCTATCTGGGTGGGAACCACAAGTACGCTCTAAACACTTACACCGTCACCGCCAAGAACAGCGCGGGGGAGACCATCCTGCCCCAGACCCTGTACTCCGCCAAGTCCATGGACCCAAACAAGAACTACTTGGTCCTCACCTTCCCTCTGGTGAAGGGGGTGAAGGAGCTTTCCATCACCCTGAACGAGCGGGAGGGCAACGGCTGCCGGGTCAGCGTCTCCGAGATGGCCTTCTACAAGAGCGACACTTTGGCGGATGAGATCGCCGCTCTTTTTGCCGGGGATTCCTTCACCGCCTTGAAGCCCGGTGTCACCGCCGCCACCATCTCCGCCCTCTCTGCGCGGCTGGACGCGAAAGCGGATTTCTTCCTGGACCTCGACCGCCTGAGGGATGAGCTAGCCCTGGCCTCCGCCCTGCTCAAGGGCGATAACTCTGCTCTCGGTCTGGTCAGGAGCGACCTCCAAAGCCGCGGCGCCAACAAGGACAGTCAATATGGCCAGAGCGCCAGCGACCTTCAGCCCCTGGGCGTGTCCGCCCGGGCCGGAGCCACGGTAGCCATTTACGCCTCCCTGCCCAACGACGCGCCGGTGTACGTGGCGCCCACCCAGTATTACGGCGAATCCGGCGTGTGGAAGGGCGGCGCCATCCGGCTGGTGAACGGGCGCAACTACATCTACGTGCCCAAAATCGGCTCTCTCACCGATCCGCGGGGCGGCCCCCTCTACCTGACCTATGCCGGGAACAATCCCGGAGCCATCAGCCTTCAGGTGCGGGGGGACAGCGACACCTTTAACATCCCTGTGCTGGAGCTGTCCAACTGGTACGACCTGAACGACACCGCCCGTAAGAACGTTATCCGCACCTATACGGCCCAGCTGCAAGCCTACGTGTCTGGCCTGGGCTCCGCCAATATGGCCACCGATATCCGAAATGCCACCGAGATCTCCACCCCCAGCGTGCTGCTGTCC
>CAJUQN010000101.1 GCA_910588625.1 uncultured Oscillospiraceae bacterium
ACCAAAACAGGAGGACAGAAGAATATGGCACGATATTTCATGGGCGATACCCGCCTGGCGGGGTTGGAGCGGATGATGATGGACCCGTCCAGATCGCCGTCTACCCGCATTGACACCCGGAAAAAGAGGCCCCAGAAGAAGCTGCCCTGCAACCGGCCCACCAAGCCGAGGCAGCGTGAGTGGGAGATGAAAGAGGGCTTTGAGGAGGGCGGCGGCGTATGAGTTATGTGATCCAAGCGGTTTTGAGCAACCCCCGACGTCCGGAATGCGATCAGATCACTATCCCCTTCCCCATTCCCGTTGACCAGTACGATAAGACCATTGAGATGCTCCAGGCAATTGACCTGGGCTTTTCCGTCAACCGGGACTGCACTGTGGATGAAGTAAACAGCCGGTACAGCGTGCTGAACACCCTGGGCTGACATTGAGAAGCTGAACACCCTGGACGCCAGAATCAACGGTATGACCCAGGAGGAACAGCGCCTCTTTTCCGGGGCGCTGGAACTGGAATGTACCGGCGATCTGGACTTTGCGGTTCATGTCGCAAACAGCCTGGACCGTTATGAGATATTCCCCAAAATCAAGACAGACGAGGAGCTGGGCCGTTTCCTGGTGGATACCGCGTTCATAACTGGAAAATTCCGATTTCCGAAGGAGGCCCGGCCCTATCTGGACTACGCCAGGATCGGCGCGGAGCAGCGGGATGCCCTTGGAGGGATATACACGCCCCATGGCCTTGTCAAACGCCGTGAGGAAGCGCCAGTGCAGGAGGAGACGCCAAAAGCCATGCTTTTGACACTCACAGCCTCAGAACAGAGTTATCCCCTTGTCCTCCCCGCCTCCGAGAAGCAGCTGGGACAGGCAAAGGAGTCCCTGAGAATCGAGGACTTCGCTCAAGCGGTGATCGCCAGCGCCGAATATACAGCGCCCTATTTGAACCGGCTGATCCCTATGGACAGTATCACTGTAGAGGACGCCAATGAGATGGCTCTCTGTCTCCAGCGCCTTAAAAAAGACGGCGAGATCATGAAATACTGCGCCGCTCTGGAAGTGGAGGAACCGTCCACCTTCACCGAGGCTCTTGATATGGTCATCGACATCGATGACTATCCTCGATCCGGCGTCCCCCGGCTTCGAGCAGGAATACTGGTTCAAGCGCCGGACACGGCAGATATTCCGGGTGAAGGGCGTCTCCTGGTGGCCCCAGGAGATGCCCTCTGAGGAGGAATACGAGGAGGCCGTCAGGAACCTGGAGAGGGTCAACTGGCGAGTGAACTGCATCCTGACCCACTGCGCCCCCACCAGCATCCAGCAGAAGCTGGATCGAAACTACACCCCGGACCGGCTGACGGACTTCCTCCAGATGGTCAAGCGGCGGTGCCAATTCGATTGCTGGTTCCTGGGCCACTACCACCAAAACTGTGTGGTGGATGACCGCTTCATCATCCAGTGGGAACAGATGGTGGAGCTGCAATGGGAGTGACGACGACACGACCCGATACCGCTAAGGCGCAAGCCCTCGGGGGACCGAGGGCTTGCGCGTTGGCGATTTCAAACTCCAGAGAATAAAAAACAGGCGCACCCGCGCCGGAAAGGAGAAACCAGAATGAACGTCAGAAAACCTGTTGACTACAGCGCCATGTTCGCGGCGCTGGATACGTTGATGACGGCAGACCTGCCCCAGATGGAACTGTACTGTGAGATTGGCCGGCTGGTCAGCGACAGGCCAGAGAAAGGCGCCGCTGTTGCCGCGGCGGAGTATCTGTGCGGCGCATACCCTGACACCTCCGGCTTCTCCCCCCGGAACCTGCGCCGGATGCGGGAGTTCTATCGTACCTATGAGAGCGCACCGGAGGTGCTGGGTGAGGCCATGACCATCGGTTGGACACAGAACGTAGTCATTCTGGAGGCGGAGCTGTCCACTCAGGAGCGGGCATGGTATATCAAAGCGGCTGGGCAGTTCGGCTGGTCGAAGCTGGAACTGGCCGGGAATATCCGTGAGCGTACCCACGAAAGCCTGGCCCTCGACAATACGGCTGATCCATGTTATAGTAACGGCAGCGGAGGCGATGGGGATGGCGAAGAAAAAACTTCCGGGGCATTTCTGCAAGGTCTGCGGGATGCGGAAGTCCAACGAGAGCTTCAGCGGCAGAGGCCATGCTGCGCATATCTGCAAAGCCTGTTCCCGTCTCTCACCGGCGCGGCAGGCGGAGGAGATGACGCTCCGTCGTTTGGAAAATCTACCGTTGCGCCGTCTGAGCGAGAGCGAGATGACGTGGCTGAAAAATCGAACCCACGACCACCGGCCAGAGGTGAAGTCCCTGGCCTGTATGGTCTATGCGCAGCGATTTCCCCGCCAGGCGCGAAACCAGAAAAAGCAGGAGTTGTCCATCCAAACGCTGAAGCTGAACATCGATGGCGAGATCTGCGATCCCTATGGCGACCTGGTGTGCATCAAAGAGAGCTACCAGGTCAGCCAGACACCGCCAGCCATTGTTCACATCCAGCAGGATGGCACATTTCAGGCAGTATCGCCGCCGCCCAAAATCCTGACAAAGCTCCTGAAGTGGACGGTACACACACTGGAGATTTTCTGGTGGGGAGAGGATTATTGCGGCCCTGCCGATGTCGATCCGGAGGATGCGGAATCCCCGCTGTGGAACGTCCATGTGGAATACTCCAATGGAGAGATTCAGGATATGGGATCGGCGGACGATGTGCCTGACCCTGTTCTGGAACTTTTATCTGCTCTTGTTGAACTCTTTGAGTAGACACAGCGCCTTCACTATGTTATAATTACAGCAAAGGCTTACCCGTGGAGGACAAACAGATGGACAAAGATACAGTCAAGGATCTGACTCTGATGCTGATGTATCTCACCTCCTGGGAAGAGCGCCTCGTTCCAGATCTCCACGAAAAGCATGACCGTCCTGGGTTTCGTCTTCAAATCCGCCGGACCTGGAAAGGGTATGATTTCGGTATTTTGAATGAACTGACGGATGAGGGGCTGGTCAATGCCGGGAACCGAAGCAAGTCCGCCTCTTTCACTGATGAGGGCATGGCAAAGGCCCTGGAACTGCTGAAGCAGTATGGGATCACCCTGGAGCGGCATGATGGAGAGGAGGCTGGAATCGATGGGACAAAATGATAAGATCCAGCTCTTTGAGGATAAGCGTATCCGCACCGCATGGGATGAGGAGAAGGAAGAATGGTTCTTCTCAGTCGTAGATGTGATAGCCGTTCTGACAGACAGTAAAGATCCTGCCGCTTATTGGCGTAAGCTAAAACAGCGGATGCGAGAGGAAGGCAATGAAACCGTGACAAATTGTCACGGTTTGAAGATGACAGCGGCTGACGGCAAAAAGCGGCTGACCGATGTAGCTGATACCGAGCAGCTTCTGCGCATCATCCAGTCCATTCCTTCTCCCAAGGCAGAACCGTTCAAAATGTGGCTGGCTCAAGTTGGCCGGGAGCGTATAGAAGAAACCATCGATCCTGAGCTGACCATTGAACGGGCCTTGGAAACCTATCAGAGAAAAGGATACAGCCGTGAATGGATCAACCAGCGGCTCCAGGCGATCCAGGTGCGTAAAGAGCTGACTGATGAATGGGATGCCCGTGGCGTTCAACAGGGTATCGAATATGCCATCCTGACCGATGAGATCTCCCGCGCATGGTCCGGTATGACAACCAGGCAGTATAAACGTCTCAAAGGTTTGAAAAAAGAGAATCTCCGTGATAATATGACCACGCTGGAGTTGGTCTTGAATATGCTGGCCGAAGCGACCACCACAGAGATCTCGAAACAAAAAGAGCCTGAAACATTTGCAGAAAATGTTGAGATAGCGCGTGCGGGCGGCAAAGTGGCTGGGGATGCACGCAAGGCTGTGGAAACGCAGACTGGTGTTCCTGTGATTACATCCCAGAATGCAGCCCAGCTTAATCAGGTGGTAACCGATATGATCGAGGGAGTAGTCGCTGAGGAAACAGGTGCCTCTGACACGGATAATGGATAATATATGCTGAATTATTCTGCGAAAACAATTTCCTTTCAAAAATAAGAAGGCCGCAGCTTTGATGAGTTATGTGCGTTCCTTTTTCAAAAATCCACATCTGGATTTCTCAAAAATAAATGCACATTTTACTCGAAAGCATTACTGTCGGGTTTGTCTTGGACGCAAAAACAGAATCGAACACCTGTCGGGGAGATCGATTTTGCCGCCTTTGTCCAAGTCGGGGCAAGCTATGCATCGCTTGCCCCGACTTTTTTCAAAAGTCAGGGCGCGCTCACTCCGCTGCCCCTCCTTTCCCCACAAAGCCAGAGAACGGCTTTGCGGGGGCCCCATTTGCTACGGCGAGTTCTCGCCGTAGTCTTTTTTACTCTGCGGATACTTCTTTACGCTGGAACATCGCGCCCATCGTCGCCGCAGACTGCTCCTGGGCGGAGAAGTCCAGGTGGGCGTAGATGTCGGCAGTGGTAGAGAAGGTGCTGTGGCCCAGCCAAATCTGGATCTGCTTCATCGGAACGCCGTTGCTCAACAGCAGGCTGGCACAGGTGTGACGAAGATCGTGGAAGCGGATCTTGCGCAGGCCGTACTTGCGGATCACCCAGCCGAAATGCTCGGTCACGTAGTTGGGGCGCAGGATCTTCCCACTCTCATCCACGCAGATGTAATCCAGATAGTCCCGGCAGTACGCGCTTTTGAACAACCGCCGGTTTTTGACCTGCCTCTCCTTCTCAGCCAGCAGCAATTCCTCAACAGCGGGGATCAACGGCAGCGTGCGGAAGCTGGACTTGGTTTTGAGCACGTCCTCCCCTACCGGGACATACTTGCCATTCACATTTGCCTCGATCACTTTGTGGGAAATGGAGATGGTTTTCTTATCAAAGTCGATAGCGTCCCAACGGAGTCCCAGCACCTCGCTGCGGCGCAGGCCGTAATAAGCGGCGATCTTGATGCAGAGTTCCAGCGGATCACCTGCGACGGCGTCGAACAGGTCAAGCATCTCGTCCTCGCTGTAGAACGAACCATGGAAGACGTTCTTTTTGGGCCGTTCAACCTGATCGGCGGGATTCTTTGCGAGGATGTCCTTTTTCACCGCGCTCTGGAGCGCCTTGCGGATGATTGCGTGGTAATGGATCACCGTATTGGTGGTGTAGCCGTCATCGAGGATGGTCTGGTAAAAATCTTCAATGTGCTGGGGCGTGAGACTGCCCAGTTGGATGCCGGAGGCCGTGAAATACGGGATCACCCGGGCCTTCATCATGATGGAATAGCTCTGATAAGTAGCTGTGGCAATAGAGGGCCGGACGCTGTTCAGCCATTTCACCATATAATCCGCAAATGGCGCCTGGGCCTCTGTCGGACAGCTTTTGGCCAGCACCGCCTCCGCACTCTCCTGACGGGTGTTGGTCTCTCCTTGGAGCTCATACTGCATCCTGATCTCGTCCAGGGCTTTCTGGGCTTTGCGTTCGCTGGTGCCAGAGACCGGGAGCTTGGTTGCGATCCATTTTGTCTTTCGCTTGCCGTTTACCTTCAAGTAGAGGACGGCATAATAATAACCATTTTTCTTCTGTAGGCAGCCTGTTATCATGTTTTCCTCCTTTTTTCATAACAAGCAGTGGATTTGCCTGCCTTCGACGACACCAACATACCACACTTGCTGAGAAATAGCCATCACTTCGGGTGGAGAAAAACCACTCGATTTTTCTGTCACTTTTGACAGGATCGGCGGCGCGTTATGGATCCTGTGTCAGATATTCGATCACATAGGCTTTGGGAATTTTATAGGAACGTCCAATGCGGACGCTCCTGATTTTTTGATCGGCCAGAAGGCGGTAGGCGAGTTTCCTGCTGATCCCACCCAACATTTTGCACAGGTCATCAACGTCTACCACGTCGGGATATTCCCTAAACATCACTTGTTTTTTCATGGTGAAAATATCCGGCATCCTTGGTGGCGGGTTCGCCGGAATATGGCGAAACTCTGGGTAGACAAGGTGAATGAGTATGGTGGCCACGCCCAGCTGATCGACCTGCCCAAGCTGGGCATCACGGGCAACACCCACTTTCCCTTCTCCGATGTGAACAGTCTCCAGGTGGCGGACGAGATGTCCCGCTGGCTGGCGGAGCAGGGCCTGGACCGGTGAACGGATGGAAGAGGCGGGGCTTGTGAGGGGGAAATGGTACAGTATCCTGATATGCGCTGTCTCGACGCTGGTGCTGTTTTGTACGCTGGGCCTGGCTACTAGCACAATTTCTATCTATCTGCCCTACATCATCAGCGATGGCGGACTAACCCGCACCCAGGGGTCCTTTTTGCTGAGCCTGCGCAGCCTGTCATCGCTGATCACAATCGTGGCGGTGGTGGAGCGGTTTTACCGGCGGGTCCAGCTGCGCTGGGGGATTGTGTGCGCGCTGATCTTGGATGTGGCCGCATTCAGCCTGTACGGCGTCGCAGGGTCCTATCTCCAATACTGCGCTGCGGCGGTGCTGGCCGGGGCGGCGTATGGGATTGGCGGCATTATCCCCGTCTCCATCCTGATCGGGCGCTGGTTCAAAACCGACCGCTCCTTCGCCATCGGCATCTGCACAGCGGGCAGCGGTGTGGCCACCATCGTGGTGCCCCCGGCGTTTGTGGCACTGGCGGAAGGAGTGTCCACACAAGCGGCTTTTTTAAGCATGGCTGGACTGATCGTCCTAGCAGCGGTGCTGTCGGTGCTGGTGCTGCGGGACAGTCCGGAGCAGGCGGGACAGGAGCCCTTCTGTTCCGTACGCGGGGAGCGGTCTGTGCGGTCCGCCCGGGCTGCGGCGTTGGAGGAAATTGATGGGACTGGCCGGGCCGCCGTCCTGCTGGGTATTTTGCTGCTGGGGGCGGCGTCCCACTCGGCCAACCAGCCCAGATTCGCCAGCAAACGCGGCACCTACGACAAGGATGGCGTCAGCTTCAAGCGGGATGTGCTGGGCAGCGACAAAAGCATCGCCTTCCCCATCCCCTGCGACCCTTCCATCCCCTGGGTGCCTCTGCCGTTTCCAGTCCGCTCATTCCGCCGCCGATGACGGCCACCCTGGCCGGTGTTGTCCCGTCCGACGAACACACAGTTGTGGTACTTCTCATCCTCGTAGAGCAGACCGGTGTTGAGAAAGGCCCGAATCACCTGGGGCGCGATGCCCCGCTTGTGCAGGTAGGCGAACACCCGGCGGTTGTCCCCGTTGGCTGGGGGCAGGGCGAACTCAGGCTTTTCCTCCTCGGGGGGCGGTCTGGGGCGGTTCACTCTGGAGGAGTCTCTGGTTTGACCGTTGAAGTCCAGCAGATACTCCACCGCCTCCCGGAACCCCTTCCCCTCAAACTCCTGGAGGAAGGTGATGGCGTCTCCGCCCTTTCCGCTGGAGTACCGCTTCCAGGTGCGCCGGTTTTTGATGCGGATGCTGTCCATTTCCCGGGTGGTGTAGTACCGTCCGATCCGCTTGAGCTGGTACCCCAAATGCTCCAGCAGATCCGGCAGATCCGTGTCCTTGGCGATTTCCATCTCCTTATCCGTAAATTTCCAGAAGTCCTCCCGGTCTGTTTTTTGTCTCGTGATCATTACCCCCTTTCAGCTGAAACGCAAAACAGCCCGGGAGAGCGTCCCACAATTGGGGGCGTTCTCCCAGGCTGTTCAGCGATTTTGCTTTCGTTGTTTTGACGGGCGGCAAAACCCTTTGCGGGCTTGCTTTTTTCTTGAGGCAGATTGATAATGGGCTGTTATGTATACCATATTTTGTGCACATCGGGGAAACCACCACTATGGCTTGAATGGTCGCGGGACAAGTGGTATACTGTCTAAAGCTGAAGATTACAGGAGGATGGGGAAAATGATTTTTGTCTGCGATCACTGTCATTTTGAGATTGAGGCCGGGTCCAAACCCTGCCAGTGCCCGGACTGTGGAAAGCTGGGCCGCATCCGCACCGCCACGGCGGAGGAGGGCCGGGCGTTCCAGGCTCGGAAGCGGGAGGACGTGTGGCGCGATGCGGCGCCTGTCCTGGCTGGCTGAAACGAAAAACGCCCCTGATGATCCCATACCTGGGAACCATCAGGGGCAGTTCACTTGCTTCTGTGCTGTTGTGGGTCGGGAAACCGTCACGTCGGGCCACACGGGGGCCAACGCCGCGTTTTACTCTCTCAGTGGGGCACGGAGCCGCCCGGCTGCGGGTGGGGCACAAACGGCTCCAAACGGGCTGCTTTTGCTGCACGCCATGTCAACCTCCTTTCACCGCCTATGCAATTGGACAGGGCCACTCCATTTGGAATGGCCCTGTCCGCCTGGCTGCTGATATTAGGCGCTGCGTCCGGCATTCTCCTTTTCCTCAATCTCCCGGGCCTCGCGCTCAGCCTCGTCCAGCGCATCCTCGATGAGTCCCAGCACGAACTCCCGCTGGGTGAGCTTGTGTCCGGTGCGGGCGGTTTCCCGCTCCAGGTGAGCCTTAATGCGCTGAAAAAGGGTTTCTCCGATCTGGAAGGCCATCGTCCGGGTTTTTTGATTCATCATGATTTCATTACCTCCATTTTCTTTCATTTCGAAGTATTCGGTCAGCAGGCTGGTGATGTACTGGCTGGTGGTCTGGCCCGTCTGCTCCCGGGCTTCCGAGATTTTTTGATGCAGGTCGAGCCCAATCTGGGCACAGAGGTTCTTTGTGGCTGCCATGGTGTTGATCCCCTTTCGTTTGATTGTGACCCAAGTATACTCGAAAGGCATGGCGAAAGCTATTACCAAGACCACCAAGGATTAACACGCATAGCCCAACTGCTGCATGATGGCATTGAGCAGGGCGGCGTAGTTCTCATTGGAAACGACATTGAGCATACCGTTGTCGTTCCCCTTTTTCTGCGCGAAAAAATAGAGGACTCCAAACTCCTTGGCCAGCTTCTGGAATTTGGCCTTGT
>CAJUQN010000102.1 GCA_910588625.1 uncultured Oscillospiraceae bacterium
AAACGACAAAATTTGTTCGGCGTTTTCTTACAATTTTAGATTGGCGTTGACACTCAATGGCGGCGGGGTCGGTCATAAGCTCCAGCTTCTGGATGTACAGGTCGGAGGCCAGGAAAGCGTCCTGGGGATCCAGCCCACCCCGGATGGCCGCACGGGAGGCCAGCGCAGCGGTGCAGATGCCCATGTTCCGCACCTGCCGAAGGCTGTCCTGGGCCATGCGGCCCGCCGCCACCCGGGGCGGGGCGGAGAACAGTTCCCGCAAAGTCTCCGGCCTGCCGTCCTCGATATAAGAGGTGACGAGTTGTTCCCATGCGTAGCTCTGCCGCACCAGCTGATGGGCGTCGGCATTGTCGGCATCCTCCAGACGCTGCCGGGCATGGCTGGTGTGTACAGACTGTTGACTGTCCTCGGGGCGGATATCCAACCATACCTGTTCCACTGGGAAGGGCTGGCCCCGCAGGGCTGTGACCAAAGAGGACAACAGCCACGCCATCCGGTGGGCGCTGATGACCGGGGCGCTGCGCAGCGTCTGGGTATAGCCTTCCCGCTCCTCGGCTGGAACTGCCAGCAGGGCAAGCAGCTCGTCCAGTTCCCGCCCGTCGCCCCGCAGCGCCCGGGTGGGGCCAAGGATCACCCGCAGCCCCGGCTCCACCGCCAGGAAGCCATAAAATTGATAGGCGGGAGTGGTGATGATCCCCGCCTCCTCCTCACATTCCAATATTTTGGGAATATACGGTTCTGCCGGATCGGGGTGCAGGGGGTAGACAGAGTAGTAGTGGAGCGGTTCCCCGCCCCGATACAGCCGGATGCCGGTAGAGTATGCCTTGGCAAGACTGTGGCACCATGTGGTCAGAGCCTCTAAATCCACGGGATCACCGTCCTTTCTGTAATATATGTATCATTTTTATAATACATTGTCAATCTGCTGTGATAAGATGATGGTATCCAATTTGATTTTGGGAGGTTTTCACATGGGGAGAAAGTATGACGCGGCGTTGTTGGAGTCCCTTCGCAAAGGGACACAGAGGGTGGAAAAGGACGGCGTACCCATCCTGGTCAAACCCATCCCGGAAGGGGGTGCGGACGGGGATATGGACCCCCGGCTGGCCAGGTCCATGCGTTTGATGCCGCTGCTGAGCCGTTTTATGCCCAAGTCCAAGTCCAACGCCACGGTGGCGGAGCAGATCGCCATGCCCCGGAAGATGTTCGGGGAGTACAAGGGGGACTACGTAGTCACCGGAGGGGTAGACACCCGGCGCGTCACCGTAGAGAGCGCCGACGGCTATCAGGCGCCGGTGCGCATCTACAAACGCACCAACGCTGGACAGGGGCTGCCCATGCTGGTCTATTACCATGGCGGCGGTTTTTTTGGCGGCGGCCCGGATATCGTGGAGCAGATGTGCAAGGTGCTGGTGCGGGAGCTGGACTGTGTGGTGCTCAATGTGGACTACCGCCTGTGCCCGGAGTACCACTATCCCCAGCCGCTGGACGACTGCTGGGCCGCTGCCCGCTGGGCATTTGGCCACGCGGAGGAGCTGGGCGCGGCGAAGAAAAAGCTGGCGGTGTCCGGCGATTCCGCCGGGGGCAATCTGGCGGTGGCGGTCACCCTCCGGGATCGGGAAGAGGGAACCGGCATGGTTGGGCTGCAGGCCCTCATCTACCCAGCGGTGAACATCGCCGGGACGCATACGGAGTTTTATCATGGGGTCGATCCAGCCAAGTATCACAAGAGCAAGCGCCATGGGAAAATGGTGGACGCCATGTACTGGATGATGGGAATGCTGGTCAGCGGTGGAAGCGGGAATATGCTGGACGACGTGTACTTACAGGGACACGAAAAGCCGGAGCACATCTACGCCTCCCCTCTCCTGGACGATTTCCATGCCCTGCCGCCCACGCTGCTGGCCTTTGGCGAACACGACTTTCTGGTTTTCGAGGACTTCGCCTACGCCCGCCACGCAGTCAGGGCGGGGGTCGAGCTGAAAACCATTGTATACCGGGGGCTGGGCCACGGCTTTGCCGACCAGATCGGCGTTATGCCCCAGGGCGAAGACCTGATGGGGGAAATCGCCGCCATGATGCGGGAGGTGCTGTGATGAACTGCGTCGATCCGTTGCCCTCCAGACAGGTGCTGCTGACAGCGGCGGCGGTTTTGCTGGTCATGCTGACGGTGGGCAGTTTTGCGGATTACCCCATCTCCCTGGCCCTGTATAACCCGGACAATACGCCGGGGCGGCTGCTGGCGGGGTTCGGGGAGTATCCGGCGGCACTGAGATTTTCCGCCGCTGGAGCTATGCTGCTGTCCGCCCGGAGCCGGGAGAAGCGGCTGCTGAGGGTGTTGCAGACGATTGCCGGGTGCTGGTTCATCCTCTCCAGCGGGGCTATGGCTGCGGTGCTGCCCACTGGATATTTGGATATCCCTGTCTGGCTGGCGACGCTCATCGGCGCGGGCTGCGCGGGGCTGACAGTGTGGGGGGTGCTGATCCTGTGCCGGGGCGCGGATCGAAAAACTGTGCTTCGGGTGGCGGCTGCTTTCCTGCTGGTGATCTTCGCAGATATTTTGGTGGTGAATCTCATCAAAATCCCCTGGGGCAGAGCCAGGATGCGCTTGGTAGCCAGCGACAGTCGGGCGTACTTCATGCCCTGGTGGCAGCCGGGTACCGAACTGCGGGACGCGCTGACCGCTGCAGGCGTGCCAAAAGAGGAGTTTAAGAGCTTCCCCTCTGGGCACTCCGCCAATTCGTCCAGCCTGATGCTGCTGTCGCTGCTGCCGGCACTTCGGCCCCAGTGGAAGCACCGGCAGGCCGTCCTCTTTTGCGTTGGATTTGGCTGGGCGCTGGCGGTGGCAGTTTCCCGCATCGTAATGGGGGCGCATTACCTGTCGGATACGGCTGTGGGTTTTGCTGTGGGGGTGGCAGCGCTGGTGATAATTTGCCGCCTGCTGTTCCCGGTGAGCAGAGTGACAAGAACACCTTCCATGAAAAACGTTTAGGCCGGTTATTCAGAAAAGCACTTGCATAGCGTGCCTTTGCCCCGAACAATTTACGTGCCGCATCTTTTTCTGCTGGACTGCCCTAAATACCTCATCAGAAATGATGGCTTGATGGGAATCAGAGTAGAGATACCGAACACATTGAAATATTCCTCCACAGCGGCAGGCGTGACGGTGGCAACGGCGCTGTTCAGGGCTTCGCCATTGACCGCCAGGGCAACGGAAATGGGTCCAGCAGTCCCACCAGTTGGGACGGCGATGTTGCCGCCAAAGGCGACCTTGTACCGAGCGCGGCACTGGTTGGTGATCCCCCGCAGGGTGACAAGGCCGCTGCCCTCTCGACGGGTAACATAGCCCCGGTTGCAGCCAACAGGCGTCTCAGTAAAAAGCACGTTCTGGTTGACCGCCACGGTCTGTACGGCGGCATTCGTGTATTCGGGCATGATATCAGTCCTTTCCATAAAATAAGCGGCAGGGTATACTTACCCCGCCGCTGTTTGTCTCAAAATCGGCACGGACCGAACATTTTCCATGCTGGAAAAAGTTGATTTTATGAAGTTTTAGCAGCTGCCGCAGTTCCCACAGCCGTTATTCCCACAGCCGTTGAACTGCCCACAGCAGTTATTACCCCTGAAAAACAATCTAGAAAAAAGATGCAGAAAGTGGTAAAATAGACAGCATGGAACAGGCAGATTTACGAAAATTGAATAGAGGAGAACTCACGCAGCGGTGCCATATTTTCGTTGTTCACATCATCACACCCTTTCATCTACATGATACCAGATTCCGGGCAAAACGCAAGCAGTTTTTAATCCAGCTTTCCCAGCCGGTCCAGCACGGTCAGGGTCCGGCACAGGTCCTCGGACGCGTTCAGTTCACCGTTCCCGGTGCCGTTCAACGCTCCGGCCTTCACGGCCTTGTCCACCGCCGCTCGGTAGTAGCTGGGTACGTCGTTGATGGTTTTGTAGTATGTCATATCGTCGTCCTCCTTTTCAGTTTCCTGAGCGGCGTAATCCACCCAGGGCAGTTTGCCGTGCTTGGTCCAGGTCCGGGCCCCGGCGGTGCCGGGACGTGTTTTCGTCCCCGCCGTATTGGCCAGCGTGGACCGCTGCACCCCGCCCCGCCACTTGGGCGTGGCCTCCACCACCACACCACTGCCCACATACACCCCAATGTGACCGTCCATCCACACAGCCTCAGCGGGAACGATGTTGGAGAAGTCGGTGGACACATCCCGGCAGCAGTCAATCATTTTCTTGGCGTCATAGTCTGGCACGCCGTTGCAGGCGTACCCCGCCCCGCCGTAGGTGCGGCTCAGGTCCCCGTCCCAGCCCCACAGGACGCCTTTGATGAGGCCCACGCAGTCGAACAGGAATCCCTTGTCCTTGATGGCGTTTGCCTGGGGCAGCCACTGGCAGTTGGTTTTGGCGTTGCTCCCCTGAGTGGTGGCCCGCTGGATCATCTTTGCGGTGGCGGGCCAGCCCCAGGGCCCCAGCATGTAGGCCGTCTTGTAATGGCTGGTGATATCCTCCAGTTTGGCGCACAGCGCCGCCGCCGTCATGAGATAGTTCATATTTTCCCCTCCCGCAAATAAATCAAAAAATCTCTGACCCAGCTGGGCCCGGCGGGCGCGGTTCTCGGCGCTCTGGTTGGCGGGGCGCTCAAACTGGAGTAGAACACAGTCCGACGCTTCTAGGATGCTGACCGTGGCCCTCAGCAGCCTCAGAACCGCTGGGAACAGGCTTTGCAGTTCCTGAAGGAGATACCCCACCTGCGTGTCCAGATCGCCCACAGAACGCCCCCTAGCCTTGGCATAGGCCAGCAGCGCCGCCTTGCGGCTGGGATAGGTCCACTGGGCCAGCCCGTACCCCGCGCCGTCGTGGACAAAGCCGTCATAGGCCCCGCTGTCCACCGCCGCCGTGTAGGCGGCATCCGTATACCCCAGCTTCTTCTCAAAGCTGTTTTGCAGGTTCCGGGGATTCAGCCCGGATTCTGCGTGCAGGTTCCCCATCAGTCCCGCCGCCCCCGCTGGGGTGAGTCCAGCGGAGATCAGACGGTCCCAAATCTTTTGTGCGCTGTCCAATTACTCTACCTCGGGCAGTCCCGCCACACTGGTGCACAGGGACAGCACCCCGGCCAGCACCGACGCCGACGCCACCAACGGCCAGTTCACGTCGCCCATAGCCACCGCTGTTCCGATGGTGGCCACGGCGGTCTGAGCCACCGTCTTGACGGCCCGAACAGCCGCCGCTTTCACCCATTTCTTTAAGTAGCTGTTCATACTCTTCTCCTTTCTATTTCAGCCCCGGCATACCCGAGGCCACCCACAGCAGGAACGCCCCGGCTAGGGCGCTGAGCCCGTACCCCACCAGGCTCTCCCACCGCTTACCTGGCTTGTCCGCCAGGGTCTTGACTGTTGCGCTTATTTCATCCAGTTTGCCGGTGATAGCGTTGTAGTGCGCCTCCTGCACGGCGTTGTCCCGCTCCACGTCGTTCATGCGCCGGAACAGTTCCCGGTGGGTCTTACTGTGCTGCTCGTTGGCCCGCTCCAGGGCCGACACACGCGGCTCCAGCGGGCAGTCGTTGGGGTTGCAGTTCTCATTCATCGGTATCACTCACTTTCATTACAGATTCGCTCCATCTCCTCCTCCGCCAGCTGACCGGCCCCCACTAGCGCTTCCAGCCGGGACTTGTCCCACAGCCGGGGATAGTATTTTTTTGCCAGCTCATACACGCTCACAAGATCACCCCCTGTAGGGCTGCTAAGAAGTCCACATCCGCCCGCAGCTGTTCCTGCGCGGTTGGCGACGGCGCGGGGATGTATACCCGGTCTGCGCCGATTTCCTTATCCGTGCGCCGCTGAACAGCCTGTCCGTCCCAGCGGTACAGCGGGATGCCGTCCATGGTGTACAGCGCCGGGTTCTCCTCCCCGCCAGGAAACAGCCGGAACTGATAGCCTCCCTGCTCGTTGATGCAGATGGCGTCGGTGGTGTCCCGGTCAGGGCGGGGACCGTCGCTCCAGCCGTCCGTAATCCTGCTCTGGAAGTCAGCGGAGATGTAGTGCTTGTTGTAAAGCTCGATCATGGTATCCCTCCTTATAAGTCGGCGGATAAGCCAAAACGCACAGTATCAATTGATGCTGGCCCTTCCTCCCATTGCGCGTGTGAAACCCCAGAGAACAGGATTCTCACACTTCCCGATTCTTGGTCATCAACTATTGCGTCTTGTGCATCCACAATCACCCCATTTTGATAAACGTGCCCATACGATTCAACATTTACAACGACAGGTTTTGCCCTCATTGACACAGGAACAGGAATGCTTGCCGTGACTACGCCATACCGGGGAAAATAAATTCCAGAAGCAATCAAGCCTAGAGGACTTTTCCCGACGTTGACATAATACCTCTGACATTTCGCCAGCTCCAGCGCCTTGTTGGGCGGCGGGTCGTTGAGCACCCAGTTGCCGTCTGCGTCCTGGTGGGCGAGGGTCTGCTGGGAGCCGAGCTCTAGTTTGGCGGCTACGGGCGTGATGCTTTGTCCTGGACGAGAAGCAATAAATACGCCAAATAAATATCCCGGATAGACATAGAATCCTATTTGCCCAATATCGAAATCAATATATACATCATCACCAATAGTCCTCGAAAGTGCCCCCGTTTTTGAATACAGTTTGCCATCGGATAAAAGAATCGAATACGTAATAACTTTGTCAAACAGATCCGATTCCATTTTCTGCAATAAATAATGATTATTTTCTGCACTACCGGATAATGTTACTCCATTACTATTCAGTACTAATTTACCAGTATCTTCTTGCAGTACCCACCTATCAATTGTATATCCAATACCGCTATACTCCATCTGCCCCCGCTGGTTGATAGGGTCGGCAAAGTACCAATTGTCCAGCAGATTGGGGTTGCTCCACCCTGGAACCGCCACAGCGCTCCCGTCCTCGCCAAACCCAACCGCCGACCCAGGCCGTCCAGTTAGCTTGGGCTGCTTGTCCGCAAGCGCTTCCTCCATCTGTTCTGGCGTCACCGCGGCGGGTCGGTCAATCCATTTGGTGTCGTAATCTATTACACTGGCCTTTGTGAGGATTTGGTTGACGGAGCCGCCGGGAGAAACGCCGGGACCTGGTTCTCCCCGCTCGCCAGGAGGCCCCTGGGGGCCGGGTACGGGAATATCCCCCTCCTCCCCGCCCGCGATCTGCACCGTGGACAGGGCCTTGTCCCCGCTCATGAGCGTCAGGTTTATCCCATCATATTCCAGTCCGTCCCCCTTCCCGGTAAGCTCCTGCTCCCACAGGTCAGGCGCGGGAGACTTTGACCCTTCCCCATCCCCGGGAACGCCCTCCAGGATGATGCCCAGATTGGCCCAGGTAGTGGGTAGGGCCGTTTCATCCGCCATCCCGAAAATCCCAGCCGTTAACGGCTGTCCATGGGAAGTGAGTACTTCCCATGGAATGGCGCACTCCCCGCTTTCGTCCAGCAGGACCGTGCGAGACTCCTTCCCCGCCTTGAATACCGCTTTCCGCGTCAGGCCCGCCCAGTCGGGCGAGAACTCGAACCGGGCGGTGTAGACGTTGACGCTTCCGCTTGTGACGGGTTCCTTCTTGCGGACTGTCAGTTGGTTTTTGTTTGCATATAGTACAAACATTTCATCACCTCACACCTGGACAGCGAGTGGTCCTTTGGTGCCCGTTTGGGTCAAACCTACTGCCGCGCCGCCGAAAATATAGGTCCTGTAGCTTGTCCAGGGCACACGTCTGGAAACTGCAATCCCGGCAACTGTCATGGAACGGATACACCCGCGCCATATAGGTTACAGTGGCGCTTGTCCTGGGGCGCTCCCTCTCATCGCTCATCACGGGGATGGGCAGCAGGGGAATAGGCTGGCCCACAGAAATGTGGATCAGCTCCACAACGGGGAAGGTGTGGCCGTTAACGATGTACGCAATTTTGCACTCAATAGATTTGTCCATATGTTCCTCCTTGATTTCTCCTTGGAGGCGTGGTAAACTATCCCCAGGGGTTTGTATGGGGTGGGCCGGGTTTCCCCTGCCCCGTGGCCTTACTTCTTCGGCCAGTTGGCTACTAAGGCTTCACACAGGCTTTTATAGGTCTTGCCCTTGTAGCTCCATACCCCATTGTGGTACTTCATACCGCCCTCCTTTCTGCCGTCCTGGTGTCGCAACCACCGGGGCGGCACTTTTCGTCGTTCGGGTTTCCCCTCCGACAATTCCACTGTAGTATATGCTTGCTATATATTTAAGATGGAGTATTGCACAAATAAATAGCAAGCATATTGTCTATTATATATATAGCAATCATATATTTTGCGTGTTATAATAGAACCATGAAAGGAGGTAGCACATGGGTGTTAAGTACACCGAAGCCCAAAAAAAGGCATCCATCAAGTATCTGAGGGAAAAAACGGACAGTATACAGATACGAGCGCAGAAAGGAACAAAGGAGCGGTGGAAGGACGCCGCCGCCGCCCGCGGTCAGTCCCTCAATCAATTTATCGTGGAAACAGTTGAAGCAGAAATTGAGCGTGCGGACGAATAAGGAGGAAAGGAAATGGTTGAAGTTATGACAGATAAGCAATTCAAGACAATCCTGGAAATGGTGGACATGATTCTTGACGGCTGCAAAGATTTGGCCGAAGCCAAAGAAAAGGTGCAAAAGCTGATTGAGAACCAGGGCGGCAACAAAAAGGAAGATTAAGCGCAAGGGCCGGGGGACACTCCCCGGCCCCTCTATTTGCCCCGTAAAGGCCCCTACACAAGTTTGTCCAGCACAAAGGCGTCATCATCATGGGAAAAAGGCCGCAGCCTGGCTGGACAGGCTGTCAACGCCAATCTAAAATTGTAAGAAAACGCCGAACAAATTTTGTCGTTTTT
>CAJUQN010000103.1 GCA_910588625.1 uncultured Oscillospiraceae bacterium
TGCCGTAAGCCTCCAGCAGATTCACCGCGCCCCACACGCCCAGGCCAGCGCCCAGGGCGATCACCAGGGTTTTCAAAACGTCGATTGCAGACTGAAAAAATGCCATAAGTACCTCCGAAAATTTTTAGATTTTTGAAGGCACATTTTCCCTTTCCTTTTATTCCGCCCTGCCCCTTATTCCGGGGCGGCGGTATCATCCTCCTCTGATACGTCTACCTCGTACACGTCATAGACCTCGGAGGGCTTGGGTTTGAGCCGGGTGGACAGAAAGCGCGTGATGTCGAACGTGTTTTTCTTGTCCCCGTCGGCAAGGTACTTGTAGTTGGGATGCCGGGTGATGTCGTATTTATCCGAGAGGAAAGGCCGGACGCCCCGCAGTTGCAGGATGCACTTTCCCCCGTCCAGTACCGCCAGCTCGTCCACATCCATCAGGGCCTTGCCCAGCTTCTGATAGTTCAGCGAGTGGGACAGCTCCCGGCCCCGGCTTTCGCCGGTGTTGAAGGTGTCGATGGTCTCTTTTCCCAGGGCGGTGGAAAGGTCTTTCAGCGTAGACGGTTCTTTTCCGCCCAGGAAGATGGAGCAGTCGCAGTTGCCGATGATGGTGTCGGCGTTGTCCTTGTAAATGGCCTTGAGCTGGCTTTGGGCCTGGAGGACGAGGCAGGCGGAGATCTCCCGGCTGCGGATGGTAGCCATCAGCTTTTCCAGGCGGGGGATCTGCCCAATGTTGGCGCACTCGTCGATCAGGCACCGCACATGGACGGGCAGACGGCCCCCATACACATCATCCGCCTTTTCACACAGCAGGTTGAAAAGCTGGGTATAGCATAGGGAAATCAAAAAATTAAAGCTATCATCCGTATCACTCATGATAAGGAACAGCGCCGTTTTTTCATCGCCCAGGGTGTCCAGCTCCAGCTCGTCATAGGCGGTAACGTCCCGCACTTCCGCAATGTCGAAGGGGGCCAGCCGTGCGCCGCAGCTCACAAGTATGCTCTTAGCGGTTTTGCCCGCCGCTAAGCGATATTTAGCATATTGGCGCACAGCGAAGTGATTGGGGTCCCGTTCTTCCAGTTCCTCAAACATCAAATCAACGGGATTCTTAAATTCCTCATCGTCCTCCCGGACCTCCATGGCGTTGATGAACTCAATAAGGGTGGCGAAGTTCTGCTCCTCCACCGGGGCCTCATAGTGGATAAATCCGATGAGGGCGCAGTACAGCAGGGTCTCAGCCTTGGTCCAAAATTCGTCACCGCCCTTTTGCTCCCCTTTTGTGTTGGCAATCAGGGTTGTTACCAGCTTTAAGATGTCTTTTTCGCTGTGAATGTACGTGAAAGGATTGTAGCGCATGGACTTCTTAAAGTTGATCGTGTTGAAAATCTTGATCCTGTACCCATTGCGCTGGAGTAATTTTCCAGCGTTGATCACGATGTCCCCTTTGGGGTCAGTGACTACGAAGGAAACTGGATAAGTTTTCGACGTGCATTGCATCAGGTTTGGGGTGAGGAAAAACCTCGTTTTGCCGCTGCCGGAACCGCCAACGATAGGCCTTCATGGGTTCCTCACAGTTTTCAAAGCTGAATTGGAGTGTGGGGCATTTTGCGGCGCCCATCTCAAGCCCCTCCATCTGCCCCAAACCGCTCCACTCCAAATTGACCGCCTCAATAGCAATGCAGGCGGAGGCAATATCCCGGTTGGAAAAATCATGAGCGGCCATCCTCCCGGCGATCTGTTCTGTGTCCCGGATGCTGCCCATGAAGTACGCGCAGGTCAAGATCAAATTCCGCTCCGCCTGGGTAAAAACGGGGCCGTTCTGTTCATAGTCCTTCAAAAGCCTCACGGCAGGGGCGATGTCGTGCCCCAGGCCATGGGCATAGTAAGGAGTGGAGCGCAGGATAATCTCCTTTTCTATCTCAGTGGCCACTACGGGATTGACATAGCCGTTCAAACCCTCAAAACAGGATTTGTCCAGATACTCCGCAAGCTGTCGCAGTTCCCGGAGTTCCCTGCTGCCATGCTCGATCCCAATGGTGTCGGCAAACCTGCAAAGGAGCAGCCATTCGTTCGGGCGCGGTTCGATCATATGGGTGTAGTCAGTGTGCCCGGTGTAGCTGGCCGTCACCGTATAGCCGGTGGCGGAGCGGGTGCTGGATGTGCCGGTGTAGGTGGCTGTGGCGGTGTAGAAGCCGTTCTCGCCGCCGGACCACTCCACCGCGCCCAGGGTCAGGGTCTTGCCCCCGTCCGTGATGGTCTTGGGGATCAGCTCCAGGTCGGCGTCGGACAGGTTGGGATAGGTGCGGGTGGCGGACAGGCTGCGCATTCACCGAGTTGAATACCAAATGGGAGTGGATATGCCCTTTATCGACATGGGTGGCGATCACCACCTCATAATCGGCCAAATACTCCGCCGCAAATTCCTTTGCGATCTCCAGCGCCAACTCCGGGGACACCTCGCCGGGTTTGAAGGACTGGATAATATGGTAGCACTGGCGACCACCCATCTTCCCGACCTCTCTTTTGGTGTCCAGCATCTGACGGCATTCCCGGCCAGGGTCACAATTCTGATGAGCGGTGAGGATCTGGCCGTCGGTCTTGTCGCCATTCAGCACATACTGGATGATCCGGTCTATTCGGGCACTTCGGGCTAGAATCTTGGTAATGGCCACGTCTTTCCTCCAAAAAATGAGGGCGGACTCTTTCGAGTCCACCCTCAAAATGCCGCCGCTTATTCTTCATCTGGGGCCTGCCCGTCATGGGCCAGCCATTTGCACTCGGTGAGTTCCATGTCCGTAAAAACCGCTGTGAAGGAGGAGTCCTCCGGACTGCAAGCGTAGACGCCGAACCTGATCCGGCCTGCGCCCTCCCACATATGGCATACCCGCATCTGGATGAAGTGCTCTCCGTCTTGGGAACATTCAATGCAATAGTCGTCCTCCCTCCGGCTGAACCGATACCACATGGTCTTGACCTGCGCCGGGATGGCAGTGGTGGCCCAGTCTGACCAGCCGTGGTTGGTGACCACGCTGCCCAGGTGCTGAAATTCCTCGTTTTCATACTCCACCGAGCCCTTGAGCCAGTTTTCGCCGTCCAGATACATGACGATTCCGCACTGGTCAAAGCGGTGGTGCGCCCCGGTGAAATCGGTTTTGACTACGAAGGAGAAAAACTTTTCCTCCGTTTCCATCTGGAGCACCGGAGCGTTATCGTTGCGGAAATGGTAATAGGTCCTCTGCCATAAATCGGTGCCCGGCATGGTGGTGATCTCGATTCTTCCGTGCTCCACCGCGTACCGCTCCGGCGCTCGGAGCCAGTTCAATTGATTGACGTCAAAGCTCATACCGATCCCTCATTTCCATTGAAAATTTTCTGTCCCCGCGCCGAGCTCAAAGTGATATTTTGCGATGCCCAGATCCATTTTTACATAGAAGGCGTGGCCCGGCTGGGCGGACACTCTGCCGTCCTTCTCCAGCGTGAACAGGAACTTCTGCTGGTTCACCGCTGTAGGCGCCAGCAGAACGGCTTCCATCCCCGCCTTGAACCAATCGGGCATGGGCCCGTCCACCTTGGACACCTCCTCCATGGTCTTGGATTTGTGGGGAACGCCTTGCGTGGTTCCATGGCCCACCGCGATAACAGCGGCCAGCTTTTCCCCTTCGTCCAGGGTATAGGCAGACTTCACCTTGCTGAACGTCAACGCCACCCAGCAGGTGTTCAGCCCCATCGCCTGGGAGCGCAGTACCAGCCGCTCTCCCCAGTAGCCGCACTTCTCCTGTAGATCAGGTCCCGCCTTGCCCACCAGGGCGAAGTAGTTGGTTACCCCGCTGAACTTACCGTATCGGGCCATGGAGCCCTCAAAGGCTTTGGGTTCGTTAGCCACCAGCTGAATATGCAGGCCGTTTTCCCGGTTGCAGGCATCCACCTCTGCCCGGAGCCGGGCCAGCTCGTCCGGCTTTAAGGGCTTGTTCAAATACTGCCGGACGCTGTGCCGGACCTGAATCGCTTCCAATTCTGTCATGTACGAGTTCCTCCAATCATTGGCTGACCCTATTATAGCACATGGCCGACACAAGGGAAATCGAAACGGTCTATTTTTTCGCCACCTGGTACATCAGCTCGTAGACCTGATCCAGCAGGTACAGACCACGCTTGGCATCCTCGGCCCTGGCGATCCCAGCGTTGACGCTGCGGGCGATCTGATTGATATTCACACCAATCTTGTGGACTTCCCAACGCAAATCTTTGATCTCCTGGGAGGGACGGGCTCGGACGGGCACCCCCTCAATGAGACGGACCAGGTAGGCCCGTTTACTCAGGCCGCACTGCTTGGACTGGTCGGAAAGCATTTGGAACTGCGCTGGAGTCAGCTCAATGTGAAAATGATGTTTTCCCTTGCTGTCTGTTTTACTCATTGCACCTCCTTTCCGCCCGCAGGCGGCATATGGGGACAGGGGCAGCGCCCCTGCAAGTGCGCAAAATGTACATTTGCGCGATGCTTGCGGTCTCACCGCCGCTGGCGGTGAGACCCTCCGGCCCCGCTGGGGCCGTACCAAGCGGTAGGAGGATTGAATTTGGGCGGGCGGTGCCCGCTCTCTGAACAGGGACCGCCTCACCGCTCCGCCTCCGAGCGAGGTTTTCTCGGCTTTGCGTCATAACGCTCAACAGGTACGCCATACAGTTTTTCGGTACATTTTCAAACTGAACCTCATGGGTCTCGCCCGCCTTGAGGTAGATGTCCTGGGTGTCCGGCTGCTTGATGGTGAAGCCGGGGGCGGGCTCCAGCTCTTTGATGCGGTACCAGCCGGTGTCAATGTGCTCCAGCACAATCTCGCCGCTGGCGTTGGTGTAATGGACGCCCAAATCATTCAGCTCGCCGGTGATGGTGTCGTCGCTGCCGCGCCAGATCTGGAACTTGACGTTGGCGATGGGGCTGTGGGTGACGCTGTCCACCTTCAGCACCTTCAAGGTAGGCTTGATGATGTTGGTGAGCTCGATGGTGGTGGTGTGGTTGGGCTCCAGCTGCACCACATGGACGGTGTCGTCATGGACATAGTTGGGAGCCGGGGTCACCTCGTAGACCTTGTAGGCTCCGGGCCGGAGGTTCTCCCAGAAAATCACGCCGTCCTTATCCGTCTGGCGCTGGTCGGTGAAGCCGCCGTCCACCTCCTCAATTTTGAAGGTGGCACCCGGAATGGGCTTGTTGGTCTGCTGGTCCAGCTTCAGCAGGCGGACGCCGGGGAGGGTGGAGTTGACAAAATCCACAACCACATCCTGGCCCTTTTCCGCGTCGATCCAGACGGTTTTGCGGTTGTTGGAGTCCAAAATGTACGGCTTGGGCACATCGGTCTCGGTGATCTCATAGCACCCGCTGGGCATGGCCTCCAGCACGGCCTTGCCATCCGCGCCAGTGACCACGTCGTTCTCATAGCCCAGGTTCACGCCCCGGATATGGAAGCTGGTGCCGGGGATGGGATCGCCGGTCTCCGTGTCCCGCTTCTGGATGGTCAGGCTGCGTTTGTGGTGGTTCATTTTCGTGACCACGATGGTCTGCTCTCCCTGCAGATCCTCGGCGTTGACGTGTACGCCTACCGGGGAGCGGTCGCAGTCGAAGCCTGCCGGGGCGGACACCTCGCGGAACTGATAGTAGCCCTCGGTGACGTTGGACACGGTGATGGTGCCGTCGGCCTTGGTTTCCTCGGTGCCGATCACCTGTCCGTCCCGCAGAATAACGAAGATTGCCCCGGCCAAAGGCTGGCCGCTTTCATCCACTTTCTTGAGCTGGACCTTGACCTTGGAGCTGTTCTCAAAAATCAAGGAAATATCATGCTCCCCGTCCCAAACGAAGGGCTGCTTGACTTTGCTCACATCGGAGCTGAGAATATAGCCCTCGGGCGGAGTGATTTCTTCAGCGACATAGCTCCCAGTGGGCAGCTTGGAAAAATCCAGGTCCTCTTTCGAGATGTAGCCGCCGTCTTTGGTGGTGTACTCGCTGGTGAAGCTGCCGCCGTCGTCCAGCTTGACGCTGGTAATGCGGATAACAGCGCCGGGAATGCCCACGGTGGGATTGTCCGCGTCCACCTTGCGGATAGAACCGTCTCCGCTCTGGGGGATATCCGGCTCGTTAAAAAAGGTAAACACACTATTGGCGGAGCCGTTGGGCAGGACGGTCACCAGCTGGGAGGCGGTCTGGGCCACGTAGCCCTCCGGCACGGCCTCCTCGGTGATCATGTACTGGCCCGCAGTGAGGTTGTCCGCCTCTTTGGTGAGGGTGATAGCACCGTCCGCGCCGGTCTGGCGGGTGACAGAGAAGGCAGCGGGGTCGTTGGCGTTCTCGATCTTGAACGTCACCCCGGCCAGGGGCTTGTTAGTACCCGCCTCCAGCTTTTTCACGGTGAGCTGGACGGTGTCGATGACAGGCTCGTCGTCCGGCACGGCGATCAGCAGGTTCTGCATGGGAGTGCCGGACTGGCCCGCCAGCATCCAGGTCTGGGACTTGTCCCACTCGTAGATCCACAGATGGTAATTGAGGTAGTATTCCGGGTGGTCCAGCACGATGTTGACGCCGGCCGCAATATAGTCATAGGCGGAGTTGCCGGTGACTCCGCCGTCCGCGCTGTCGATGATGCTGTGGGTTCCGATTTTGCTCCAATCTGTGATGAAGGAGGACTGGCCGTAGGTATCATGGTAGAGGCGCATGGCGGCCACGAACTCCTCGGCGAAACTGCCGTAGGTGTGGGAATAGATGTAGGTGAGCAGCACCTTGAGGGAGGGGTGTGTGACCTCCTCCTTATAGTTCCACTTCTGCCCGTTGGCTGCGGGACCCAGGGTGCCGCGCTGGTATGCGCACAGGGCGCGGGTGGGACCGAAACCGGGCACATCCACCTGCTCGTCGAACACGTAGGGCAGGCCCACGTTGTTGATCACACTGCTGGCGGCCTTGTAGCGCACGGACTTGCCGCCGATTTTCATATAATCCGAGGACCGCTGGGTGATGGAGCCGGGGGCGCTGGACAGCCCGGCAGCGGCAAAGGCCGACAGGGGCAGGACACCCATGACGCACACCAGCGCCAGCAGCAGGGCGAGGGCACGTTTGGCAAAGCTGTGTTTCAAAATTGATCCCTCCAGTTGAAATGATGAAGGCCAGGCCGCGGTGTGCGGTCTGGCCTCTATGGCTTGAATGGTCGGGGGACAGGTGGTATACTGTCTAAAGCTGAAGATTATAGGAGGATTACCACCAAAAGGAACAGCGGGCGTTCCCGTTCCTCATCGCTCCCTGCCCCTTTTCTTGGTATCCGATTCCTCAGTTTTTCCTTAAAAAGTTCAAACCACAAAGCCTTGGCTTTGTGGTTTGTTTGGTGGAGATAAGCGGGATCGAACCGCTGACCTCTTGAATGCCATTCAAGCGCTCTCCCAGCTGAGCTATACCCCCATCGCTGATTTTAACGTTTTTAAAAGTTCCAATTTATGGTATATTCGTAGGGATTTGCGCACTTATAAAAAGAACAAATTGGGGTCCCCTGGTCATGTGCCCACCAAGTTACCAGTAAAACACCCCTTAAAATTTTGTCGTAATTCCAAAATATATGCGATTTGGCTTGGTTGCTTTAGCAACCATAACCGCCAGCATCGCACAAAGTGCGATGCTGGCGGCGAAAAATTTGGGTTTTTCAAAGCGGGAGATGATTACTTCCCATGGACAGACATATACAGAATTGCCATAATGGAGAAATCTTTTAGAAATGGAGGCTTCATTATGCAAGCATTGTCATCACTAATTGCCAAGTATCTTGAAACAGGTCAGTATGAAAAGCAGTTATCACCAGATACAATAAAGGCCTACCGTATTGACTTACGGCAATTTTCGGACTTCACGAAAGGTGTGTGGGCCGACAAAGATACGCTGGATCGATACATCAAGTACCTCAATCAACATTTCGCCCCACGCTCTGTCAAGCGTAAATTAGCAAGTGTCCGCGCATTTTACCATGAGATGGAGATATCAGGAGAGCTGTCAGAGAATCCTTTTAACAAACTTCATATCCGCATCCATTCGCCGCAGCAGCTACCGCGGGTTATTCCCGAGCAAATCGTGCAGGCTCTTTTGCAAAGTGCCTATGACGCCTATACACCAGGACACCGGGAAGTTCTTCGGGATATCATGGTGCTGGAGCTCTTGTTCAGCACCGGACTTCGGGTGTCAGAATTATGTGCGTTGTCACAGGACACTTTTCTGCTTAGTGAGGGTGGATTGAGACTTTTGGTGAAAGGGAAGGGCCGGAAAGAACGTGTACTACAAATTACAACGCCAGAATTGCTTCAAATTACGAAAACATATTGTGATATGTTTTCTAAAGAGATTCAAGAGCAAGGAGCCATCCTATTCAATCGGCGAGGACGCCCCCTTTCACCGCAGTCGGTTCGACGAATTATCAACAAGTATTTAAATGAAATTGATGCGTCCAGCCATATAACTCCCCATATGTTTCGCCACACGTTTGCTACATCACTTTTAGAAGCTGGAATGGACATACGATACATTCAGTCACTGTTGGGACACAGTTCCATATCCACCACGCAAATCTATACTCATGTAACTGCTCGGCAGCAGACCCTGCTACTGGCTGAGAAACATCCACGGGGTAAAATGACGTTCTCTCTCTATTGATTGCTAAAGGCCGCCAGATATCTGGTGGCCTTTAACCATTTGCAGGATAATCAGGAATTATC
>CAJUQN010000104.1 GCA_910588625.1 uncultured Oscillospiraceae bacterium
TCGCATCTCTTCTTGACTTTGTCGAATTTCGCTTACACAAGATTTTACACCAGGCAGGCTGCGCCTGCCCTCATCTTCTTTGTCACTCCTCTGTTTGAGCCAAACCCAACCGCTCGGCGATCTCCTCCGGCTTCAGCCCGGATTTGCTGGCGGACTGGATAAGCTCCTGTATTTTCTGCTTCTTTGTTTTACGGGGCCTGCGCGGGGGCTTGGGAGCAAGAATTTCCTTCTTCTGCTGCTCCAGCGCCGCGATGCGCTCCTTCACAGACGCCACCTTTGCGTCAAACTCCTGCATCGCGGCGGCACGTTTGGCTTCGACCCCCTCCAGGTCCTCGTTCAGCTTCTGAATCTTGGCGTCGATGTCAGCGGCCCTTTGCTCGGCGGTGCGGCGAGGGCGTCTCACCTTTTGCTCTTCCATGGCTGTAAAGCTCCTCTCAAAGGGAATTTTAAGTAGAACATTCAAAGCGGTTATGCCCAATATTGACCGCTTTTATAATGACAACCAGAATTATATCACAAGGCACTACGGTTTTCCACTATTTTTTTATGTTTTGAATCCCGTTCCAGATTTAGTTGTGTGCAGAGAAATAGCGATAGGTAACCCTTGTATTTTGTAACCAACCCTGACTGACAGTTGCCATTTGTTTTTTGATTACTGTTTTACGGACACTCGCCTAATGTGGAACCGGGGCTTTTTTATGGTATATCGTCAGGCTTTCCGATAAAAAAGGCATGGTCGTCAAATAAGTTCTCATAGGTAATCAGTTTTCCATCCCGTGGGTCCACATCGCGAACCTGCTTTCCCTTGATGGTGACCCAGCGCGCTGTCTCTCCACCGTTCAGCCTGAGCGCGTCTCCATTCTGGACAAAGCTGCCATGTTCCAGATATTCTCCGCTGGCTGTAAAAATATAATACTCTTCCCGGTAAAGGGTGAAGTAAAGTATGTCTTTAAGGTCGCCAGTCTGGTACATAAAAGTGGCGCGCTCGGTGTCCACGTCCTGCGGGTGAGCACTCCGGTACTGCCAGTCCGCCCATATCACGGTCCCCAACACAACGCACAAAATCAACGTCGCCGCCGCAAAGCCCCCGTACCGGGCCAGCCACTGCCGCACCCGCTGTCCAGGGCTGAGCATGGCCGTGGCCAGCCTCTCATCCGCCGCCGCTCGAAAATCGTCCCCTTCCAGCCTGCGGCCCTCCAGCAGCTCGTTGAGGGTGACATCCAGCTCCCGCCCCAGCAGGGTCAGCATCTCCACACCGGGCATATAGGTTCCTGTCTCCCAACGGGAAACTGTTTTATTGGTCACGCCCAGCCGCTCCCCCAGCTCCTCCTGGGTCCAGTCCTTTTCCCTTCGGAGGCGGGCAATAAAGGCCCCGATTTTTACCTGGTCCATGGCAGGCTTCCCCCTTTCCTTCGCTCTCAGCATACCCCAAAAGGAGAAATCTGTCCACCCCATAAACAGCGAATAGGGAAAAAGCCTCCGTTTTCCACCAAAAACGGAGGCTCTATTTTCAGTTTTCCGACCGGTAGGTCTCCCTGCCCTGACGGAACAGGTCGTTTCCCCAGCTGTCGATGGCCACCGTCAGGGGCAGGTCCTTCACCGTCATGAGTTTAATGGACTCGCAGCCCAAATCGTCGAAAGCAATGACCTCCGCTGTTTTAATGCAGCGGGCGATCAACGCCCCCGCGCCGCCCACAGCAGCAAAGTAGCAGGCCCCGTTGCGGACGATAGCGTCCACCACATCCTGATTTCGCTCTCCCTTGCCGATCATGGCGCTCAGACCCAGGTCCAGCAGGCGGGGTGCGAAGCCGTCCATCCGGCCCGCCGTGGTGGGTCCGCAAGCCCCCACCGCCATCCCCTGCTGTCCAGGGGTGGGTCCGGCGTAGTAGATCACAGCTCCTTTCAACTCAAAGGGCAGAGGCTTTCCCACATCCAACAGCTCAAACAGCCGCTTATGGGCCGCATCTCGGGCAGTGTAGATGGCGCCGGACAACAGCACCCGGTTCCCCGCCCACAGCTCAGGCACGTGCTCCGCCAGCTCGGCAGTGTTCAAACTCAGCTCACTCATTTCACGCCCCCCTGTTCCCGGAGCTGTTTGGCGGCCTCGTCCAGCGCCTCCACCTTTTGGGTCATATTCGCCAGGGCCTGGAGCTGCCGCGCCATCTCCACCAGTCCGCCCCGAAGCTCACCGTACTCCTCCATCACCCGGCGCATCCACTTGCGCGTCTCCGCGCGGATATGCTCCGCCTCAGCCTTGGCGTCACTGACCGCCAGCTGGGCCTTTTGATGGGCCTCCAGTTCCACGCTGGCGGCGTGGTCCTTGATCTCCTGATAGCTGGTGGCCATAGGCTCCAGGGCGGCAATCTGAGCCTGGAGGCGTTCGATCTCCTTCTTCGCTACGTTCAGCTTGGCGTCGGCCTGGGATATCTCCCCCCGCAGATGGTTCACCATCTGGGTGGAGGAGTCCAGCGCAGCCCGGGTCTTGGAGGTCTCATCAGCCACCGCGTTGATGCCGTTCACCGCCTCCTCCAGCTCGGCGATGCGGTCCTCGGCGCGGTCCAGCTTCTTCTGGTATTCCGCCAGCTCCTGTTTGTGGATGGCAGTTACCTGCTCGATATAGTCCTGCACGTCCTGACGGTTGAAGCCCCTTACGGCAGTGCGGAATTGCTGAATGACGGCCATCCATGTTTCCCTCTTTCTCAATACGACGTTTTTCATATTCTATCATGATTTTTGTCTGCTGACAATCTTTTTATCTCAGTTGGTGAAAACTTGTATTTTCCAACTTCTGCGGCATACTACCTGTTGCAGCTCTTTGAAAGCTCTCTCAAAATTGGAAAATTCAATAAATTTTAATCAATTTTTTCTTCCCCTTTGAGGGAAATTGTGGTATCCTTTAACAGAGCGGGTTGAGCCTGTCCCGCGTCAACTTTGATTAGAAACGATGTGAGTGCTTTGACGAACTATGACGCCCTGATCGTGGGCGCGGGCTATGCCGGGGCGGTGGCCGCCCGGCGGCTGGCGGAGGACGGCGGCAAAAAGGTGCTGGTGCTGGAGCGCCGGAACCACGTGGCGGGCAACGCCTACGACACACCGGATGAAGAGGACATCGTCATCCACGTTTACGGACCCCATATCTTCCACACCAACGACAAGCGGGTGTACGACTACCTCTCCCGGTTCACCCAGTGGCGGCCCTACGAACACACTGTAGTGGCCGATCTCCCCGACGGCAAGGGCGGGCGGATGAATTTTCCCGTCCCCTTTAACTTGGACTCTATGGAGATCGCCTTCGGTCCCGAGGAGGGCAAGCAGCTGGGCGATAAGCTCATCGCCGCCTACGGCGCGGAAAAAAAGGTCACTATCCTGGAGCTGCGCCAGAACCCCGACCCGGAAATTTCCGCCATCGCGGACTATGTGTATGAGCACGTGTTCGTCCACTATACCATGAAGCAGTGGGGGCAGACCCCTGAGGAGATCGACCCCAACACCACCGCCCGGGTGCCGGTGTTCCTGTCCCGGGACCCCCGGTATTTCCAGGACGCCTACCAGGGGATGCCGCTGGAGGGTTACACCCCCATGTTCCAGAAGATGCTGGACCACCCCAACATCACCGTGGAGCTGGGCGTGGACGCGCTGAAGCGGCTGGAGCTGGCGGACGGCGTCATCACGCTGGACGGCGAGGTTTTTGGCGGAACTGTTATCTACACCGGCCAGGTTGACGAGCTGTTCGGCTTCCGGTTCGGGCCCCTGCCCTACCGCACGCTGGACTTCAAGTTTGAAATCCACAGACGGATGGACCGCGATAACGAAACCGAGTATTTCTATCAGAGCCACGGCACTGTGAACTACACCGTGGACGAAGATTTCACCCGGATCACCGAATTTAAGTACCTCACCGGACAGGAGACGCATTGGGAGACCGCCATTATGAAGGAGTACTCCCGGGCCTACACCGGGGCAGAGGGTGAAACGCCTTACTACGCCATCATCAGCCCCGAAAGCAACGCCCTGTACGCCAAATATGCGGACCTGTCCGCCCAGTACCCCAACCTGTACCTGCTGGGCCGTCTGGCAGAGTACAAATACTACAACATGGATGCCATCGCGGCCCGGGCGCTGGCCCTCACCGATACGATGATTTGATGGCCCCATACTTAGATTAGATTTAGGAGAGAGTACCAATGGACAAATTGATCACCTTCGCGGTCCCCTGTTACAATTCCGCGGCATACATGGACCACTGCATTGAAACTCTGCTGTGTGCGGGGGAGGACGCGGAGATCATTCTGGTGGACGACGGTTCCACCAAAGACGACACCCCCGCCAAGTGCGACCAGTGGGTGGAAAAGTACCCTGACATCATCCGCGCCATCCACCAGGAGAACGGCGGCCACGGCGAGGGCGTCAACCAGGGCATCCGCAACGCCCGGGGGCTGTATTACAAGGTAGTGGACTCCGATGACTGGCTGGACACCGACGCCCTGCAAAAGGTCATGGCCAAGCTGCGGGAGTTTTCAGCCATGCCCGCCCCGGTGGACATGCTCATCGCAAATTATGTCTATGAGCATGCGGAGGACAACACTCAGAAGGTCATGGGCTACAAAAATGTGTTCCCCACCGACCAGATCATCACCTGGGACTCCATCCACCGCTTCCGCACCTCCCAGTACCTGCTGATGCACTCGGTGATCTACCGCACCCAGCTGTTGCGGGACTGCCGCCTGGAGCTACCCAAGCACACCTTCTACGTGGACAACATCTTCGTTTACCAGCCCCTGCCCTATGTCAAGACCATGTATTATATGAATCTGAACCTGTACCGCTATTTCATCGGCCGGGCGGACCAGAGCGTCAACGAGTCGGTGATGGCCGGGCGCATCGACCAGCAGGTGCGGGTGACCCGCCACATGATCGACTCCCACGCCATCATCGCCCTCAAGGCCGTACAGCCCAAGCTGGGGCGGTATATGTTCAACTACCTGTCCATGATGATGTCCATTTCCTCCATTTTCGCCGTCATCGCCGACACGCCGGAGGCTTTGGGCCTGCGCACCGAACTGTGGGAGTACCTGCGCCAGAAGGACGCAGCCCTCTACCGCCGCTGCCGCTACCGGCTGACCAACGTGGGCACCAACATCCCCGGCTATCAGGGGCGGAAGCTGTCGGTGAAGCTCTACCGGGTGGCTCAGAAAATTTACAAATTTAATTAAAAATAAAGGAGAATCGTTATGTCCGTAAAGACCATTACCAACGAGAACTTTGACGAGCTGGTGCTGAGCTCCGGCAAACCCGTGCTGGTGGACTTCTGGGCCCCCTGGTGCGGCCCTTGCCGCATGGTGTCCCCCGTGGTGGACGAGATCGCCGAGGAGCGCTCCGACATCCTGGTGGGCAAGGTCAACACCGACGAGCAGCCTGAGCTGGCCGCCAAGTTCGGCATTATGAGCATCCCCACCTTGCTGGTGTTCAAGGGAGGCGAGCTGTCCAACAAAGCCGTAGGCGCCCGGCCCAAGGACGCTATTCTAGCGCTGCTGGACTGAATTCCCCGGAAGGGCCGCCCATTGGGCGGCCCTTTTTCATGCTGTCATGTTGCATTTTTCAAAAAAGCTGATATACTATGGTCTGTTAAGGTCTGCGCCGCATATAATAGAGCGGCAAATCCAACAGACCACTGTCCAATTAGGAGGTCATCCACTTGTCCGACGACCCGTTATTACCGAAACTTCTCTTACTGTTCATCCTAATCCTTATCAACGCCTTTTTCGCTGGGGCAGAGATCGCCGTCATCTCCCTGTCCGAGACCAAGCTGAAAAAGCAGATGGAGGAGGGAGACAAAAAGGCGGAAAAGCTCCTCAAACTCACCCAAACCCCCGACTACTTCCTGTCCGCCATCCAGATCGCCATCACCCTGGCCGGGTTCCTGTCCTCCGCCTTCGCGGCCGACAGCTTTTCCGACCCGCTGGTGAAATGGATGGTGGAGCAGAAGGGTGTCACCGCCTTGGATGCCCACGCCCTCAACAACATTATGGTGGTGTTCATCACCATTGTGCTGTCCTATTTCAGCCTGGTGCTGGGGGAGCTGGTGCCCAAGCGCATTGCTATGAAGAAAACGGAGGCGGTGGCCCGGTTCACTCTGGGCCCGGTGTGCGCCGTGGCGGCGGTGTTCCGGCCCATCATCTGGCTGCTTTCCAAATCCACCAACGGCGTGCTGCGCCTGTTCGGCATCGACCCCAAGGCCGACCAGGAAGACGTCAGTGAGGACGAGATTCTCATGATGGTGGATTTGGGCGAGGAGCGGGGGGCCATTGAGGCCTCCGAGAAGGAACTTATCGAGAACATTTTCGAGTTCAACAACACCACCGCCGAGGACGTGATGGTCCACCGCACCGACATGGTAATGGTGTGGGCACAGGACACCAGCGACGATATCATCAACACCATTTTAGCCTCCGGGCGTTCCCGATTCCCCGTCTACGAGGAGGACGCGGACCACATCGTGGGCATCCTCAACACCCGGGATTTCCTGCTCAACACCCAGGAGGAGAAACCAAAGCCCCTGTCTGAGCTGTTCCGCCCCGCCTACTTTGTGCCGGAGTCCGTCCGCACCGATGTGCTGTTCCGAGATATGCAGAGCAAAAAGGTACATATGGCCATCGTGGTGGACGAGTACGGCGGCACCTCCGGTCTGGTCACCATGGAGGACCTGCTGGAGGAGATCGTGGGCAACATCTACGACGAGTTCGACCCTCTGGAGGAAAAAGACATCGAGCAGGTGGAGCCGGGGGTTTGGAAGGCGTCCGGCTCCTGCGACCTGGAGCTGGTGGCCGAGGCTCTGGGCATGGAGTTCCCCGAGGAGGAGGAATCCGACACCCTGGGCGGGCTGGTGTTCGCCCAGCTGTCCGTCATCCCGGAGGACGGTTCCCAGCTGGAGGTGGACGCCTGCGGGCTGCACATCAAGGTGCTCAATTTCACCGACCGGCGGGTGGAACAGGCCCTGGTGTCCAAACTGGAGCCAGCCTCCACAGAAGAGAACGGCGATTGACTTTGAGGCGGAACGCATTGCGTTTCGCCTCTTTTTTACCCAACTTTCCACCTTCCCCTGTCAGAAAAATCGGCACATCATAAAAAGTTCTCCTCCGAGCCTTGACATTTTCGCCGGTTTGTATATGATGTGGGTGTAAAGTTATGAGGTATCAACATATCGTGTTTTCAAAATGGAGGAAAACAATCATGAGGAAAACAATCATGAGGAAAACAAAAATCGTCTGCACCCTAGGCCCCGCCTCTGACAGCGAGGAGGTCCTCGAGCAGCTTATATTATCCGGCATGGACGCCGCCCGCTTCAACTTCTCCCATGGCACCCATGAGACTCACGGCGCCCTGCTCACCCGGTTCAAGCGGGTCAGGGACGGCCTGGGCCGCCCCGTAGCCACCATCCTGGACACCAAGGGACCGGAGATCCGCATCCGCTCTTTCGCCTGTGACCGCATCGAGCTGGCCGATGGCGATACATTCACCCTCACCACCCGGGAGGTGGAGGGCGACGCCCATCAGGTATCCGTCACCTACGCCAACCTGCACCAGGAGCTGAAGTCCGGCTGTCATGTGCTTATCGACGACGGGTTGGTGGACCTGGAGGTGGAGGAGATCCGCGACCGGGACATCCTCTGCAAGGTTATCGCGGGCGGTCCCCTGTCCAACCATAAGAGCATCAACATCCCCGGCGTGTCCATTGCCCTGCCCGCCCTCACCGACAAGGATAAGGACGACCTGCGCTTCGCCGCTGAAAACGACTTCGACTTCGTAGCCGCCTCCTTCGTCCGCCGCGCCTCCGACGTAGAGGAAATCCGCTCCGTCCTCAACGCCTGCGGCGGGCAGGACATCGGCATTATCTCCAAGATCGAGAACCGGGAGGGCGTGGACAACCTGGAGGCCATCGCCGCCCTCTCTGACGGCATCATGGTGGCCCGGGGCGACTTGGGTGTGGAAATTCCCGCCTATGAGGTGCCCGTCCTCCAGAAAAAGATGATCAAGTCCGCCATCCACAAGGGCAAGGTTGTCATCACCGCCACCCAGATGCTGGACTCCATGATCCGCAACCCCCGGCCCACCCGAGCCGAAGTGTCCGACGTGGCCAACGCCGTGTTTGACGGCACCAGCTGCGTCATGCTGTCCGGTGAGACCGCCTCCGGCAAACACCCGGTGGAGGCCCTCCAGACCATGGTCAGCATCGTGGAGGCCGCTGAGGGAGGAATCGACTACTGGAAGCGGTTCCGCAACACCGTGTTCGACCACACCAGCAGCATCTCCGACGCCATCAGCCACACCAGCTGTCTGACGGCTATGGACCTGGGCGCCACCGCTATCCTGACGGCCACCCAGTCCGGCTACACCGCCCGGATGATCTCCCGATTCCGTCCCGGGTGCGCCGTGGCGGCGCTGACCACCGAGGAGCGGGTGCGGCGTCAGCTCAACATTTCCTGGGGCGTAGCTCCTTTCCTGTCCGGCAACGTGGACTCCACCGACCGGCTGTTCTCCCTGTGCGTGGACACC
>CAJUQN010000105.1 GCA_910588625.1 uncultured Oscillospiraceae bacterium
CCCCGCCGAAAAACGACAAAATTTCTTCGGCGTTTTCTTACAATTTCATATCGGCGTTGACAGCAGTTTGGGCGGTTGCAGGGGGACTATGGACGGGCCAGGGAGGGCAATGAGCGGTTGTCTGACCGCTTGCAGGAGGTGAAGCTGGAAAACAAAGGCTTACGGGGCATTGCCGCCGATTTTGAGCGGGTAAAACGGGCCTTTGGCGCCGGGGAAGTGGAACGGGCCGTGGAGGAAGTCAAGCGCCGGGAATTGGCGGAGGAAGAGCAAAGGAGGGCAAAAAGGAGGTTTAGCCGAGGAACAAGGTGAATACCAATTGTTTGTCTTGTTTTGCCTAACCATTCTTGCCCAGGCTTCCTTTTCCTGTTACAATGAATACCACTGTAGAAAATATAAAAATATTTGTGCCTTTTATCAGGCTCGCTGCTCTAATATGCGGAGGGCAGGTGATTGCAACGAATGAGTTTGAAAAAATGAGAGAGGATTGCACATCCATTGTTTATCGCTTTTTGCTTTCAATGTGTGGAAATGAGGACTTAGCAGAAGAATTGACTTCCGAAACCTTTTATCAGGCATACTTGCACATTGACAAATTTAGAGGTGAATGCAAGCCGGAAACCTGGTTGTGTCAAATTGCGAAAAATGCTCTATTCAAGGAAACAAAGCGGACAAAGCGGATTGTCCCATGGGGGCAGTTTAGAACATCTGAAACAGATAGCGGAGATATTTTTGAAAAGCTGTCTAACAAGGAGCAAGCATTGCAAATTCACAGGCACTTACATCGCCTCAGTGAACCATATAAGGAAGTGTTCATGTTGCGGGTGCTGGGTGAATTGAAATTTCAAGAAATTGCTGGTCTGTTTGATAAATCGGAGTCATGGGCAAAGGTTACGTTTTATCGGGCAAAGGATAAACTAATTGAACTTATGGAGGCGGAAAATGAACATTAGTTGCAAAATTGCGGAAGATTTACTTCCGCTGTATCTGGACAATAGTTGCTCGGAGGACAGCCGAGCCGCATTAGAAGAACATCTGAAGGATTGTCCCTCTTGCCGGATGAAACTGAATAGAATGCAAAGCGCCATTACAGACGAGATTCATCCAGAGCAATCTGCCCCAAAACTGGCAAACTACGCAAAAAAGGTTAGACTTCATCGTGTCCGGGTGGGTGTGTTCGTTGCCTTTATTTCCATCCTCTCGTCTGCTGTCCTTGCATTGGGTTATTTAACAATCAGGGATATGTATATACAGTCCTCCCTCGTTAATTTTGAAGTGGAGCCGGGAACCCATAACCTTGTCGCAAACGATTTTGAAACAACAGCGGAGGAAATCGAGCAATATAACTTTTATACAAACTATAGCCAAATTGAGGTAACGGTACAGAGTAATGGCAGTTTTCAGGGAACAATTATGTTGTGGAACGCAAATGACCACAGTAGCTTTATCCAGATTCACGACATAAATGAAAAGGCAGCAAGTTGCACATTTACAGGTCTTTCGTCATCCAACCGTTATAAAATAACCTGCGACAATTTGGAGGGAGCGAAAATCATCGTCAGCGAAGGACGGACAATTAGCTTCTGGAATAGTCTGGGGTCTGTGCTGAATGATATTATAGGTGCTGTAGGCGGATAAGGACAGTCAAATAGGTTCCTTACTTTCGTTGCAGTAACGAATTGCGCTTCACGATGAAACATAATTCGACCAAACGCACCTCGGAATGAGGTGCGCTTGGTCGGTTCAAAATTCGGAGAAATGCGCTTGCATTTCTCCGAATTTTGTGTTATAATATCAACAAAAATCAGGATAATCACAACTTTTCTCCGCTATTTATAGTGCTTCTCCGGCAACAGTTTGGCAACAAAAAATCGGATAGCCTATCATTTATGGATAACTGAAAGAATTAAAATAACCTGTGCTAAATTGTAGTAACAAAAGCGTTTAAGAAACGGTGATACGAATTGAGTAGCAAATTTTTCCCAAGACCTTTCCCCAGAATCAGACTTTTTAAGGCCTTCTCACTTCCTTCGGCAGGGCCTGACTTTTGTTGTTATGCGTCTTGTTGATTTATTTCCTCCCCCAATTCTGGACGGGATTCCCTCCAGAATTGGGGGAGCGGGGCAATTTGACAGGGATCACTTTTGAGCTGTCTTATTCCCCCGAGAGCAATGTTCTTGGCACAATTTTCCTGATTTTCAAAGACAGCAGACAGAGCGTTCCAAAGGCAAACGCCACCAGCACCGCCCCTGCGGCAGTGATAAAGTCCACCGGCACCGGGAACCTGCATTTCACAATCCCGATCCCGCTCAAAAACAGGGCGGTCAGCGGGTTGATGATGAAGCCGCACACCGTCAGCCCGAAGGCGGTGGACAGCAGGACGGTGGGCATGAAGGACAGCGCCATCTGCAAAATCAGCTGGCCGGTGGTGAAGCCCAGGGCTTTCATGATGCCGTAGTCCCGTTTTTTCTGGTTCAGCATGGTGCGCACCAGCAGGTACAGCACAAAGACGATGATCACGGCGGACAGCACGAAAACCGCAATGACGATGATGGTCATCAGCGTGACATAAACGACCAACGTCGCGTCCACGGTGGCCCGGATATTGATCGACGCGACTACACCGGCGCACCGCTCCGCCATATCCTCGTTGAAGCCGTCGATGTCCGCCCCATCGGTGAGGTTGATGTAATAATTGGCGCCGTCCAACGCACCCAGCCGCTCATAGCCCGCCCGGGTGAGCAGGCAGTCCTTGCCCAGGTTGTTGGAGATCTGGGTAAAGCCCGTGATCAGGTAGTATTCCGATCTGCCGTCGCTGGTGATTTCAATTTCGTCCCCGATGCGGAACCCCTGCTCCCGGGCATACTTGGCGGCAATGGCAATCTCGTTGTCGAATTTGGGAAACCTGCCGTCGGATATCACGCTCTGGTTGTTGGCCTGGGCAAAATCGTCGCACATGGTGGCCATCAGCTCCACCCCGCCCACGTGCCAGACGTTGACGGAGTTGTACAGATAGACCTTCTCCACCCGGCTGTCCGCCCGGGCTTCCGCCAGAAATTCCTCCTCGCTGTCCGCCAGGACGCCGATGCAGGAATCCGCCGTCTCCCCCACGATCAGCTGAATGAACGGCTCCGCGTTCCAGATCATGTTCTCCAGCATCAGCCCGGAAAACACCACCACCAGCGACAGCACCAGCATGGTGGCGCATACGGTGACGTTTTGCTTTGCCCCGGACAGGGTGGTTTTCAGGGCCAGGGCGCAGTTCAGCGGCGCGTTTGCTTTGTCCAGCGGGATGTGGTTGCGCTTGAAGTTGTGGGTGGACAGGCCGGAGCGCAGGGCGGTGATGGGCTCGATCCGCTTGATCCTGCGGGAGGCCAGCCCCACCGCCAGCGCCACCGCACCACACAGAATGGCTATGGTGAGCCCAAAGGGCAGGGGCAGGAACTGTACCGTGTATGGGATGCCCGTCTGCATGGCCATCATGACGTTGACGCCGGGGAACAGGGCATAGGAGAGGGCCGCGCCGCACACTGCCGCCGCCAGGGTCAGTCCCAGGAATTGGAGCAGCAGGACGCCGGACAGCTGTCCGGAGGTGTAGCCGACGGCCTTCAGCGCCCCCAGATCCTTCATATTGGCCTGGATGTAGTTGATGATGTTGGAGACAATGACGATCAGGGCGATCAGCAGGACGAAAAACGCCATGGCGCTCACGATCGAGGAGCAGATCATCTGGGCAATGTAGCGGGACTGGCTCACCAGGGCATAGGAATTGCTGACGGCCTGCACGCTGGGGAATTGGCCTGACACTGCCGTTTTCAGATCCGCCTCAAACGTCTGGCACTCCGCCCTGTCATTCAGCCGCACCGAGCAAAGGGTGGCCCGGGGCGCGCACCCCAAGGCTTCCAGCTCCTCATATTTGTCCTGGGTCAGGATAAACTCCATGATGGCGCAGTTGCTGGAGCCCAGCATCGCGCTGTTGAAAAAGCCGCAGATGGTGTAGGTGATCTCATTGCCTCCCACTGTCACCTTGAAGGGCCTGCCCACGGCGGCCTCCTCCGACTGATAAAGCATGGGCAGATAAATGCCGCTGGAGCCGCCGCCCTCCTCCACGATCTCAGCCCGCCCGATGGCGCGGGCCAGGGCGGTATCCTTGTCCAGAAAAACCGAATAGGCGTTTATCGTGCCGCCGTTGTAGTCAAAGATGGACAGTGCATACAGGCAGCGATCCAGCCGGAGTTGGGCGGCGCGGCTGTCCTCCTCAATGGTTTCGGTGAGGAATGCGCGGAATTCCGGGGTGCCGTTGTTCGCCGCCAGGGTAACGTGGCCGTCGTTGAGCCTGTCATGACAGCGGTCGAAGTTGGCCTTGTAGTCCATGGCCAGCATCAGCCAGAGGTTGAGCATCATGGCGGCAATGAGCATCAGCACCACGATGGTCACCGCCTGGCCCCTGGCCCGGCGCAGGTTGGAGCGGGCAATCAGAAGATGTTTTCCCATGCTTACCACCCCATATCCTGGAGAAAGCCGGACAGCTTCTTGTGCCGCTGGCTGTCGCCGTGGACGTACCTGCCCAAATCGCACTCGCCCAGGATCACGCCGTCCTTGAGATACAGGATGCGGTTCCCCCGCCGGGCGGAGCGGGTATCGTGGGTGACCATGACCACACTCTGGCCCCGCTCGTTAAACCGGGTCAGGGTGTCCAGCACATCCAGCCCCGTCTGGGAGTTCAGTGCCCCCGTGGGCTCGTCGGCAAACAAAATCTCAGGCGCGTTGATGAGCGCCCGGACGATGCCCGCCCGCTGGGCCTCGCCGCCGGAAATCTGGGTGGGGAATTTCCGCTGGGTTTCCTCGGGAATACCCACCGCCGCGAACAGCTCCCCGGCCCGCCGGACCAGGGCCTTTTTGTCCCCGCCTGCCAGCAGGCCCGCGGCCAGCACGTTGTCCATCACGCTCATGCCGTCGATGAGATAGATCTGCTGGAAGACGAAGCCGCAGTGCTCCCGGCGGAACACCGCCAGGGCGTCCTGGGACAGGCCGGAAATGACCCGCGCCCCGAAGGTGATGGTGCCCAGGGTGGGGGTGTCCATGCCGGACAGGGCGTACAGCAGGGTGGACTTGCCCGCGCCGCTGGCCCCCATGATGACGGTGAAGTCGCCCTTGTACAGCTCCAGGTCGATGTTTTTCAGCACGTGCTGCATGGAGCCGCCGTTGGAAAAGGCTTTGCTCAGCTTTTCGGTTTTTAACAGGATTTCTTTCATGTTGGGATAACCCTCCTTTGCGCCTTCTATTTTGAGGGTTCAAACCTTAACTGTCTTTATGCAATCCTTAAATATCCCTTAAATCCCGCGGCTGAGGGCAATCCAAACCCCCGCCCGCAGCCCGGAGGTTCCGTTTTCCAGCACCAGCCGCCCGCCCATCTCCCGCATACAGTGGTCGGCGATGTACAGGCCCAGCCCCGCGCCCTCGATGCCTTCGGCGCTGCCGCCCCGCTGGAATTTCTCTTTTAGATGGGGCAGCTCCTGCTCGTCCACGCCGCCGCCGGAGTCCTCTAAGCAGACGGCCAAATGCCCCTCCTGCATTTCCACTGTCACATCGATTTTTGTGTCGGCATATTTGTATGAGTTGGCGAAAATATTGTCAAAAACCTCCTGTAAGCGCAGCCTGTCCGCAAACAGGAGACAGTCGGGGAGATCGGGCAGCGCCGCCCGGTGCAGGTAGTCGGCGTTTTCCAGCAGGATGCGCAGCTCCCTGCTGTTCATATCCGACGGCGTGACGGTCAGTTCCTGAAGCTCCTCCAGCGTGGCGGAAAACAGATTGGTCACCAGGATGTTGATCTGATCCGCCTTCTGGATGATCTGCCGGTAATTCTCCCGGTTCCTGCTGTCCGGGGCCAGGGCCGCGCCCACCTCGGAGGCGGCCTTGATGCTGGCCACCGGCGTTTTGATGTCGTGGGACAGTTTGGCCACCAGCTCTTTTTTGGCGGCGTTGGCCTTTGCCTCCGCCAGCCGCGCCTTTTTCAGTTCGGTGCGCATCAGGTCGAAGCTCTCGGTAAAGGCCCCGAACCGGTTGTGCCGGTCCATTTCCAGCGGGATATCCAGCTGGCCCCCCGCCACCCGCTGGGCAAACCGCTCCAGCCTGCGGAAGGGGCGCACCATGGTGCGGTACAGATAGCCGAAATACCCCGCGCAGACAGCCGTCTGAATCAGCATGGCCGCTGTTACCGCAGACAAAACAGCCTGCTTTTCCGCCTGGAGTATCTGCGCCCCGTTGTTGTAGACGATGAGCTTTCCCACAGGCGCTCCGCCGGCCTCCACATCCAGCATGGTGTCCCGGTGGGCGACCGCGGCGTTGATGCTCTCGCTCAGCCCCGGCTTCGTCCGATATACAACCGCCCCACCGGCGTCCAGCACCACATAGTCATATCCGGAGTCATTGACGTGGTTTTCCAAGGAGCCCCAGCCGCGCTGTACCGTCTGCACAATCTCATTGACCGCCACCGTATCCTGGGGCTGTCCGGCGCCAAGGTTCCCAAAGGAGATCAGCGCGGCCAGCTCCAGGCCAAAGGCCAGGAACAGTCCCGCGAAAAAAGCGCGGCCCTTCATGGACGCTCCCCTTGGAAGCGGTAGCCCTCGCCCCATACCGTGAGGATATATTCCGGGCAGCCCGGTTCCCGTTCGATGGCCTCCCGGAGCTTGCGGATGTGTACGTTCAGCGTGCCGTCCCCTGTGAATTTATCCTCCCAGACCTGTTCAAACAGCTCCTGTTTGCAAATCACCCGGCCATCGTTCTGAATCAGATAGGCCAGAAGTTTAAATTCCAGCGCTGTCAGCTTGACAGGCATCCCGCTGACAAGGACCTGCCGGGCATCAAAATCCACGGACAACCGCCCATCAGTGTAATTTGCGCCCTCCTTTTTGCCGCAGCGTTTGAGCACCGCCTTGACCTTGGCCAGCAGGACACTGAGGGAATAGGGCTTTGGAATGTAGTCGTCCCCGCCGATGCTCAGGGCCATGATCTGGTCGTCGTCGCTGGTTCGGGCGGAGATGAACAGGATGGGGATATCCATGGTTTCCCGCAGTTCCTTGCACAGCGCAAAGCCACTGCCGTCGCCCAGGTTGATATCCAGGAGCAGCAGCCGCGCCGAGTTTTCTCTAAAAAAGCTCCGGCATTCAGAGACGCTGTACGCGACTGCGGCCTTGACGCCAAAAAGGTTAAAATATTCCGCCGTGCTGTCCGCCAACAGCTTTTCGTCATCTATGATGAAACAGTCATAGGTCATGCTCTTGCTCCTTCCTGCTTTTCAGCTGCGTGTAATGGATGGCTAAAAAATTTTACTACGTGCAGAGGAGGATTTCAAGGGGATGGTACTCGCCGCCGACCGATTCTGGCGCTGGCAAGGCGTCGACCCAGATTCTGACCCAGAATAGGAAAAGAGCCGGTGGAGGCAGTGGACGGAACAGGGCTGGAAAGCATCCCACTTTGGAGCAAACACATCCCGAAAGCGACGAAAAGCCGCCGCCAGCACCGCCAGCCGCAGCTCATAACTCGAAGGTCGTCGGTTCAAATCCGGCCCCGCAACCATGTCGGGGCGGACTTTGCCCCTCCTTTCCCCACAAAGCCTGAGGGGCGGCTTTGCGGGGGCCTCATTTGGGTGGAATCCTGGAAAAGCGTTTTTGCCATATTGCGCCAAACTGGAGCGGAGTCGTTTTTCGAATTTTTTTATCGGAAGGCGGCTCCGTTTTGCTCTGAAACTATTGTAACAGCTGTTTTTTGAAAAGACAATCTGCGGTATATTTCTACGAACCGTAAATAGGTCAGGGCAGCCGTAGATAAACTCTTGTCAAATGCAAAGGATATCCGCGTCGCCGGCATACCTGCGAAACAGCCGTTTTTTCGTCAGAATGCCGAAAACCGAATTTTGCCGTCCAAATAGATTGACAAATTGACCAGATATAGTATAATGGACTAAAATAGTACTATTTAGAGGGTGTGATCTTTTGCTGATAACCCGTGAGATGGACTACGCTCTGCGCATTCTCCGGGCGATGTATCAAAACGGACATATGTCTGCCGCCGCCATCGCCCAGCGGGAACATATACCAAAGGCTGTTACGTTAAAGGTTTTGAAGCAGCTTCACGCCGCCGGGCTGGTGCTCAGCCGCCGGGGCTCCAATGGTGGATACCTCCTGCGCAAGGACTGCGGGGAACTGTATCTGGGAGACCTGTTCTGTATGCTGGGGGATCCGTTGCGGCTGAACCGCTGCCAGAAGCCGGGCTACCGGTGCGAGAACCGTCCCAAGGGGGACTGCGGCCTGTGCCGGGAACTGTCCCGGATTCAGGAGGTGCTGGACGGAGAGTTTCGCAAAACGCCATTGAGCGCAATTTTCCAGGAAGCAGAGGAAATTTGTCAATAAAGGAGGAAATATCTGTATGCTGTATCAAACCACACAGGAGCATGAGGGGCTGCGGGCCAAGGTACGGGAATTTGCCGAGGCCGAGGTGAAGCCCATCGCCTTCATGCTGGACCAGAACAACCAGTTCCCC
>CAJUQN010000106.1 GCA_910588625.1 uncultured Oscillospiraceae bacterium
AAAACTACATTTTTTCCTCGGCGTTTTTTTACATTTTATCACTGGCGCTGACACCGGTTCTTTCCCCGATATCAGATGACGGACCGCCCGCCCACCCCTGTGGAGCAGGTCTACCGGCTTGCTGAGGCAGCACAGGAATATCTGTCTCATGTCTACACTGGCAACTGCTAAACCATGCTGACGGATGATGAAGTGGTGCCTTGGCTCCATGATACTGGAATGGCCTCGGCAAAGTTGACAGCTTTGCCGCCAGCCTTGAAGGGTGCTGCCGTCTGATCACCAGCGGATGCGCACCCTCTGTCCCCACAGTGTCTCGATCTGAACACCGACCAGAAACCAGCCGCGGCTGTCCATCTCAATGCGGGTGGGTACCCATTGCTCGTTCAGCCAGATGTCCATTGTGGTGCCACAGTGTAGCCCACCGTAGCAGTCGTCGCTGCTGAAGTGGATATCAGCACGTCCGCTCTGCATATCGGGAATTAGAATTCCTTCTCTCATGTAGATTGCTCCCATCTAAAAATAGTAAGAAGTACCAGCCATGAGGCTGGTACTTCTTTTGCCATACCAAATCCTTTTCGTTTGTCGTAAAACTGTCGTAAAATCCAAATGTGCATTTCCAGCTTCATAACAAATCACTGCATTTACACCGGATATTTCAGCTATACGGTTCGTTTTGCAAATTTCTGATGCTGATTTTTAATCCACCGGCTTCATCGTGGGGAAGAGCAAAACTTCCCGGATCGAATCATTGTTCGTCAACAGCATGACACAGCGGTCAATGCCGATGCCTAGGCCGCCTGTGGGAGGCATACCGTACTCCAGCGCAGTGAGAAAGTCCTCATCCATCATGCCCGCCTCGTCGTCGCCCTTAGCCCGCAGCTCCACTTGCTTCTGGAAGCGCTGACGCTGGTCGATGGGGTCGTTGAGCTCGGAGAAGGCGTTGCCCATCTCGCTGTGGCAGATAAACAGCTCAAACCGCTCCGTGAGCCGGGGGTCCTTGGGAGAGCGCTTAGCCAGCGGAGACACATCCACTGGGTGCATGGTGATAAAGGTAGGTTGGATCAGCTTCTCCTCCACCCGTTGATCGAATACCTCATACAGGGCATTGCCCCAAGTCCTGTCGGCGGTCTCGGGCAACTCCACGCCAATGGACTTGGCCGCGGCCACCGCCTCCTCGTCAGAGTTGATGACCATAAAGTCCAAACCGGTGTATTGCTTCACCGCCTCGTGCATGGGCAGACGGGGCCAGCCGGGGGTCAGGTCGATCCGCTCCCCTTGCCATTCCACCTGATAGGCGCCCAAAATCTTCTGGGCGGCGGAGGACAGCAGGTCCTCGAACAGGTCCATCATATCGTTGAAATCGGCGTAAGCCTGATACAGCTCGATGGTGGTGAACTCCGGATTGTGCCGGTTGTCCATGCCCTCGTTGCGGAAAATGCGGCCCATCTCATACACGCGCTCTAAACCGCCCACGATCAGCCGCTTCAAGGGCAGTTCGGTGGCGATGCGCATATACATATCGATGTCCAGCGTATTGTGGTGGGTGATGAAGGGCCGGGCGGTAGCGCCGCCGGAGATGGTGTTGAGTACTGGCGTCTCCACCTCCATGAACCCGCGGGCATCCATAAAGTCCCGGACGTGCTTGATGAACTGGGAGCGGACGACGAAATTCCGCTTCACATCGGGGTTCATAATCAGGTCCACATACCGTTGGCGGCAGCGGGTCTCCACATCAGTGAGGCCGTGGAACTTCTCCGGCAGGGGCAGCAGGGACTTGGACAGCAGCGTGACGGTCTTGGCCTTGATGGAGATCTCACCCCGCTTGGTGCGGAACACCTCGCCCTCCACGCCCACAATGTCGCCGATGTCGTACTTCTTGAAAGTGGCCAGGGCCTCCTCCCCCACGTCGTCGATACGGACGTAGAGCTGGATGCGTCCATCATTGTCCTGGAGGTCGGAAAACACCGCCTTGCCCATACCGCGCTTGCTCATGAGGCGGCCCGCCAGACGGACAGTCTGCCCCTCCATCTCCTCGAAGCGGTCCTTCACCTCGGCGCTGTGGTGGGTGACGTCGAACCTGGTGATGACAAACGGGTCGGCTCCACGCTCCCGCAGGTCGGCCAGCTTATCCCGCCGGACCCGGAGCAGCTCGGACAGGGAGGGTTCCTCCTGGACGCCCTGCTGGTTGTTGGTCTGATCAGACATTGATCTCTCTCCTTTGTATCTGGAAGGGCCGCCATCACCGCTCAATGGCGACCACCTCATATTCAATGTTGCCCGCCGGGGCCTCCACCACAGCGATCTCACCGATGGCCTTGCCCAGCAGAGCCTTTCCGAAAGGGGATTCCTCGGAGATGCGGCCGTTCATGGGATCTGCCTCCTGGGAACCCACCACCTGATAGGTCTCCTCGTCTCCAGTGATCACATCCTTCACTGTGATCTTGCATCCCATGCCCACAATATCAGTGTCGTCGGTGTTCTCTTCGATGACCACATAGTTGGCCAGGATGTTCTCCACCTCGGCAATACGGGAGTACAGCTTGCCCTGCTCGTTTTTCGCCTCGTCGTACTCGCTGTTCTCAGACAGGTCGCCGAAGGAGCGGGCCTCCTTGATGAGGTCAGCCACCTCTTTTTCCCTCACCGTTTTAAGGTAGGTCAGCTCCTGCTTCAATTCCTCCAGGCGCTCAGCGCTTAGCTTATATTCCTTGGCCATCTTTTGTCTCATCCTTTCTTTGTCCACCCGTCTAGGCGGACGGACTGTAACCACCTCAGGCGGATGGCTCGGTCGCAACAGTTGTTCTATGGAATTATAGATATTTTCCCCGCTTTTGTCAAGTGGTTCCAGGCAGGCCAGCGGAAACCCGTTCATTTTTTCCTGCCGGACCCCCGTCTTTTCTTCCCGCCGCCCCCCAGCATTCCTGCCAGCGCACCACCGCACAGACAGCCCGCCAGTTCGATCAAGGCTTGGGGCCCAAAGGTCAAATCATCGCTTATCAGCAGACCTACCGCCAGAATGAGTAGATAACACACCACTCCGGTGAGCAATCCTCCCACCAACCGCCGGGACTTCCACTTAGAGCAGGCCAGCAGACCGCCGCCGATGCAGCCCAGCACACAGGCCGCCGCCGTCAGCTGAGATGTGGAATTCTCCTTTAATATACCGTTGGACACCGCCAGTGCGCCTAGAAGTAAAATCACCAGCTCAATACCCAGGGCCAGCAGGCCGCCCAGCGCCACCCCCGTGGCCATCTGGACCGCGTTGGTCCCCTGTACCTCGGCCTTACCCATCAAAAGCACCCCTTTTCACATGGTTTCTATACCATATGCAAAAGGGGTGCTTGTCATTCCTGGTCAGGTGCGGATCACTTTTTGTCCTTTTTCTTATCCTCAGTCTCAGTTACAGGGGCCTCCTCGGTGCTCTGAGTACCCTTACTGGAGATGGCCCACTTAGTGAACTCAATCCGAACACGATCAGCCCCGGTTTCCATCACGATGGTCTGGTCCTTTACGGCGCAGATGGTGCCCACAATGCCGCCGATGGTGGTGATGGCGTCGCCCACCTTCAGGCTGTTGCGCATTTCCTCGGCAGCTTTCTTCTTTTTATTCTCCGGCCGAATCAGCAGGAAGTACATGACAGCCAGCATGACCACGATCATAATAATTTCCACTTAGTTTTTCCCCCAATGTAAAATTTGAATGAAGCGGTTATGACGTATTATAGCGGCTTTTTGTCAGAAAAACAACCCCTATTTTTCCAAAGATGCAAAACTGGCTCAATCCGCCCGTCCGGATAGCCTTTCCGAATACTCCGCCCGAAAGGCGGCGAACTGTCCCGCATCTAGGGCGTCTCGGATGCGCTGAACCAGATTATTGTAGAAATAAAGGTTGTGCATCACCGCCAGGCGCATGGCCAGCATCTCCCCCGCCACAAACAGGTGGCGGAGGTAAGCCCGTGAGAAATTCCGGCATACCGGGCAGTCACAGGCAGGGGCAATAGGCCGCTCGTCCAGCTTGAAACGCTCATTTTTGATGTTCAGCGCGCCCTCCCAGGTAAACAGTTTGCCGTGGCGGGCGTTGCGGGCGGGCATGACGCAGTCAAAGAAGTCCACGCCCCGGGCCACCGCCTCAATAATATTCGAGGGCGTCCCCACCCCCATGAGATACCGGGGCTTGTCCACGGGCATATGGGGCTCCACCGCCTCAATAATGTGGTACATCACCTCGGTGGGCTCCCCCACCGCCAGGCCGCCAATGGCGTAGCCGCCGCACTCAATTTTAGCCGTCTCCTTCATGTGCCACACCCGCAGATCCTCGTAAGTGGCCCCCTGATTGATGGCAAACAGCACCTGTCCAGGGTTGACACAGTCTGGCAAGGAGTTCAACTTGTCATGCTCTGCCACACAACGCTCCAACCAGCGCAAGGTCCGCTCGCAGGAGGCCTTGGCGTAGCCATAAGGCGCGGGATTTTCCACACATTCGTCAAAGGCCATGGCTATGTCGCTTCCCAGGTTGGCCTGGACGCGCATAGACTCCTCCGGCCCCATAAAGATACGCTTCCCGTCGATGTGGGAGGCAAATGTGACACCCTCCTCGGTGATTTTCCGCAGTCCCGCCAGCGAGAACACCTGGAAACCACCGGAGTCAGTGAGCATGGGCCCATCCCAGCGCATAAACTTGTGGAGCCCGCCCATCTGCCGCACCACGTCGTCCCCAGGCCGCAGGTGGAGGTGGTAGGTATTTGACAGCTCAATCTGACAACCGATCTCTTTCAAATCGAAGGCGGACAGCGCCCCCTTGATGGCTCCCTGAGTACCCACGTTCATAAACACCGGGGTCTGCGCCACACCGTGAGGACAGGTGAACTCCCCCCGCCGGGCAGTGCCCTCCGTTTTGATCACTCGAAACATAATTTTTCCTCACAATCCTCTATACCAGGTTTTCAATTTCACTTTATGCGCTGGGGGCAGCAGACTCTCTTTTTGATCCCCTCCGCCGCTCCAGCCAGCGCTTCCAGCTGATGGAGACAGGCAGTGGGGTCTACCTGGGCACGGACGCGTAGGAATGCCTCTCCTGCCCCCAATGCCCGAAACTGCTCTGGGGTTGTTACGCCGATGTTTTCCAAATTTTCCGCCAGCTTTGGGCCGATATTGGGTAGGTCTGTTAAACGCTCCATGACGTGGTCTCCCTCCCGCAAATTGCTTCCTTATTATGACACAAAGCGGACCGCAAGTCAATCAGCTCAAAAACGTGCCGGAAAATGGGAGGGACAGGCGCCTACCTGTCCCTCTCTTATTTACCGCAGCTCCATGGTATATTTCAACGTTTTCTCTTCACCATAGGCCAGCCGGATGACGTGGAGCTTGTCCGCCAGCTCGCCACTCTCCCCCTCCTCGGCGGCACAGCCGTGCCAGGGCTCCAGGCAGATGTATGGGGCGTTCGCGTTGGGCGCAGTCCAAAATGCCACCATGGGAAACTCTCCAAACTCCATGTGAATCCCCCGGCCCCCGGCCTTGTGCCGGAGGGTGACGCCCTTGGAGCGCAAGCCTTCAAAAATGATGGTGTCCAGACGGTCAAATACCGCGTGGTCCAGGGCAATGGTGTCGGTGTGGTTCAACATGGGTTCCCGCTTGGCGGAGCGGTAACCCTCTGCGCTGGGCACGATGGTCTGCGCGTCCTCCATCTCGTCAAACACCAGAAGATAGTCCTCAAACCGCTCTCCCATCCGCACAGGGCAGTTGATGCCAGTATGAGCTCCCACGCAGAACAGCAGGTCTTTCTGAGCGGGATTTTTCACCTCGAATTGGGTAGAAAATCCATCATCAATCAACTGATGCCGTACTCTGAATACGAATTCAAACGGGTAGCGGGCCAGCGTCTCCGGGGACTGGCACAGCTCCATCACCACATAGTCCTCTCCCTGCTCCGCCACGGTAAATTCGCTGAGGCGGGCAAAACCGTGGCGGGCCATCTCGTAAGTCTCCCCGTCCACCTTGACTTTTCCGTCCATCAGGTTACCTACCACCGGGAACAGATTGGGGTTCTGTCCCTTCCAGGAGTTGGCGTCACCGCCCCAAATGTACTCGGTCCCCTGCTCATCTCGGAAGGAAACCAACTCACCGCCCAGGGTATTTACAGCGGCGGTGTATCCACCTCGTTTCAGTTCAACTCTCATGTGCCCCCTCCTAATTCTGCTCCGGCCACAGCTCGTCCGGGTACAGTCCCGATTCCGTCATAGCCGCGATGGCGGCAGTAACGCTGGGCTTGTCCTCCCGGTATGTGATGCCATGCCACTTGTCCTCGCTGAGCAGCACTTGCACCCGGGCCTTACCCTCCACAATGAGCTGATCCACCACGCTGGGCAGGAAATACTCTCCCTTCAGCGGATTTTCCACCAGTGTTTTATCCAGGAAGGCCGGGAATCTGGCCTCGGCCTCCTCCAAAAAGCTGCGGTCAAAGCCCCAAAGGTTCATGGATACCAGCGTTTCACCGGGAAGTGCCGTCCAGGTCTGGCCTCCGTCCTCCGTGTAGCGGGCGTCCTCCCCGTCCTCCCCGTCCTTCTCGATGGAAGTGCGCTCGTGGATCTCAATCAGAGCACCATCCTGGTCCACACTGCACACGCCGCGGGCCACGGAGCCATTCTCCGTCACCGTATTCTTCAGCCGGTAGCCCACCATGGCATAGTGGTAGGGCTGACCGTTGGACAAATATTCGTAAATTTTCCGGAAGCCTTCCACGCCGTAATAATCGTCAGCGTTGATGATGGCAAAGGGGCCGTTCACCGCATCCCGCGCCGCCAGCGCAGCTTGAGCGGTACCCCAGGGTTTCACTCGGCCCTCTGGGACGGCATAGCCCTTTGGCAGGTCATCCTTGCGCTGGAATACATATTTCACGTCCATATTCCGCTCCACGCGCCGCCCCACACGGGACTTAAACTCCTCCTCGACCTCCTCCTTGATGACAAACACCACCGTCTCAAACCCGGCCCGACGGGCGTCATACATGGAGTAGTCCAGAATCACCTGATCGTGATTTCCCACCGGGTCCAACTGTTTCAGGCCGCCATACCGGCTGCCCATGCCCGCTGCCATGATGACCAGAACAGGCTTGTTCATCTCCATCACTCCTCTTCTATCATTTATGCTCCGCAGCCCTCGCGCACTGCCTTGAGGCGCTCCACCGCCTCCTGCACCAGCTGGCTCATGCCCAGCTCCTTGGTGCCTACCACCATGTTGTCACAGTGGGCAATGGGTAACAAAATGCGCTTAGCCGGACTCTGACCCGCCGCTAAAGCCATAGCTGGAGTGATCTCTCCCAGCATGGCATCCGCGATAACCACTCCGATGGGGGCCACGATCACGTCCGCCTTCCGGCAGTTTACCACCACGGCATTCTCCCCTGTAGCCACATGGTTCGCCCCAGCCTTCAGCATAGCAGAGGCCGCCAAACTGTTGGTACCCACCGCCGTCACGATCTCCTCCGGAAATGCCTTCTTGAGCGCGGATACCAGCTGCCTGCCAATGCCGCCGCCCTGGGCGTCGATCACAAGAATGTTCATGCTTTTTCCATCCAATCCTCAGTCTTTCTACCAATATACCATAGGCCACGAGAAAAGTCACGTCCAAAATGCCCTGTTTGGAAATTTGTACGCTTTCCTTCTGGGCGCAAAAAGGACTTGCCAACGAAATAAAATAGTCTATAATAATATTTGTGTAAAATACGGGGCCAATGCCCCCATAGGAGGCGTTTACTATGTTTGATTTTGAATATTACGCTCCCACTCGCGTGGTCTTTGGCCGGGGTGTGGAAGCCCGCACCGGTCAGCTCATCAAGGAGCTGGGCGTCGACCGGGTGCTCATCCATTACGGTGGCCAAAGCGCCGTCCGCTCCGGTCTGCTGGACCGGGTCATCGCCTCCCTAGACGAGGCAGGCATCGCCCACACTCAGCTGGGCGGCGTGGTACCCAACCCCCGGCTATCCAAGGTCCGGGAGGGCGCGGAGCTGGCCCGTCAGTTCGGCGCAGAGCTGATTTTGGCCGTGGGCGGCGGTTCGGTCATCGACTCCTCCAAGGCCATCGGCTACTCCCTGGCGGAGCCGGACATGGACGTGTGGGATCTGTACTCCCGCAAGCGCACGCCCACCGGGTGCTTCCCCGTGGCCTGTGTGCTCACCATCGCCGCCGCAGGCAGCGAGATGAGCAACAGCTCTGTTATCACCAACGAGGAAACCGGCGAAAAGCGGGGCTATCGCAACAACCTGTGCCGCGTCAAGCTGGCCATCATGAACCCGGAGCTGACCACTACCCTCCTCGCCTACCAGACGGCGGCCGGGTGCACTGACATCATGATGCACACCATTGAGCGCTACTTCACCCAGGGCGGCAACATGGAGCTCACCGACCAGATCGCCGAAGGCCTGCTGCGCACGGTGATGAAAAACGCCCTCATCCTCCGGGACGACCCCGCCAACTACGACGCCCGGGCGGAGGTGATGTGGGCCAGCTC
>CAJUQN010000107.1 GCA_910588625.1 uncultured Oscillospiraceae bacterium
AATGGCAGAGTGTGTATTACCATTTCCGTGTTTGGGCGGAGAAGGACGAAACGGGGGTCAGCATTCTGGACAAAGTGCTGCAAAAACTGGTGAAACAGATACGGAACGAAGACTTAAGGCGAGATAAGACTACGTTTGGAATTGTTGATGCACAGAGCGTACAGAATGCGGATACAGCGGAAGAAAAGGGCTATGACGCAGGGAAAAAGTATCAGGAATCAAACGTCACGTTATAGTTGATACGATGGGATTGCCCCATGCCATAGCCGTAACAACCGCCGATGTGACTGACCGGGATGGAGCCATCCAGATGATTCTCCTTAACCTGGACAATCTTTCTCATGTGGAGAAGTTTCTGGTGGACGCGGGTTATTCCGGCGAACGATTCGCAAATCAGGTGAAAGATATTTGCGGCGCACAGGTTGAGGTAGTAAAACGCAGCGAATTACACAAGTTTGTCGTTCTGCCACGCCGCTGGGTGGTAGAGCGTCTTTTCGGCTGGCTCGACAAATTCCGCAGACTTTGGAAAAATTGTGAACGCAAACTTTATATTTCTGCTCAGATTCTCACGTTTGCCCTCATTGCCATCCTCAGTAGAAGATTTTAAACAGACTCTAAGCTGAGAGAAACTTCTGAAGCTCAACCAGCTGCGTCAAATCCTCCAGGTATAGATCGGACCGTGCGCGAACTTCCGCTTGTGACCTCTCATGGCTGTCATATACCGCCGCTACCGGGAATCCGGCCTCTTTCGCCGTCCGAACGGCATAGAGAGCATCGTCAAACACGAGGGTCTCCTCCCTCCTGGTTCCCAAGAAGCGAAGGGCCGCCTCAAAAATGTCCGGCTCGTCCTTGCCATGCCCCACCTCATTGCAGGTGAATATCTCACCGAAACAGGACAGCACCCCACACCGGTCCAGCGCGGCCTCCACCAAATGCCGGTCGGTAGCGGTGGCAATACACAGCTTGACGCCGTTCTGCCGAAGCCACTCCAGGAGTTCTGCCACACCTGGTTTCAACGGGACCTTGAAGCGGTAATACCGCTCCAGCATAGCGTTGACTCCGTCCATAATCTCGTCGATGCTCCGTGTCACGCCATACTCGGTCTGGTAGTAGCGGGCCGCTTGGTGCAGACTCATATTCTTGAACGTCTCGTTCAAATTCTCTTTCGGCTGATACCCGATGGAGCGAAGATACGCCTCTCCAATGGTGTCCCAGATGAACATAGAGTCCAACAGCGTGCCGTCCACATCAAAAATCGCGCCGCGAATCCTCATAGGCCCACCATTTCCTTTGACATCGCCCGTAGCTCCCGGCAGGTCCCCTCAATGTCCTCCGCCGAGAAGATGGCCGACACCAGAGCCACGCCATCCACGCCGCTGCCGGCCAGCCTGAGGATGTTGCCCCGGTTGATGCCGCCGATGGCCACAATGGGCACATCCACCGCGTCGCAGATAGCCCGCAAGGTTTCGTTGGGCATCTGCTCCACATCGGTCTTGGTGCTGGTGGGGAACACCGCCCCCAGGCCCAGATAGTCCGCGCCGTCCCGGACAGCCTGGCAGGCCTCCTCCACCGTGTGGACGGAGACACCCAGGATCATATTCTCCCCTACCCTGCGGCGGACCTCGCCTGCCGCCAGGTCCTCCTGGCCCACATGGATGCCGTCCGCCCCGCAGGCAATGGCGATTTCCACGTTGTCATTTACAAGAAAGGGGACGCCATACCGGCGGCACAGGGCGCACAGCTCCTTCGCTTCCTGGAGGAAGGCCGTTTCGTCCAGTTCCTTCTCCCGGAGCTGCACACAGGTTACGCCGCCCTTCAGCGCCGCCTCCACCTGCTCATACAAGGTCTGTTTCCCGGTCCAGGCCCGGTCCGTGACGGCGTAGAGTAGCATATGCCGCTTATCGCACTTCATACTTGGCTCCCTTCTCCAGCTCCGCCGGGGTGAGGCGGTACATGGCGTCGATGATGTAGTTCCGATAGGAGGAATTGCCGTCCAGTTCGGTCAGCCGCTGATAGGCGATCTCCCCGCACAGGCCCATGGCGCACACGGCGGCAGCCGTGGCCTTCAGGGGACAATCCGGATTGGCGGTGACAAAGGCCGCCGTCAAAGCGGAGAGCTGACAGCCGGCGCCGGTGATGGAGGCCATCTCCGGACGGCCGTTGCGGATGCAGAAGGTCCGCTCCCCGTCCGTTACAAGGTCAATGGCCCCAGTGACGGCAACGACCGCTCCGATCCGCCGGGCAAAGTCTTTGGCAAAAGCCACTGCCCCGTCCAGGTTCTCCTCTGTCACCTGGTCCGCCACATTGGCATCCACACCCTTGGTGGTGCCGCTGCCCAGGGCCAGGGTTTTGATTTCGGAAATATTGCCCCGGATCACCGCAAACTTTACCTCGTTCAGCAGCCGAAGGGCGGTATCCGTCCGCAGGGTGGAGGCCCCCGCCCCCACCGGGTCCAGCACCACAGGATGGCCCAGTTCATTGGCCCGCTTCCCGGCGGCGAGCATGGCCGGGATGGTGCGCTGGTTCAGGGTTCCAATGTTGATGTTCAGTCCACCGCAGATGGCGGTAATCTCCACGGCGTCCTCCGGGTCGTCCGCCATGATGGGGGAGCCGCCGCAGGCCAGCAGCATATTGGCGCAGTCGTTCACGGTGACATAGTTGGTGATGTTGTGGACCAGGGGGGATTTCTGGCGGACATTCTCAAAAATCGGTTCAAACATGGTTTTTTACTCCCTTTCTCTGATTGGCAACAAAAAACAGGGGGCATCTGAATACGATGCCCCCTGAAAAAAGTAGCGTTTCCTACGACTTCCTCCGGCGGCATTATCCGCATCAGGTTCAAGGGTCGAAGGTCTACCTTCCTCTCAGCCTGTCACACAAGCTCCCCTGCTATGTTGTTTTCCACATTGTAATGCAATTCTTTTCCAGTGTCAATTATATTTTTCTTGGCTGAACGTAAAAACGGCTCACTATCGTTCCATACATCCCATCATAGCCAAAGCAGGTTTTCCACTAAAAGGTATTTAGATTGAATATCCCCCTTGCTTTTTCCGCTGTGTAAAAAGCAAAACGTACAGCGCAGGCCATACCACACAATGAATAGACAGTATGCCAGCATCTTTGATTGCCGCGCCTGTATTCCCGGCGGACAGGGCCATAGTGCCGTCGAAGGCGGGCTGGGACGGGACGAGATTACAGAGAACCGCCAGCGGCCCGCTGACCCCAATCAGAGCACATACAATGGGCGCCGCGATAAACACCAGCATGACGATCTTGATATAGACCACGCCGATCATCAGGCCCTCGGAGAGCTTGCCGATAAACAGGCCAATCAGCGCCGCCACAAAGGATGACAGAACGATCAGCGCAAGCATTATTCCAAAATTCTGCCAAGAAAGTTGAAAGCAAATACATGCCGTTATGATAGACGATAAACTCCCAAAGAGAAATCCTACCACGACTTTCTGCATAATGTACTGGCTGGGTGTCATAGGAAGGATCTCGTTGACAAACGCCACGCCGTCCTCTTTTTCGGAAATGATGTTCATGGCGTTGAACGTACAGCCCATAAACATAGCCACGATCAGCACGGCGGGGATGAAAATGTCTTGAAAGTTTTCCAAAATATCAGGCCGCTCCAACACCTGAACTTCTGCTTGTTCAGCGTTTTCTAGCCGCTCATAGAGGGCGGGCAGGGTCGCCGCCGCCTGCCGGAAAATATCCAGCTCGTCCCCGCTGATCGCGGTTTTGAGGCTGTCACCATCCGCCCTCACGCCGATCACATTGGTAGACGGCTCGTTGATGGCGGCGGTCAGTTCTTCCTGTGTCCCATAAGCTGTCACCGGCCCGTACCGCTCCAGCCAAGTGATTGTCTGCGGGGGCAGGTCGTTTTCCAGTACGCCGAAGTGCAACTCTCCCAGGCTGGACAGGTCGATGGAACCCATAAAATTCAATGCCACGGCGACCAGGATGGGCAGCAGAAACGTCATCAGGCAGAATTTATCCCGCAGGACGCTTTTCAGTTGATATTTTAAGCCTTTCACCCCTCACCCCTCCTTTCCGATTTCCCGGTGAAATGCAAGCCGTACCGTTAGGAACAGCAGTACAATCATACCGGCAGCGCCGACATAATAGGCAAGAGAAATGTCCGTTCCGAAATAGGCGTTTTTCAGGCCCATATAGACATGATAGAACGGATGATAGCTGATCCAGTCAAATTTGATTGACGTATTGGCGGATAAAAATACGGGGGTCGCGGCAAAAATGGCAATCAACAGATAGGCCAGCGTAAACTGCCGGAAATCCTTCAGCAGCAGGGCGCAGAGCAGACCCACCAGAGCCATCATCAGGGACAGGATGGCCGTCTGGAGCAGGACCGCAGACAGCACCGCCGCTCCATTGTTCAGCCCTACGTTCAGCAGGGTAAGCAGCACTGCAAAGGCCAGATCAGAGAGCAGGAACACTGCCAGCTTGGACAGGAGGAACAAGTCTTTCCGCACTGGGAGAATGGCGTGGACACGAATGACCCCCATGCCCTTTTCCTTGAACAGTACGGCGGCGATGCCCAAAAATCCCACAGCGGCCAGCTCAAAAAACAGCAGTTCGCAGGTGATCTCTTTCCGCGCCTTTTGTTCCGGTGTGTTTGTGCCAAGCACCTCCGGGGCAGGACTGGCCGAGGGTTCCAGCAGGGACAGGGCATAGTCGGCCCGGTGGCGGTCAACGTGTTCCGCTCCCTTGTTGAGTACCACCCGCACCTCCCCGGCGCTGGCGTCCAGCCCCACGCCGTTGGCATCGGAGAGCAGGGCGGCGTCCATAGCCTCCATGGACGGAACGGCCTGTACCAGAGAGGATTTTTCCGTCTGTGTCCCCGCCGGGTCATACAAATACACATTGTAGGGTTGCATCTGCATAAAGCGGATATAGCCCAAGTTCACATAGGCTGTATAGAGGGCCAGGAATCCAAGTGCCATGAGGAAAAACTTCCCCGACACCAGCATCCGGCAATCTTTTTTGAACAGGGCGCAAAATCCTTTTCCCATCAGGACAGCCCCCTCCCTGTGTACTGGATAAACATATCCTCCAAAGTCGGTTCCTGGGTGTGGATGCTGATGATCTCGTCGTGGGCAAAGGGAATACCTGCTTCCAGTTCCGGGGCCTCTATGGTTTTCGTTTTCCGCTGTCCTTGATACAGATAGTCGATCACGACCCGGTGATTGCTATTTTTCTCTTTCAGACGTTTGGGCGTATCCAGGGCTACCAAATTTCCGTTGGAGATAAAGGCTACCCGGTCGCACAGCAAATCGGCGTCCACCATGTTGTGGGTGGTGACGAACACCGTCGTTCCCTTTTTCCGCTCCTGTTCGATAATCTTTCGGAACAGCACCGCGCCGGAGGGGTCAAGGCCGCTGGTGGGCTCGTCCAGGAACAGCAGCCGGGGATTGCTTACCAATGCCCGCGCCATGCTCACCCGCTGGCGCATCCCCTTGGAGTAGGAGGACACCGGCTTTTTCAAAAAATCCGGCTTAAATTCCAAAGTATCCAGCAGCTCGCCTATGTCCCTCCTCTGTTCCTTATGGTAAAAGGATGCAAAGTAGTTCAAGTTATCCACGGCACTCAGATTGGCGTACAGATAAGGAAACTCAAACAGCACGCCGATTTTCTGGAAAAATTCCTGCCCGTGAGCGGCGGAGATATCCTGCCCGAACAGCGAGACCTTGCCCCCGTGTCCCTTCAAAATTCCGGTGAGAATCTTCTGTGTCGTGGATTTCCCGGAGCCGTTGGGCCCCAGAAAGCCGAAAATCTCCCCGTCCTCCACGGTGAAGTCCAGGCCGTGGAGGGCCTGCTTGTCTTTGCCGTAGGAGAACGTCAGGTTTTTGACCTCGATCACTCGTCGTCACCCCACTTTCCACGCTGATCTTTTCCCTGCTGGCGCTTGGTCCACCACTTCATGAACTTGATCTTGAAGGGGATGGAGATGACAAGCACCGCCCCAATCACCAGCCACCAGTACCACTGCAATCCTAAGAACATAAAAAACCCTCCTTACTTGTGATAAGGAGAGTTTAGAGGGCCAGTGTGAAATTCGTGTGAGGCCGGTGTGAAATCCGTGTGAAATTATTCTGTGACAGGGATGGAGAACCAGAACCGCACCCCGTCCACCCGGTTTTCCGCACCGTAGGGCAGATTCTGCATGGACAGGATCTGCGCCACGATGGACAGCCCCAGCCCGGAGCCGCTGTATTCCGCTCCGCTGTCCCGATAGAACTTTGTCCAGATTTTTGGCAGGTCGTTTTCCGGGATCGTCCTGCCTTGGTTGAAGATGGAGAAATGCAGCGCCCCATCGTCTGCTGTCATTTCCAGCCGCAGGACCCCGCCGGGACGCACATTTTTCCTGGCATTGACCATGAAGTTCTCCAAAACCTGCTCCATACGCCGCCGGTCGGTCTCTACGAAACATTTTTGCTCCGGCAGCACGTATTGCAGCTCAAAGTCCGCGTCGAGCGTGTCCACCAAGAGCCGCCCAGCCACGGTTTCCAACAGCTCCACAAAGTCAAACCGGGTAATGTTCAGTTGAGCGGTCCCGCTCTCCAATGCTGACAAGTCCAGCAGGGTCACGATCAGGCCGTTCATGCGCTCTACTTCGGAGACAATCACTTGGGCGTATTTCTGCTTTTTGGCCTCATCCGTTTCGTCTTGCAGGCCCTCGGCATAGGCCCGGATGATACCCAACGGGGTTTTCATTTCATGGGATAGGCTGTCCACCAGCTCTTTGCGTTCGGCCAGAAGGAGACGCTCCCTCTCCACGTCCTTTTCAAGCTGTGCGTTTACGTCCTCCAGGCGGGCGAGTGTCTGCTGAAGGTTATCCGCCATCGTGTTCAAGCTGGCAGACAGTTCCCCAAATTCATCGGCTGAAGCAAGGTCGCAGGGAGCGGAAAAATCCAGTCCTGCCATGCGCTTCGCGGAGGCGTTCAGCTTGGACATTGGTTTTGTGATAAAGCGGCCCATAAAAAAGTCGATTCCAAGCACCAGAAGAAAAACAAACCCCAGCCAGATCAGAAAAGAAACGTCCTCGCTGACAGGCAGGCCAGTGGACAGGATATAGGAAAATATCAACGCAACTCCTGCCAGCTTGGAGAGCATTACAACCTTTTTCCGCACGGTACGGAGGGAAAACAGCTCTTTCATGGCGTTACCTCAAATTTGTAGCCAGAGCGGATCAGTGTGACGATATGGCGGCCCTCGTCCCCCAGCTTCTGCCGCAGGGTCTTGATGTGGGTGTCCACGGTGCGGGTCGTTCCCTCAAAATCATAGCCCCAAACACGGTTCAAAAGCTGCTCTCGGTTGAATATCTGCCCAGGATTTGCCATCAGAAAGGCGAGCAGCTCGTACTCCTTATGGGTCAAGGTAATCTCCTGACCGTCAAGATAGGCCTTGTGAGCGTTGGGCTGGAGCATGATTTTCCCGGCGGTGATCGCTCCGGCGGCAGCGGGGGAGGAACGGCGCAGGAGGACGTTTACCTTGGCCAGCAGCACCTTGGGGCTGAACGGTTTTATCATGTAGTCGTCCACGCCGTATTCGTAGCCTCGCAGCTTGTCGTCCTCCTCACTTTTGGCGGTGAGCATGATAATGGGCATATCACTCATTTCCCGCGCCATCTTGCAGACGGAGAAGCCGTCCAAGTGCGGCATCATCACGTCCAGGATCATCAAATCTAAGGGATGATTTTTTAGGGTGACAAGCGCGTCTATGCCGTCATCAGCGGTAAAGCAGGTATGCCCGCCCTTTCGCATATAGTCCGCGATAATGTCCCGCATGGCCTTTTCATCTTCGACAATCAGGATATTTGCCATAGTGCCCCCTGTGGATCACAAAGTCTTTCGTTCAGTATAGATTATATTGGGTATCCGTCAAAAAGGCAAGAGACTATATCTGCGGCCAAATCCTGGAGACAAACAAGGAGCTTGACTAAAATCAGGTTATGCGGCTTTGATTTTTCAAAAGTCGCCGTTTATGAATCTATGTGCGAAAACATCTATTTTTTTGATAAAATCAATCCGGTCAAACACTGTTGGCTTGAAATAGCCAGAAACTGCTACTACCAATTCTTTTTGTGGATTGATATATAGTTTTTACCTGCTCGTTCTATGGTTTAGCAGCAGTTTCAGTGATGGCTACTTTTATCAAGGACAGACATAAAACGCTGTTATCCTTAAAAAGGCATGGAAAATGTTCGCGGGCGTCCTATCGCAATTTGTGGCCATTGTGCTATCACCGCTTATCTGGTGGGGGTTTTACTCAGATGAAGGCTATGTCGCAAAAATACTGGTTTCTATTTGACAGCTAGACAAGCAGGCATGTCTAGATTCTCGATCTTAACACGTCTGCTTGCTTATGAAATATATGATTTAACGCATACCGGTCTTAATGAATTCAATCAACTTTT
>CAJUQN010000108.1 GCA_910588625.1 uncultured Oscillospiraceae bacterium
AGGACTGCGAGCTGGCCTGTGACGCCGGGGCCATCCGCCGCCTGGGGGAGGAGGAGCGGCTGTCCTACGGCCGGACCCTGGTGGGCATGATCGCCGAGGGCCGCACGCCCCTGCTCCAGACCGCCACCACCATGACCGGCAGCAAGCGCCGGGTGAAGGAGCGGGTGGAGCTCATCGCCCGGCGGCCCAAGACCGCCATCGCCCTGACCCTGGCGGCGGCGCTGCTGATGGGACTGGTGGTGGGGTGTACCTTCACAGGAGCGCCCAAGGAGTCCGCAGATCTGTCCGCCGACGGCGAGCCCGTTCAGGACCCGGTGCCGCTGTCCTCCGATGCGTTGAATACGGCCACCCTTCCCGCCCGGCTGCTGGACGTGCCGGAGGAGCTGCGGGACCATGTGGAAGCCCAGGCGGACAACGGCACTCTGGCTGTCTACTATTTCAAGAAACCCGGCGAGGAGTTAGACTGGGCCCAATACCTGCTCATCGTCAGCCAGCGGTCCGAGGAGGACCTCCAGCGGCTGTATGACGAGTCCCACTATCCTGTGGGCGGGAGCCGCTGGTTCGCAAAAGGCAACGACCGCTACTACGTGTTCCAGTGGAACACCAGCATCGAATACGATTTGGAGGACGAGGAGCTGTTCAACGCTGCCTCCCGCGCGGTTTGGGAGTTCGCCGAAAAGACGGTGCTGGAGACGGAGGGCGTGGAGCCCTTCCAACTGGAGGAGATCCCCGCCCAGGCCATCAAAGCCATCACAGACCAGCTTTTGGCCGCGCCCGCCATTGAGCTCTCCCTTGCCCCCGCCGAAAGCAGCCGTGTCTATGCCTATTCCTTCGGCGCCAATGACTACTTCCTTGTCAATTATTTGGGCAAGCTGTTTGATGAATTTTATTGGGAGGATGCGCCTTACTCCACCTCGGATGGGGCCACGTCCCTGCGGATATCGGCCTCGGACGGGTCCGCCTCCCTGTCCCTGTGGGATGGGTCCTACCTGATGACGGACGGGGATGGGAACTGCTGGAAGGGCACTTACAAGGCCGATGATTATCTCGCCTCCGCCGATACCACCCCCTACGCCTATCTGCGCAGACTCGTGTTCGACGATGCGGAGCTGGACCTCCTGCGTTCCACCACCGTCCCCGACCGGGGGCAGAGCCACGAGGAGATTGCCCGGGAGTGGGCGGAAAACTGGGAAGGGGCCATGACCAAAACCGCCCCCGGAAGTCAATACGCCAGCACATATGTCAGGATCGAAAATATAAACGTCAATCAGCCGACGTTCGTGGACCGCCCGGATATGACGGCTCAGGAGGCGTTGGAGGAGTTCGTCGAGAACCGCAATTTCGCGTTCTCTGCGGAGGACTTCGGTAAAATCTGGTTTGGATTCAGCTATGACACCGTCTTTGTCCCGGTGGACCAGAGTGAGGACGGCCCCTTGTGGGCGGGCAACACCCGGTATTACGAGGGAGACGACGCCCCGGAAGGGGCTCTGGTCTACAGCCATGTGGGCTGTCTGTTCCTCACCGACGAAGGCTGGACCTGCACGGGCGTGGGCACCGGCTGGTAAATAAACGCCCCGCATAAACGAAGGCATGAAAAAACCACCCCGTCTCGGGGTGGTTTTTCGCCCGTCTATTTCTTGAGCCGGTCCATGGCCGACTTGAAGCGGTCCAAAGCCTCCTCCAGCACCTTCCGGGGGCAGGCCAGGTTAAGGCGCTCAAAGCCGTCTCCGGCGGGGCCGAAGATGTAACCGTCGTCAAGATAGAGCCCAGCTTTCTCCCGGAGATAGTCCCCCAGGGCGTGGCCGTCCATGCCGAAGCCGCGGCAGTCAAACCAGGCTAAGTAAGTGCCCTCCAAATCGGCCACCCACACGTCGGGGAAGTGCTTTGCCATGAAGTCTTTTAAATAGCAGTAATTGCCCCAGATGTGCTGATTGAGCTGGTCCACCCAGTCCGCGCACTTCCAATAGCCCGTCTCCAAGGCCCGGATGCCGAAAATGCTGTAGGTGTTGCAGCCGGAGATGTTCACCTGCTCCTCCAGCTTTTGGCGCAGCTCCGGATTGGGAACGATGGCATTTGCCACGCACAGACCGGCCAGAGAAAAGGTCTTGCTGGCGGCGGAGAACATGACGCAGTGGCCGGCGTACTCCGCCCCCAGGGTGGGGAAGCTGACGTGCTTGTGGCCGGGCATGATGAGGTCGAAATGGATCTCGTCGCTGATGACCAGCACGTTGTGCTTCAGGCAGATGTCCCCCAGACGGCGCAGCTCCGCCTCGGTCCACACCCGGCCCACCGGATTGTGAGGGCTGCACAGGATGAACAGCTTGCAGTCCTTTGCCTTCTCCTCGAAGTCGTCGAAGTCTACCTCATAGCGGCCGCTTTCCAGCTTGAGGGGGCTCTCCACCACGGTGCGGCCGTTCAGCTTAATTGCCCGGTAGAAGGGGTAATACACCGGGGTGAGAATGAGCGCCCGGTCCCCCGGCTCGGTGTAGGCCCGGACGGCGGCAAACAAGCCCTGGACTACGCCGTTGGTCTGGACGAGCCAGTCCCGCTGGACCTCCCAGCCGTGGCGGGTGGACATCCAGTGCTTCACCGCGTCGGCGTAGGGCTTGCCCCAGGCGGTGTAGCCCCACATCCCGAATTCGGCGGTTTTTTTCAGCTCCTCAATGATCTCCGGCGGGGAAAGCAGCTCCATGTCGGCCACGGACAGGGGGACCACACCGGGGGCGGGGCTGGGGCCCAGTTCCTCCCATTTGGCGGCCTCCATGCCCACACGGGTGTGGACAGTGGTGAAATCATATTTCATGTAAACAACTCCTTTTTTATCATGGGTTTCTGCGTAGATAAAGCCAGTATACAACAAATGGGACGAAACGTAAACAACGGTTTGCAGATGCCTGTGCACAGCCCCACCAGGGTGGTGTCCAGCTCGTCGTCCTGGGGTAGCCGAGCCAGCTCCGGCACGGGATATTTGCCGATCACCGCCGCCACATTGTCCACAATGGCGGCAGCCTCCGACGTGCCCAGCGCTCCGTTCATGAAATCATTTTGCATATCAATGACCAATAATGATTTTACGCACGATCTGCCGCTCCTTCGAGTCATAGTAAGGTCAATGTACCACATGATCCTTTAGATGGCAACGTACCAGTCCAATCATCCTTCCGCGGCGGAGTAATCCTAGCCGACGCAGCGCCGGTATGCTGTCTAACCTATTTGAAGAGGGCTTGACGGGCAAAAACAGCAAATATAATTATTCAAGGGCTGAACACCTTTACCCGCCATTTTCGACATTCGCTGTTCGACAAAAAACTACAAAATCGCCCCGGCGCTGACAGCTGTGCGATAAGCTCATATGCGCCACTACTGCGGGCATGAAGCGGTCGAAGGGGCCCCAAATCTCTAATGTGGAGGTATATGTGAAATGAAAAAAACTGTTTCGAAAGCGCTCGTCCTTGCTCTTTGCGGGGTGCTGGCTTTGGGCGGCATGGGCGGCGTGGCCTACGCCGTGAATAATAGCGCCGGAACCGGGCCTGCGTCCGTGGATTCCGCTCCAGCAGACAGCGGGGCAAAAGCCGTCCCCACCTCTTCCTATGACCCGGATGCGGAAAAGAACGTGAAGGACGAAACGGTGTATGTGCTGGCAAGTGCTGACGGCACTGTGCAGAAGATCATCGTCAGCAACTGGGTGCAAAACGCCCTGGGTTCCGACAGCATTGATGATGTGACTCAGCTGGCCACCAACGAGCTGTTCAACGACGCCGCCTCCGAACTGGAGGACCGGAACGATTTGGACGATCTGGACAGCAGGCTGGATGAGCTCACCGATGCCATGGCGCAGCTCATCGACGGCTCCTCTCAGCTCTACGACGGGCTGTGCACACTGCTGGACAACTCCAAGGATTTGGTATCCGGCATCGACCAGCTTGCGGCGGGAGCCGCTCAGCTCAAGCAGGGCGCGGACAGCCTGAGCGACGGCGCGGCCCAGCTCCAAGCCGGCGCGGATGCCCTCAGCCAGGGGCTGAATACCCTGTCGGAGAGCAACGCCACCCTGAACGGCGGCGCCGCCCAGGTGTTCCAGAGCCTGCTGTCCACCGCCAACAGCCAGCTTGCCGCCGCCGGAGTGCAGGCCCCTGAGCTGACGGTGGAGAACTACAGCCAGGTGCTGGAGGGCGTGATTGCCTCCGCCGGGGACTCCCCCGCCGGGACCCAAGTGTCCGCGCTGAAAGCGTCGCTGGACAGCTACAACAGCTTTTATCAGGGCCTGCAAAGCTACACCGCCGGAGTGGCCCAGTCCGCCGCCGGGGCCGGGGAGTTGAACAATGGGGTAACTGCCTTGAAAAACGGCGCGGATGGTCTGAGCACCGGGGCGGGCCAGCTCTATGATGGCATTCTCACCATGAAGAACAGCGCCCCCGCCCTCATCGACGGCGTGACCCGGCTGCGGGACGGGGCCATGGAGCTGACCGACGGGCTGAAAGAGTTCGACGAGCAGGGGGTACAAAAGCTGGTGGACGCCTTTGACGGAGACCTGGCCGGTTTGATGGACCGGGTGAATGCCCTGCGGGATGTGTCGGAGCGCTACAACTCCTTCTCCGGCATCAGCGCCGACATGGACGGGCAGGTGAAATTTATCTGGCGCACCGAAGCGGTGGACGCGCAGGATTGAGGCACATGATCTTGCTGTATCCGCACCACGGATTTATGATTCGTGGTGCGGATTATTGTTGTTATTATGTAAAGCATATGTGTTTGGCCCGCGCTCCGAACCGACGGGCCTGAGTGCCGCTGGTAGGGAAACGACGGGTAATAACACAGTCTGTGTACCATCCGGTCCGTTTCGGGCTGAATAGCTTGAGGGGAAAACGAGTGCTCTCATTCGATAAAAATATTCGAAAGAGAGGTTCTGCTCAAATCAACATGGCGGTATCGTAAGCCCCCCATGCTTTCTATTTGCTGCTATGCGTCTTGTTGATTCATTTCCTCCCCAAATTCTGGGGAGGGCCCCTCTGTCAGTTGGTGGGCGGCATCGCGCGCCAACTGCCTCCGGGCCGCTTCAGCGTAGACAAATCCGTCCAAGCGTGGTATATTGTTTCAGTCAGCTTTATGTGAGGAGGAAACGATATGTTTACACTGGAGGACTGCCTGACCTCATTCACAGGTTCCCTGATCGCTCACGCTATCCTGGTGGTCTACCTGTTTGTAATCATGGATACGCGGAGGCTTCGGATGCTGAAAAAGCTGCCCGCCCTGCTGCTCTCCCCGCTGACGGCCACTTTGCTGGAGGCGGGCATGTATGCGCTCCTCCCCGGACACCGTGTGGTCCGCTACTGCTTGGGCTCCTGCGCCATCCTGCTGATGTGCACCCTTTGGGTCCGGTGGGCGTGGCGGACCGGATTCTGGCGGGCTTTCTCTGCTGTGTGCGTGGGGGGCGTGTTCCAGGTGGCCATCTCCTCCCTGTCCCAAATACTCCTGGTGAACAGCGAACTCCAGTTTGCGGCGGTGCTTGTCATCTCTTGGGCCATTACGCTGGCCTCTGCTGCCCTGCTATACCGGCTTCGTTTCGGGCGTTGGTTCCGCCTTCTGCTGGAGGAGGGCTTCGGCCCTCGCCGGACATCCCTGTTCCTTTTCGCCCTGGAGGCAGCTATGGAGGCCTTTTTGATCTTGCAGGGGGGCATTCAGCCGGACTATCTAATCCCCTACTATGCGCTTGTGCTGGCAATGGCGGCACTGGAGGCGGGGCTGCTGGTCTACCTGGGACAGCGGCTGGACGCCGCCCGGAAGATGGAGGCCCAGCGGGACGTTATTGCCCAGCAGCAGCTCTACGAGCGGGACCTGGAGGCCATCCGCCAGGAGGTACGAGCTTTCCGCCACGACTATAAAAACCTGCTGGCGGGGCTGTCGGAACAGGCGGACGAGGGGGAACTGGACCAACTGCGCGCCGCCCTGTCGGAACTGGACACGGGCTTTGACCGGCGCATCGGAGAAAAAATTCAAGCGTCTACCCAAATCGGCAATGTGTGCGTTCCCCAGGTGCGCAGCCTCCTGCTGTCCAAGCTGGCAGCCATGAGAGAAAAGAAAATCGACTGCCGCCTGGAGGCGCTCTACCCTGTGGAGCGTATCGGAATGGACCTGTGGGACTTTACCCGCTGCCTGGGCATCCTGCTGGACAACGCCGCCGAGGCCGCCCTGGAGACGGAGACGCCCTGGGTGGAGGTGGTCCTGCTGGCCCAGGGAGACGGGCTGTCCCTGCGGGTGTCCAACCCCTATGCCGGGACAATTGCCCCGGATCAAATCTGGGCGGAGGGCTTCTCCACCAAGGGGGAGGGCCGGGGGCTGGGCCTGCCCAGCTACCAGCGGATTTTGTCGGAGCACCCCAACACGGCCGCGTCCACCAGCTGGGCGGGGGGCGTGTTTGTCCAGGAGCTGAAGGTGGAGGCAAGGCCGTGATTCCAATTTATCTCTGCGACGACGAGGAGAGCGTCCGCCACCAGCTTCAGACCGCCCTGGAGTGGAAGATCTTTGTGGAAAATTACGACATGAAGGTGGTTTGCGCCGCGTCCTCCGCCGGGGAGCTGCTGGACGCGGTGGAGAGCAGCCGCCGGGGCGTCTACTTCCTGGATGTGGATTTGAGGGACGGGGAATGGGACGGCTTCACCCTGGGCCGGGAGCTGCGGCGGCGGGACCCCCATGGCACCCTTGTGTACATCACCAGCTACGGCGACCTGGCCTGGAAAACCTTCCAGTACCATTTGGAAGCCTTTGATTACATCGTGAAGAACGCCGAGCAGACCGGGCCGTCCGCCGCCCAGTGCCTGGAGGCCGTCCATACCCGGCTTTTAGACGAGCGTCACGACCCGGCGGAGGTGTTCTCCCTGCGGACCGGGGACGAGACCCGCCACGTCCCCCTGGCGGATATCCTGTTTTTTGAGACCGCCCCCAAAGCCCACCACGTATATCTCCACACGGCGGACAGCCGCCTGGACTTCGTGGGCAGCCTGAACGAGCTGGAGCGGGAGCTGGGCGGGCGGTTTGCCCGGGTCCACCGGGGCTATCTGGCGGCCTGGGACAAAATTGAGACGGTGGCCTGGAGGGAAAACCGGGTCCGGGTGGGCGGACGGGAATGCCTGCTGTCCCGGGCCGGGAAGGCGGAGCTGAAAAAGAAACTGGGGGGAAGCCCGTGAGGCCTCTCCCCGGTTTTTTGCCGTTCAGGAAAAATTTTGTCCGTTCAGGAAATCCGGCCCACAGCGGGCCGGGAGCGTAGTATGCTTCCTTTCGCAGACAGGCGGGATAGGAAAGGAGGGAAACGCAATGGCAAAGGAACGCTTTGTGGAGGTCTATAACCAGGGCATTGTGAATGTGGTGAGGATCGTCGTGGATACGGAGACTGGCGTAAACTATGTGCTGGGCTCTCACAATAAGGCAAGCGGCACGGGGATGACCGTGCTGGTGGACGCCGACGGCAAGCCCATCGTTACCCCCGTGAGCTGAAAAAATTGCGATACACAGCGCCGCAATGAATTCATCCCGCCTGTCCGCGCCAAAATGAATTTCAACGCTGCAGGAGGCACATAATCATGGCAAATGAAGTTAAAAAATTTGTCGAGGAGCTTGGATACCAGCCCCTGGAGGATCGCTGCATCATCATCAAATACGCCCCGGAAAACCTGAGCGAACAAATTGTGGCATTTTTTAATTCGGAATTTTATGTTCTCCAGATGTGTGAACACGAAATCGTCCTGCTCCCCTTCAACACCACATGGGGCAACCTGCGCAAAGACATATCCTTGGTCCTTCCCTATGAGGATATCCAGTCGGTGGAGCTGGAAGACGTTACGCTTAACACCGTTATCACTATCCGCACCAGGTCGGACACCATCCGCCTGACCACCCAGCAGGCGGAGCTGAGCGACCTGCGGAGTTCCGGCATCTACGCCACCATATATGCCGGTTTCTTCAAAAACTGGCACAAGGAAAATCTGGACGATACGCTCAAGGCACTCAAGGCGCTGGGAAATCGCTGACCCAGATTCCGACCCAGAATGGGAAAATAGCGGGTGGAAACACTGCAGGGAGCAGTGCTGGAAAGCATCCTTTTCCGGAGCGAATATGCCCCAAAAGCGCAAATAAGCCGCCGCCAGTACCGGCCTCCGTGGAGCGGTCGGCGCCGCGGGTCTGCGCACGGGATTGACAATCCGCAATTTTAGGTCCATAATGGATGGAAATGATGCCCTTACACAGCATCAAACCGCTTTCATGATAAAGGAGGAACCCAATATGAAAAAACTGCTGTCCGCGATCCTGACACTGGCCCTCGTCCTCTGCCTGGGCACGCCTGCCCTGGCGGCGGAGCCGGAGGCAGCCCAGGAGCCCGACCCCTGGACCTATGAGTACCTGGCCGACACCTATGCCCTGGGGCTGATGGACGAC
>CAJUQN010000109.1 GCA_910588625.1 uncultured Oscillospiraceae bacterium
GATATGGGCTGACAAACGAATTTATCTTCTCAGAAAGGAGGGATACACCATGTATCGGAGAGTATTGCCGCTTCTGCTCACCGCGGTACTGCTACTGAGCGGCTGCACTGCTGGGCAGAAAAATATGCCGCAGAAAACGGACGAGAAGGAAATGACCGGACAGCCCTCTGATATGTCCGGTGAAGGGAGCATGTATATGGATACCACGGAAAATGTCATATATCTGGCGGGCGGCTGCTTCTGGGGCATGGAACAGCTAATGCAGTCCATCCCCGGCGTCATCGATGCCGAGAGCGGCTATGCCAACGGCACCTGCGAGGCGGACGCCGATTACAAGACCGTCTGCAAGGGCGAGACCGGCTTTCGGGAGGCCGTGCGGGTGGAGTATGACCCCGGACAGGTGAGTCTCGACGCCCTGCTGCTGGCCTACTTCTATGTGATCGACCCCACGGTGGAGAACCGGCAGGGCAACGACCGGGGCAGCCAGTATCAGACCGGTGTCTATTACACCAACGAAAGCGCGAAGGAAACGGTGGAGCGCATCGCGGAGATCGAGCGGGGACGCAGTGAAAAGTTCTTCGTGGAGATCGGCCCACTCAAGAACTACTACCCCGCCGAGGAGTACCACCAGAACTACCTCGAAAAGAACCCGAACGGCTACTGTCACATCCCGCGCGCGGAGATGGAGCTGTTTTCCCGGCTGCGCATCGATCCGGGCGACTATCAGAAGCCCGCGGCGGAATCCATCCGGGACAAGCTGACGGCGGAGCAGTACCGTGTTACGCAGGAGAGCGGCACGTAGCGCGCTTTCACAGGCGAGTTCTGGGATAAGTTTGAAAAGGCATCTATGTGGATGTCGTCACCGGCGAGCCGCTCTTTTCCTCCACGGATAAGTACGAGAGCGGCTGCGGCTGGCCGGCTTTCACAAAGCCCATTGAAGAGCCTGCCGTGGTGGAACTGGAGGACCTGAGCCACGGCATGCGCCGCACAGAGGTCAGAAGCCGTGCCGGAGATTCTCACCTTGGTCATGTGTTCACCGGCGATCCGGAGTCCCCCAATGGCGTGCGCTACTGCATCAACAGTGCGGCCCTGCGCTTTGTGCCTTACGCAAAGATGAAAGCAGAGGGTTACGGATATCTTCTGTATCTGTTCGAGGAATGAGTTCGCAAAGGCCGCTTTTACTACTTCCGTACTACGTTTCAGCGCAAAGCCACGCCGGGATACGCCGAGATATGCGAAGAACTCTCCTAAACGGCAAATGGCGGAAACGCCTGAAAATCAAGGTTTTGCCACCATTTGCCGAGTTACATAAGGTTAGGGCTGAAAATTGCAAAATGTTTGTTTCTAAAGCCAGATTGAGTTTTGCAAATACGAATTGAAAGGCGGTAGTTGCAGGGAATACACAGATAAAGGATACAGCGGCAAAAACACAGACCGCCCGAAATTTCAAGAGTTGGTGCGGGATATTAAAAAGGGCCTGATAGCAAAAGTCATTGTCTACAAACTTGACCGTATCAGCCGTTCCATTCTGGATTTCGCAACCATGATGGAGCTGTTCCAGCAGTACAATGTGGAGTTTGTTTCTTCCACGGAAAAGTTTGATACTTCAACCCCGATGTGTAGTCCCTTGTAAACTGTACTTTATCGAAGACAAAAAATCTGCTTGTCCTTGAAAGGGGAGCAACTGGCTGACCAACGGCCCCTTGGACTACGAAGTCCGCACACAAGACTGTCAGCCATCCTCTTGTTGCAGCATTCGGTTTAAGCAGGTTGAGCCTTGAGTTTGCGTCACCCAATAGATTGAATCGGCAGCGAGAAAAAGATGGGTTCCAGTTGCAAATTTTGTATTGGGGGAATGAACATGAACTGTGTAGGCATTGACGTTTCCAAAGGCAAGAGCATGATCGCTGTCATGCGACCGTTGGGAGAAATAGTGATCCCACCTTTCGAGGTTGGACACACTGATGCCGAACTGAGCGAACTGTCCCGACGGTTGGGATAACTGGGCGGCAAAAACCGCGTGGTGATGGAGGCCACGGGGAACTACCGTCTGCCGATGGCCAACTTCCTTCACGATTCCGGGTTTTACGTCTCGGTAGTGAACGCCATGCTGGTACATGGTTATGGGAGCAACAGCCTGCGGCGGGCCAAGACCGACAAGAAAGATGCGGTCAAGCTGGCTAACTATGGCCTCGACCATTGGCTGGCGCTACCCAGGTACATCCCGGAGGATGAGGTGAGGTTCATGCTGAAAACCACATACCGACAGTACCAGCAATGTGCTAAGGTGCAGACCATTTTATCCGCTGGGTTGAAGCGGTCACCGCCGCCGAAGCCGGTTCTCAGCTCCTCCTGGGCGCCTCCACTGGTTTTCCGTTGCTTTTTTCGAAAAAAACCCGTATACTATAAAAACTCCGGGACCTGCTGATCACGCTGCTCCTTCACTGCAAGGACTTTCGGCGCCAGAGGGTCTATTCTGCGTGGGAGAGCGGATTTTTGCGAATAGAGGCTATGCTGTGCTCATTGGCCTGCATAAGAACAGACAGGCGGACATGATGGACAGTGGTCCGTCTTGCTTAACCCCCCAAAAAGTGGTATACTAAGACATACATGATTAAAATGCGAGGTGTCCTCTATGAAGCTTATGGTTATTGATGGCAATTCCATCGTCAACCGGGCCTTTTATGGTGTCAGCCAGAACCTGTCCACCCGGGAGGGCCTGCCCACCAACGCCATTTTCGGATTTTTGAATATCCTGCTCAAGCTGCTGGACGAGGAGCAGCCCGAGGGGCTGGCGGTGGCCTTTGACATGCGCGCCCCCACCTTCCGCCACAAGGCCTACGCTGAGTACAAGGCTCAGCGCAAGGGAATGCCGGAGGAGCTGGCCGTCCAGATGCCGGTGCTGAAAGAGGTGCTGGATGCCATGAACATTCGCCGCTACGAGCTGGAGGGCTGGGAGGCAGACGACCTGCTGGGCACCATGTCCCGGGTGAACGCCGCCCAGGGCGGCGATACCATTATCGTCACCGGGGACAAGGACTCCTTGCAGCTCATTGATGACCACACCACCGTGAAGCTGGTGACCACCCGCATGGGCCAGACCACCACCCGGAACGTCACCCCCGACGAATTCCGGGCTGAGTACGGCTTCGACCCCATCCACATGATCGACTTGAAAGCGCTGATGGGGGACTCCTCCGACAACTACCCCGGCGTCAAGGGCGTGGGAGAGAAAACGGCGATGGCGCTGATTCAAAAGTACCAGTCGGTGGACGCCATTTACGAAAAAATGCCCGGCATCGAGGCCAAGCCCGCCGCCATCAAGAAGCTCACCGAGGGGGAGCCGGACGCCCGGATGTCCTACGACCTGGCCACTATCCGCTGTGACGCCCCCATGGGTTTCGACCCGGCGGACGCAGCCCGTCAGCCCTTCGATGGTCCGGCTCTGTACCAAAAGCTGCTGGAGCTGGAGTTCAACAAACTCATTGACAAACTAAAGCTCACCCCCGGTCCCGCCGGAGCTGTGCCCCAAGTCGAGGAGCCGGTGGAGGTACAGGTGAACAGCATGGATGTGCTCACCGTCCAAGATTTTGAACAGGCCCTCGTCAAGTGGGAAGGGGCGGACTGCGTGTCCGTCTTGCCCCTATCCGGTATGGCTGGTGTGGCAGTGTCCCTGTCGGAAGACGGCGGCAAACAGGAATACCTTTATGACATCCGTGCCAGCCGCTACGAAGGGGACTATCACGCGGTGCTGACGGCGTTGTTCTCGGGCCGGGTGAAGAAGGCGGCCCACGGCGTCAAGGAGCTGTGCCGCGCCCTGCTGGACGAGGGCATCGAGGGGGCGGGCTTCGTGTTTGACACCGAGCTGGCGGCCTACCTGCTGGACCCCACTGCGGGGAGCTATGAAATCCGTAAGCTGGCTATGTCCTATTTCAAAAAGGAAGTGGAACTCAACGCCGCCTATAAAGAGGAGACCGCTTTTTCCCTGCTGGACGACGGCCTAAAGGCTCAGACCGCGTGGTATGAGGACGTTGCCTGGATCGAGGCGTTTTACGGCCTGTTCAAGCCCAAGCTGGAGGAGCTAGGGCTTATGTCGGTGCTGATGGGCATTGAGCTTCCCCTGTGCCCGGTGTTGGCCCGTATGGAAAAGACCGGCGTACTGGTGGACGGCCATGCCCTGGCCGACTTTGGCAGGCAGCTCCAGCTTGGGATTGATATTCTCATGCAGGACATCTATTCTTTGGCTGGGGAGGAGTTCAATATCCTGTCCCCCAAGCAGCTGGGGCACATCCTGTTCGATAAGCTGGGCCTGCCCCCCGTCAAAAAAACGAAAACCGGCTACTCCACCAACGCCGATGTGATGGAGAAGCTGCGCTCCAAGCACCCCATCGTGGGCAAGGTGCTGGACTACCGCCAGCTGACAAAGCTGAACTCCACTTACGTGGAGGGCCTGGGCAAGGTGATCGACGCCGACGGGCGGATTCATACCAGCTTCCAGAACACCGTCACAGCCACGGGGCGGCTGTCCTCCACCGAGCCAAATTTGCAGAACATCCCCGTCCGCACCCCCCTGGGCGCGGAGATGCGGAAGATGTTCGTATCCCCGGCGGGCAAAGTGCTGGTGGACGCGGATTACTCCCAGATCGAGCTGCGCCTGCTGGCCCATATGTCCGGCGACTCGGCCATGATCGACGGCTTCAACAGCGGGGTGGACATCCACACTGTCACAGCGTCCCAAGTGTTCGGTCTGCCCCAGGACCAGGTGCCCCCCGAGCTGCGCCGGGCGGCAAAAGCCGTGAACTTCGGCATCGTGTACGGCATTTCCGCCTTCTCCCTGTCCGATGATATCCATGTGTCCGTGGCCCAGGCCAAGGAGTATATGGAGAAGTATTTCGAACACTATTCCGGTGTCCGGGCCTATATGAACCGGGTGGTGGAGCAGGGGAGGGAGGACGGCTATGTGTCCACCATGTACGGGCGGCGGCGCTGGCTGCCGGAGCTGAAAAGCTCCAACTTCAACACCCGGTCCTTTGGCGAGCGGGTGGCGCTGAACATGCCTATCCAGGGTACGGCGGCGGACATCATCAAGCTGGCCATGATCCGCGTGGACAGCCGTCTGCGCTCGGAAGGGCTGGAGGCCCGGCTGGTGCTCCAGGTCCACGACGAGCTGATTGTGGAATGCCCCGAGGGGGAGGCAGAACAGGTCAAGGCCCTGCTCCAGGAGGAGATGGAGGGGGTGGCGGCGCTGTCGGTGCCGCTGGTGGCGGACGCCAAGGCGGGCCGCACCTGGGCGGAGTGTCATTAGAAAGGAGTGCTTTCCCTTGAGCCTATTCGATACCTTTGACCCCGATTCGGAGGAAATCGTTAAATTTGAATACCAGCGGTCGTTCCACCCAACGGGGGACTTCCCGGAGACAGTCATCATGACCTTCAAGGACAAAACCTTCTGGGCGCTGGAAAACCTATGCCCCACAGAGGTGGTCGCCACCCTGCGGGAGGGCCGGGACGTCCCGATTTACAAGCTGGATTGGAACGGGCGGAGCATCGGCATTTTCCAGACCCTGATTGGCGGTGCGGGGACGGCTGGCTTGCTGGAGGAAGCGCTGGCCATGGGGGCGAAAAAGGTGCTGCTGTACGGCTCTTGCGGCGTGCTGGATTCTGCCCTGGCGGCGGGACGCTTCATCCTGCCTATCCAAGCTTATCGGGATGAGGGCGTCAGCTATCACTATATGCCCGTCGGTGATTACGTGGACATTCCCACCTCAGAACGGCTGGGGGAGATTTTTGACGAGCTTCATCTGCCCTATGTCAAAGGCCGGGTGTGGACCACAGACGCTTTCTACCGGGAGACACGGAATAATATGGAGAAACGTAAGGCAGACGGCTGTATTGCCGTAGATATGGAGTGTGCCTCTGCTATGGCGGTGAGCCAGTTTCGAGGTGTTCCAGTGTATCAATTTCTTTACGCTGAGGACAGCTTAGACGGCGGCGCCTGGGACCCCCGCACCATGGGGAAGGCGCCCGCGTCGGGTTATGAGAAGCATCTGCGGATTGCCCTGGAGGTGGCCTCCCGGCTATGAGGTTCCGTATCGTACCCGCGACAGAGGCGCATTTACCGAAAATCGCCGCCCTGGAAAAAATTTGCTTCCCTGCCGACCCCTGGAGCGAGGAGCTGTTCCAGGCCGCGCTGGACGGCCCCGCTACCTCCATCCTGCTGGCGGAAGGGGAGGCCGGCTCCATTTTAGGCTACACAGTCCTGTCCGTCATTCTGGACGAGGGAAATTTGGATAACATCGCCGTAGCCCCGGAGGCACGCCGCCGGGGGGTGGCGGACGCCCTGCTGAGCGTCCTCACCGGCTTCGGGCGGGACAATCTGGCCGTGCTCATGCTGGAGGTCCGGGCCTCCAACACCCCTGCCATCGCGCTGTATGAGAAGCACGGCTTCGCCGCCGTGGGACGGCGGAAAAATTACTATGAAGCGCCCAAGGAGGACGCGGTTTTGATGACACTGACATTTTAGGAGAGTTTGCAAATGGAACTGCGGCTGTTGAACAAGGAGGAGCTCACCGCGCTCTATCAAAGCGAGATGACGGCGGATTTTCCCCATGCGGAGCTGAAGCCCCTAAAGGCCATGCTCCGCCTGATGGATCTGGGGCGGTACGATCCTTTGCTGGTGACCGAACAAGGCCAGGCCATTGGCTATGCCATGGTTTGGCTCCCCGAGAGCCGGGAGGGAGCTCTGCTGGAATACTTTGGCGTGCTCCGCGGTCTGCGAAACGGTGGGCTGGGAACAAAGATCTTGGAACTGCTCATGGAGCGCTATGGTCAGCTCTTTGGCGAGGCGGAGAAGCCTGACTCAAATGACCCAGCGGAGAACGACCTGCGCCGCCGCCGGATTGCCTTCTATGAGCGCAACGGCTTCCGGGTGCTGGACTACGAGTGCGCGCTGTTCGGGGTGCATTTCAACTGCCTTTACAAGGGCCCGGAGACCGACGACCGGAAGGTGGAGGCCCTCCACCGGGGGGTGTACGCCGGGTATTTCTCCCCGGCCCATATGGAGCGGTATATCCAGCTCCCGCTGAAACCCGGCGAGGCCGTCAAGCCCGCCCCGGAGTGGGTGGAGGAGGCGTATCCGAATGAAGCTTGACACGGCGCTGACCGGGCCCCGGCTGTACCTCCGGGACTACCGGCCCGACGATTTGGACTTCTCCGCCGGGATGTGGCTGGACGGAGAAAACGGGCGCTACCTCAGCGACCCCGACTGGGAGCATGTGGACGCCCCCTTCCAAAAGGCGCTGAACACCCTTCAGGATAGCGGGGCTGGCTATTACCTCACCGCCTGCCTAAGCGGGACGGAGGAGCGGGTGGGTACCTGCTGCCTGTTCCCGGACAAGAGCGGAGAGGGGTACGACATCGGCTATTGTGTTCATAAGAGCCGCTGGGGGCTGGGTTTTGGCCGGGAAATGGTGGAACTGGCCATCGGCTGGGCCCGCGCCCAAGGGGGCGAATGGCTGACAGCGGAGGCGGCGGACGAAAACCGCCCGTCCCGGGCCCTGCTGGAACAATGCGGCTTTGTGCCGGAGCGGGCGTCGGAATTTGAGAAATACCATATGGGCGTGCGCTATCCCAGCCATATCTACCGGCTGGCCCTATCGCCGCCGGTTGTCTTGGGGGAGCGCACCGCCGAAACTGCCGCCATCTACTTTGAAAAGACCAATCACGAGGCCATCCGGAACTTCCTCCCCATGAAGGCCCGCACGGTGGAGGAGGCGTTGGCGGACTTCCGCGCCTCCCAGCTTCCCGGCGCGGCCAGCTTTGGGCGGACCATCTGGTCGGAGGGGCGGTATGTGGGGGACGTGTGGTGCTACGGTATCGACCCATCAGGTACGCCCAGCGCCATGGTGAGCTATTGCATATTCGAGCAATCGCTTTGGGGGCAGGGCGTCGCATCCAAGGCCCTGAAACTGTTCCTCCTTGAAATTGCATGGAAATATGACCTCAAAACCGTGGGCGCGTTCACCTTTTCCGACAATCTCCCCTCTATTCGGGTGCTGGAGAAAAACGGCTTCCGGCTGATGGAGGAATTTACGGAGGACGGCGCTCTGTCCCGGTATTACCAGCTCGATTTAGAACAAAAGAAAGGGTGATATTGATGAACATCCTGGCCTTTGAATCCTCCTGCGACGAAACCGCCGCCGCCGTGGTCAAGGACGGCCGGACGGTGCTGTCCTCCGTCATTGCCTCCTCGGCGGATATGCACGCCATTTACGGCGGCGTGGTGCCCGAGATCGCCT
>CAJUQN010000110.1 GCA_910588625.1 uncultured Oscillospiraceae bacterium
CATCCCACTCTCCCTAACCGCTGACCCGACCACTCTTTCTACCGAAGCCTCAAAAAAACGCCAAGTTCTCCTCTCATGTTCCGACTCCCTTCCTGGGCACTTTTCTGCCCTATTGGGAGTCTATCTTTTTTTCGCCTCCTTCGCCACAAAACTACATTTTTTCCTCGGCGTTTTTTTACATTTTATCACTGGCGCTGACACATATAGCAAAGCTCTTTTTGCCCCTACTGCGTAACATGAGGGCATAAAAAAAGCGGCGTTCCTGTTCTCCCGTGTTGGGATAGAGAAACGCCGCGTATGCGTCGTATTCAGTTTTCATTTATTCTTTCTCAATGCTGTGTGCTGGTGGCTGGGCTGGCAGGGTTCCGGGCGGCATATCAAGGCTCTTTCCCTCAAAAGTAGTAAATTGGTAGTAAATTCAGCTTGAAATCCTGCTTGTATGCCCGTAAATCAAGGCTTTTTTGAGATAATCAACCATTTTCGGTAAATAGTATAAGCAAATTGCAATTACCGCAAGCCTCAAAACAAGGCGGGACAGTCTTAGCGACCGTCCCGCCTTGTTTCAGGTGTTTTCCATAAAGTTTTTCAGCATCTGCGCCGCTTCGGCACGGGTCGCCAACCCGCCGGGGTCAAGCCGTCCGTCCCCGTAGCCATTCAAAATGCCGTTGGCGGTCGCCCAGCTCAGCGCCTCCAGGGCGTAGCCGCTGGCCTGGTCCGCGTCCGTGAAGTTTAGTGTCTGATTGCCCGTCGTGGGCCTCCCCGCGTATCGCCACAGCATAACCGCGAACTGTTCCCGCGTCACGCTGTCGTTCGGGCCAAACTGGTCTTCACTATAGCCTGTGGTGATGCCGTTTTCTGTGGCCCATGCCACGCTGTCCGCGTACCAGGAGTCTCCGCTAATGTCGCTGAATCCGCCCACCCCGCTCTGCTCCGGGTGGCCCTCCAGGTTGTAGAGCACGGTGGCCGCCATGGCGCGGCTCATGGACTGCTCCGGGCTGAAGGTGGTCTCACCGGTGCCGTTAAACATCTCCCGGGCACTGACAAAGGCCACGGCATCCGCCAGCCAGTCGGTGGGTGAGACGTCGGAAAATCCTTTACTGTTGTCCACAATCTCCACGGTGGCGGAGCCGTCCAGGGGTATATTCAGCTTGCCATCTCCCGCTATGGATTTGCGGATCGTCTCACGGGCGCCATCCTCATGGACCAGCACTGCCACGGTGCCGGGCGTGGCGTTCTCCACTGGAACGGTAACCGTCAGGCCGCCGGGGACGCTCTTGACCTCCTTGCCACCCGCAGTCAGCGTCACCGCCACGGAGTTGACCTTCTGCTCAGCCATCACGCTGACGTTACCGCCCGCGCTGGACAGCGTGCTCAGCGCCGTGTTGGGGATGGTCACATCGGCCACCGGAGTGGAGACAGTCAGGTCCGCGCTGGTGGCGCTTTTGAGCTGCCTCATCGTGGAGGCCGGGATGGAGACCTCAGTCTTGGACACATCACCGGTGATCTCCGGCTTGATGACCACGTTTTTGCTCTGGTCTGCTGCGGCCTCCTTCACCAGAGCGCTGGTGGCCGCGGCGCTGACCACAGTCTTTGCCGAGCCATTTTGCACACTGGTCTGCATCGGAGAGGCCGCTGTGTTTGATGCGCTTGGTGTGCTTATTGTCGGAACGCTGTTGGCGCCGCTCCCACCGCTGCTGCCAGTACTCCCGCTGTCACTTGCAGGAGGCTTGGCCTGGATTCCAGCGGTGAACGCATACGTGCCCCCGCTTATATTGTAATTTCCGTTCCCAGTGTCCGTGATCGTAACAGCAATGTTATAGGTGGTTGTAGTTGTATCCCCAGTTGTGTTCTCCGTGACGATACAGCTCGCCGTGTACTCTCCTGCCGGAATTACCGTCCCGTCATTTTCTTTGAGCTTAACACCAGGGGTTCCTGGGGTCGCACTAGGCTCATAGTAATAATTTCCACTGCTGTCCTGCCATAACCCAGTGTCAGACAGCGTGATATTGCCCCCCGTTACTGTCACCGGTTTGTGCCCAATTGTCACTAGCACCGGCCGTTCCGGCTCACTGATACCTGCGTAGTTGCCGCTGACGTCTTCCACCTTATACCAGACTTTGTAAGTACCTGCATCGGTGGCCTCCGGAATACCGGGAGAATAGGTACCATCTTCACCTACTTTGTATTTCACAACGCCAACGCCGTCAACTGTGCTGCCTGCACGCATAAGCGTTTGCGGGCTCCCAGTGTAGGTTAAACCAGTCTCTCCTTGAGGCTCTTGCACAAACTTTATTTGCTGCTTTGCAATTACAAAGTTCTCTCTTTTCGGCTCGAATGTGTAATTGCTGCCCGCCACACTTGTGGCCGTAAGGGTCGCAGTTCCCGCATTTGTGTTATTGCTGTAGCTGACAGTGTAGTCGGCGCCAACAGCGAGCACCGTTCCATCGCCAGCTGTGACTGTAACGCCATCAGGAACCTTTGTCGTGCCGTCATAGACAAGACCACCCGCCGGCAAAGTAAGGTCTACCGTCACAACAGTTGATTTCGGCTTTACGGTAAACGTATAGGAAGCAGTGGAGGTGCTGTAGTTATCGCCCGCTTTTTCCACCGTAATCGTAACCGTACCTACCTTATTGGCCGTTACCAAACCATTGGAATCAACATCTGCGACCGCAGAATTGCTGCTTTTCCATGTAATCTGGCCATTTCCAGTGCCGCCCGACGTGCCAAGCTGGAAGACGCTGCCGTAATAGACCTGATCCCGCATCCCCGTGATGGAGATCGTTTCCTGGTCCGTCTCTGTAATTTCAAAGACTGCGGTGTTATTACTTTGAATAATGTAATTGGAGTCTGCCGACTGGGTAATCGTAACCGTATACGTATCCACATCGACCGGGTTTGTGTTCTGTGGTTTCTTACCGCGATACGCCACCGTATACTCGGTTTCCTGGATCAAGTCAAGATGATCATCATATACCGTAATGGTTGGCGTCTGCTGGTTTCCATTATACCTGAACGTGTTCGGGGACAGGATAATCCTGGGGTTCGTTACGGTGTTCGTTGTAATCTCCACTGTCAATGGCGCATTTCCAACATAATCATTGTGGTTTGCGTCGCCCAGTACCTTGTAATAAACCGTGTAACGGCCCCGCTCGGCACCAGTGGGGACCGCCTCAGAATAATTCAGGCCATCCAGCGAATAGACCATCGTCCCATCCGGCGAACCGCCCCGGGTAATCAGCTCCTGAGCAGACCCATTGTACGGCAATGATCCCTTGCTCACTGGGGGGGTCACATTCTTCTGCTCAGCTTTCTGGATCGTAAAGTCAACCGTCCCGTTTACGATATAGTTGCCGCCGTTCGCATTGCTGACGACGACAGTCGCCGTACCCGCGTTTACATTGTTGCGGTAGGATACGGTGAACTCGTCTACCCCATTCGTCTTTGTGATTGTATCTGAACCATCCTTAACAGTGACAGTAGGTTTGCACTCACTGCCACTATATGTATAGGCGCTCGGAGCCAACGTGATGATAGGCGTGATTTCCTTCGGCTTGATGGTCACAGACACATGAGAGGGAGTTTCTATCCCGTCATAATTCTCGTTGCCCTTCACTTTATAGTATACAGTATATGTGCCCGCGTTTATTCCTTGAGGAATCTTCCTCTCATACGTGCCATTTTCGTCCAAAGAGTACACCAGATAACCGTTAGTTACAGCGCCTACGGATACCAGATCCTGCGCGTTTTTGTTGTAGGTCAAGTCATTCGCCTTGGGTGAACTGAGCAGCACCGCTCCGGCGTTCCGAATTTCAAACGCCGCCGTTCCATCGGAAGAGAACGTGTAGTTGCCGCCCCCCTTAGCCGTCACGGTAACGTTCGCAGTCCCTACATTTTTGTTTCCGCTATAGTACACATCGTAGTTGCTGGACGGAATATCAGCTCCGTCGCCCCTGACCGTAACAGCAGGCGTTTTGGCATTGCCGTCGTAGATGTAATACTGCTTGCCGTTGGCGTCTGTCTTCAAGTCATGGTCAGAGAGCGTGACTGTTAGGCTCGTAATGTTCTTTGGAGTAATCGTACCCGTGACAGCGGCGGGATAGCTGATCTTGTATTTGATTTGACCAGCACCGCTCACGCTCGGATTAGAACTGTTCAGCGTGACCGTTTTACTCGTACCAACATTGGCGTTATCATAGGCGCCAGTCAGGCCGGTGATGTTGATGGGGCCATCACCATTCACCAAATCGCTGTCTTTCACCTTCGCCGAAATATTAGCAGCGGGAACGCTCAAACCGCCGTCATAGACTTTCGCCGTGACCGTCACCTCCGCCGTGACCGGTTTCGGCTGCACAGTAAAGGACCAGCTGTCTTTGACTGTTCCGTAGTTCTCTACGAGCCGCTCCGCCGTGACGGTGAAGTTACCCATGCTTGTGATGTCAAATATACCTGTTGCGTTTGTAACGGGGCTGGTCCCGCCCGTAAGCGTCCATGTCACCGAGCCATTCGCGGAACCTCCCACCGTATCCAGCGTGATGGTATCGCCATAACAGACAACGTCGGGCTTATTCGTGATCTTCAGCGCCTCCTGAGCCGCTTCGACAACCTCAACTGTAACAGTTTTGCCGGTGAACGTGTAATTGTTGTTGGTACTGGCAACGGTAGCCGTATACGTGCCAGCGTCCCTAATCTCTGTAAAGTTCCCCTTATTATAGGTCCAAGTGACCGTGTACTGATCGTCGGGAAGCATTGTGTCACCGTCCTTGACTGTGATCACAGGCTCTTTCTCAGTTCCGTCATACGGATAGGACTTCGGCGATACTTCAACTGTGGGCACGATTTGCTTGGGCTGAATATCTACGCCTGTCACTTCTGTATCTGGAACTTCTTTGTAATTTTCGGTCTCCTCTACCTTATACCAGACCCGGTAAGCGTCCGGCGCATTCATTCCGGTGGGGATATTGGGGGAGTAGACGCCATTTTGCCCCAGCTTAAACTGAATCACCGCGCCGTCTCGTGCGGCGCCCGGCGTGACCAGCTGCTGATAGGTACCATTTGTAGGTCAAACTTACGGCCACAGGGACGTTCACAATTGGGTCGATTTTATTTATGATTAAAGTGACCGGCCCGCTGGACGCAGCGGCATAATCTTCCGTCGCCGGAATATTGGCCTTGATGTGATACTTCCCTGCGTTCGTAGGCAAGCCATCCACATAAGCAGATTCGCTTCCATCATCGTTGACCTTGGCGTAGGAATACCGAAGATAACCGCTCAGGTCTTCAGCGTAAGTAATGCTTACCACGGGCAAAACGCTTTTGTCCACTGGTTTGCCGGTATAGTCTACTGTTCTGTCGTTCGCATCGCTCCATTCGACCTTAGGCTGGGCGCGAACAACAACCGACTTCGCGCTTGCCACGTCTGTAATCGGCTCGCCGGCAAGGTCGAAATAGGCATAGCCATCTTCCAGCAGCTTATTAAAATCATTGTCCGCCGTACGGATGGCAGCAGTCCCGCCAGTAAAGGCGCCGCTGGTGAGTTTTACGGTCGTGCCGGAAGCAATATCCAGACCGTAAGTCGTACCAGTGACGGTCAAGTCTGTGGCGTCGGTGTACATAGATCCACCGGCCAGGACCTCCACACCAGCCCCGTTTTCAGATATGACCCTGCCGTCCGCGAGATACAGTGTGCCTGTGCCTTCAACCCGTATGGCGGCACCCCCGGGCATCGTGTAGGTGTACTTGCCCTCACGGAATGTGTGAAAACACACCACCTCCGTCACCACATACGTCTGCTTCGCTGAGAAATCATTATAAATAAAATATGTTCGGTCCGGTGTGTAGCTAAGACTGTTGGCGCCGAGCATCGCCTGCGCATTGGCAGCGTCCAGCTGCGCCAACAGGTCATAGCAGTGCGCCAGATCCAGCTGATCCTGTTCGTCCCCGGTCAGTTCAGTGTACAGGGTGAGGAGCGCGTCAAGCTGGTCCTCCACCTGGCTCCGATTGTCCGGCGTGACGCTGACGGGCAGCTGGCCGATCAGGTTCTCTATGGGGCAAAGCCGGCAGGCAAAGCCGCACGGAACGCCGACGTCCTCCGGTGCATAGCCGCAGAGCTCATCGTGGGCATGCGGACAGGACAGCGTTCGTGCGACACAGCCGCTGTCCTCGCTGCACGCATGGACGCACAGGGACGGCTCCGGCTCAACCGGCCCGGCATCGGCGTCCTGCTCCAGCCCGGTTTCTGGATAGCAGTCTTCCGTGTGCTGGTGGACACAGAACGTTTCTGTCAGGAAGCAGCTCTCGTCGTGCCCGTGGGCGCAGTCCCGGCCCGGCGTGAGTGGGACGTATCCACAGTCCTCCGTGTGGACCCGATGATGGGGACACAGGCCGGCGTCCAGCCCCGCGTCGGCAGCTAAAGCCCACGTAGGGCACAGGCTCAGACACAGGGCCATGGCAGTGACGATGCTTATTACTCTGCGTTTCATGCTACGACCTCCCAAAACTTATGAGAAGCGCCTCCGTGCGCTTTTTCTGATATAATAGGCTGCTTCGAACTTACTGTCACATTGAGCGATTGTAAAATTCTCCCTGGACAAAATAACGGCATCTACTTATTCTTCGGCTCATTTGGGGATAAAGTAAACCCCCATTCCCAAAAAAATGAGGGTTTTATTTCACACCGGAATCAGCGGCCCACATAATGTAGGGCCACCTCAGGGCAACAGCAATTGAAATTAGGCGAAAAGGATATCAAGGAGACGCTGAGGATTCAAGGCAGCGGCAAAACGCTCCACATCGGTAACAGAAGAGAGAAAATATCGGGTATCTGTTGTGGTTTCATCATTTTTGCTGATCGCTGCAGTTACCATGCCGACAGCTTGCAGACCGTCCCATTCTGTTCGCTGCGGCGATCTGTCAGCAGACGCTCATTCCGCCTTTCGCTCCTGCCGTGATCCTTCACCTTGGTCACACAACTGGGGAGTTCTCCAGAGAAATGTTCAAAGTAGAGCGAAATATCCTCCAGAAGGGCCGGCACAGCTGTAATCTCGTTGGACTTTTCATCTGTCACGATCTCTCCCAGTACCAGCTGATTCTCTGCCGCAAACGCGCCGACCACATGGTACGCCTTTCGGCTGCCTCTTTTACTGCCACGAATGGTCTTGCCGTCTATCGCAATTACAGAGCCTTCTTTTCGATGGCATCCCAGCCAGTCATACAGGCATTCTGACAGCGCTTCGGGGTTTCCCTATCACATTACACTTATATTATAACTCTGCCCGGGGGAATCAACAAGGATAGATTACACATCCTTTTGACCGTTGATACAGTTCTTTCCGACTCATGCCCACCCTCCAATCAACAAGCTACTTTATATTTGAGTAACGGTATCACTTTTCCTACCTGCCGTCCATTGACAAAACAAGTATACTACATTCCCGCGCAACAATCCACCCCACCTTTGGGACAAAATGTCCCGAAGTACGAAAAAGCCGGGGAGCGGCACAGCACCGCTCCCCAGCAAGTCACAGCTCCACCAGCGCGGAAAGCTGTTTCAGCAAATCAGACAGAGGGCCCCACAAGGCGGAGTAGTCCCGCTGGAGGGCCGATATTTCCTCGGGGTAAATCCCCCCGTAGGTGTTGGCATGGATAGCCATTTGATTGAGATTGTTTGAGCACCGCCGCTGGAGGGACACCAGCTCCTGGACGGGGGCAAGGTCAACCTAGCCAGATTGACGGACACATTATCGCCGCTCACAATTCCGTTCAGGGTCACGCCTGTGATCTGCACTGCGTTAGTGCCGTCATAAGCCCTGTCCTCTGCGGTCAGGCCGGTGACAGTCAGCGCCTTGGGAACGGCGGTAAAGGTGATTTGATCTTCCGCCGCATAATGGTTGTTATCTCTGGGCTTTGTTGCGGTAATGGTCACTTTACCTGTGCCAGTGACAGTGAACTTGCCAGAACTGCCCACAGCGGCGGCGCCGCTGGCGGACCATGTTACACCGCTTCCGGCGCTCAGGGCAAAGGTATCGCCGTAAGTGTATAGTGCCGGAGGGCAGGCCGGAGATCTGCGGCGTGGTCTGGCTGGCCTTAGTGATCGTGCCGGTGGCATTCACTGAGGAATCCTTGGGCAGCGTGTAATTGTTTGCCTTGGCACTGCTTTTTAGCTCTACGAGGATGGTAGCAGACTTATTTTCCCCAGCATTCGGGTCATCATAG
>CAJUQN010000111.1 GCA_910588625.1 uncultured Oscillospiraceae bacterium
GCTCCAGTAGGGCTGGCCGCCCACGTTGCCCACCTGGGACAGCGCCACGGCCACAATCTCACCGCTGTTGCCGTAGAGAAGCTGGTTCCACAGGTCCCGGCTCTCCGGCGTTAGGAGGCTGTCCAGCGCGGCGTTCTGCTCGTCTGTAAATTGATAGAACACCCGCATATCATCCACCGTCCGTGGGGTGACGGTGATGGTCAAAATGGTTTCCGTCCAGGCTTCCGCGTCCTCGGCGGCGGGGTGGTCCACGGTCCTGGTCGCCGTGGTGATTTTCGTCATATCCCAGAACACCGTCCGCAGCCGCTCCACCCGATCTGCATCTAAAATGACCACATCCACGCCATCCCCGGACACAGTTTTGACCGAGAAAACGGCGAACACGTCCGCCCAGGACGGAGGACGGCCCACGATCTCCACGCTGTCATAGCTGCCACCGGCTTGGAGACCAGACAGGGTATCGGCATACTCCCGGTTGATCTGGGCCACGGCTGCCGAGGGCGAAACCGCGTCCGGGCCGCTGCTGCCGCCTGAGAAGAAGATGCCGAAGGGCGAGGCGATGAGCAGGCCCACCATACAGATCACCAGCACGATCACAATGGCGATCCAGCCGCCAGCGGCGATGGCTGCCGCCAGTTCCTGCATCGCCGCAATGGCCGCTTTTACCGCCGCCACGGTGGCTTTGGCCGCAGCCTTGGCGGTGGTCGCCGCCGCTTTTGCCGTGGCCCGTGCAGCCTGTACGGCCCTCTGGGTGGCCTTTACGGTGGCCTGGGCCGTCCTCTGGGCAGCTTTGGCGCTTTGCGCCGCAGTCTTGGTGGTTCGGGCGGCGGTTTTGGCCGTCCGCTGGGTAGTCTTGATCGTCTTTCGTGCGGAGCGATCCGCCGTTTTGATAGCATGACGGGCAGTGCGCTCTACATTTTTCTGAACAGAGCGCCCCGTTTTCACGATAGCTTTGCCGCCATCCCGCACAGGCTGAGTATCAGGATTTCCCGGACTCACCGGCCTACGGACAGTGTGAGCAGAGGCATATCCCCGCCGCGCCGGAGCGGGAGGTGAGGTATCTCCACCGGCCTTGGCCTGGGGAACGGTACCGCTACCTGCCTGCTGGCTCTCCGCCCGTTTCATCGCCGCCGTTCGCCCACGTTCCCGCACAAACTCCTGCTTGCCCTGGGCAAGCGCCTGGGGTGGCTGCTCAGGGGCAGATGGGGGCTGTCGCTGGATGTAGGCGTCCTTTGTCTTGATGGACAGCCGTTCAGGGGGCTTGCCCCCGTTGGATGGGGCGGTTGCGTGGTCAGAGGGAGAGGTGGTGACTTCCCTGGTCTTGATCTGCGGGCGTTCCGGCCTGCCCTGCGGAGCGGGGGCCTCCTCTGCATGGACAGCACGGGCGGCCTCCTTTGTTCTGATCTGTGGATGCTCCGGTTCACCCGGTGCAACCAGCTCCGCACCATCAGAGGACACACGGCCACCATGAACAGTGGATTCCCGCGTTTTGATCCTCTGCCGTTCTGGGCCAGCAGCAGTGGCAGGTTCCGCTCTGCTGCCCCCAGGCAGCGCTGTATCGCCCTCTCTGGCAGTCACAGCCTCCCGTGTCTTGATTTTAGGCTGTTCCCGTGGGGGCGGTTCGTGGGGCGAGGGCCGCTCTGCCGGGGCCTCCGGAGATAGCTCCTGCTCCACGGGCGGATCTGTGGCAGTGTGGGTATCTCTCTCTGCTTTCCGCTCCCTGGCGGCTTTTTTCTTCTTCAGAAGATACTCTATACCACGCTCGGTACGCCGCACCCCGCCAACGGCGGTATCCTCGATCCGGTCGCCGCCGTAGTCGCTGGCCTGCCCACGCTGGGCAGTCTCCCGGAGCTGGCCCCGCAGGCGTTCCGTGCCGTCATCCAGGCCGCGGCGGATAAGCTCCTTCGGCGAAGCTTTGACTTTTTCTTTTAATTTGCTTTTTACGGTGCGCTTTTCTTTGATTTTTGCGATGTTTTTTCACCTCCCGGAACGGAGAACAGGGCCGCAGGTGCGGCCCCGTTCCCTGGGGTTCTATACATCTGTATTCAGGTCTGACGGGCGGGTGGTCATCAAGCGGTAGAGTCGGTTCTTGGGGAAATTATCCATAAACGGCACAATGGCGCTGCCGCATTTGATAAGACCCCGTCCGAAATCCACATTGGTGATGTAGGAGAGTTGGTTGTCCGAAATGTTCAGCAGCCGCGCCAGCTCCGCCCGGTCTGTCGCCGCCTGGTTCAGCATGACCAGAAATTCACTGTTGGCCAGCATGGTTCGGGCGGTGTGGGACTGGAGGAGATCATCGACATTCTGCGTGAGGCCAGTGCAGCAGGCTCCGTACTTTCTGACCCGTTTCCAGAGGGTAAACAGGAAGTTTGCGCTATATTCGTGCTGAAACAGCAAATAAATTTCATCAATATAGACCCAGGTGTTCCGCCCCATCTGCCGGTTTCTGATGATGCGGTTAAACACGCTGTCCAGCACCACCAGCATACCAACGGGCAAGAGCTGCTTGCCCAGATCCCGGATGTCATAGCACAGGATTCGTGCGTCCGTATCCACATTGGTGGGCTTGGCAAAGGTGTTGAGACTGCCCTCGGTGAACAGCTCGATAGCCAGCGCCACGTCACGGGCCTCCGGCTCGGACTGGCGGAGCAGCTCGGCGTGGAAGTCCTGGAGGGTGGGCGCTTTCCCTTGATAGCCGCCCTTGATGTAGCTGTGGTAGACATTGGCGGTGCAGCGGTCGATGATGGATTTCTCCTTGGCGGACAGCAGCCGGTCGCCCATGAGCTGTTCGCACAGGGACAGCAGGAACTCGGACTTCAGCACCACCGGATTCTCGCCGTCCCCGTACCCCTGCTCCATGTCCATGGCGTTGATGTGGTTGGGGGAGGTGGCGGAGATGTTCATCACCTCGCCGCCCAAACCTTCAATGAGGGGCCGGTACTCGCTTTCTGGGTCGATTACGATGATATCGTCATCGGTGGAGAGGGCCAGATTGACCATCTCCCGCTTGGCGGTGAAGGACTTGCCGGAGCCGGACACGCCCAGGACAAAACCGTTGCCGTTGAGCAGTTCCTTCCGGTTGGCGATGATGAGGTTCTTGGAGATCACATTCTGCCCGTAGTACACGCCGCCCTGATCCCGCACCTCCTGGGCCTTGAAGGGCATGAGGACGGCCAGCGCCTCGGTGGTCAGCGTCCGCAGGGCATCGATCCGCCGCAGGCCCAGAGGAAGGGCTGTCACCAGCCCGTCCGCCTGCTGCCAGTTCAGGGTGGAGAGCTGGCACAGGTGCTTCCGGGCGGCGGACTGGAGGGCATCCGTGTCGCTGTCCAACTCCTCTTTGCTGTCCGCCAGATGCACCAAGGTCACCACGGCGAACATCATCCGCTGATCGCGGGTGGTGAGATCGTCCAGCATCTCACGGGTTTCTTTCCGCTGCTGTTCCAAATCGTAAGGAACAACGGCGGAGAAATTGTTGTTGCTGTTCTGCCGCCGCTGCCAGTTGGTCACGTTGGTCTCAACACCGAGGAGCCGGTTCTGCATCTCCCGGACGGCCTCATCCGTGGGGACGGGGATCACGTCAATGGACAGCATCATGGTGCGGTTCAGGGCCGTCAGCTCGGAGATCATGCTGTCCTTGATATAGCTGGCGTACTCCTTCAGGAACAGCACCCGGCCAAACTTGTCCCCCATGACAAAATAGTCCTTCTTGAACTCCAAGCTGTCCGGGCAGATGGAGTCTTTGAAACTGTGGCCCTTCCGCATCAGGTCCCGCAGATCCACATGGAACTCCGTTTCCTCGCCGGTGCGGTAGAAGTCATGCAGCACCCGCAGGCGCTCCACCGCGTCCAGTTCCTCGCTGTGGGCGTCCAGGTGGCTCAGACGGGTGGTCACATCCGCCGTCACCCGGTCGAAAAAGGCGCGGGCCTCCTCGATGCTCTTGCGGTGGACGGAGAGGGTGATGTACCGCTCCTGCACCACGCTGTTGGAGCTGTCGGTGACCTTATCCATCAGCATGGCGTTGTACTCGGCCCGGTAGCCGTCCAGGTAATCGTCCTGCCGGGGCAGCAGGATCTTCTGCTCAAAGTCCTGGCGGTTGAGCCGCTTGTTGTTGATGGTCAGCTTGGTGGTGGAGCCGGTGTCCAGGGCGTTCAAAAGTTCGGAGTAGCCCAGGAACATGGACGTTTTGTTCTCTTTGGAGGCGATGGCGTAGTTGATGTCCGAGAAGCGGATGGTCTTGGAGAATTTGCTCCCGAACTGAAAAATCCCATCCGGCCACAGGCGGCGGATGGGGATGGCGTCCTGCGCGGACTTGGGGAGGACGAAGCCCTCCCGGTCCTGCTTCAGCGTATTTTGCAGGGTTTTAATCAATTTTCAAAGCCTCCTTTACCGAAGAATGTTCCAATGCTTTGGCATACAGATTTTCCGCTCGGAACACCAGTTTTCTGGGATACAGCAGCTCCGAACGGATGACGGCCAGCAGGAACTTTTCAAAGGTCATGCCGTTGTAAGTAAAAAAGCCGCCCAGGGCGAAGGGGAACGCCGCCAGGACGCAGATCCAGCCGATCTCCCCGCTGCCCACCACGTTGCGCAGGCCGAAATACAGCCCCACCGCCACCAGCACGGCCAGCAGGGCAAACAGGAACTGCCGCAGGGACAGCCCGAAGAACAGGCTTTCCTGGTAGTCCCGGACTTCTTTGTTGATGCGGACTTCTATTGGTATCACCCCCAATGTGAAAGAATCGGCAGACAGGTCGTTGCAAAGCCTGTCCACCTATGGTAAGATGCGACAAACCAGAAAAAGGGAGGTCTGTCGCAATGATGTTTATGATTTTTGGTATTGGTCTGTTCCTGCTGCCCATCCTGCTGCGCTTGGCACTGAAGCTCCGGCTGGGCATCCCCATGCTGTACGCCGTCCTGATGCTCACCGCGTTCCACGGCTGGTATCAGGCCCACGCCGCCCTGGCGGACGGCATCTTCTTCGCCCTGGTTGGCCTCGCCGCCCTGTCCTGGGTGGTGACGCTGCTCCGCCGTCTCTGGGAGCTGCTGGATGATTGGCGGGAGGAACGGGCCATGGCGGAGCTGCTGGCCTACCGGGTGCGGCAGGCCAGGGCCAACGGCGAGAGCGCCATCAACACCGAGGGTCTGTGGTATTGATCATCCCAGCCCCATCAGTTCCCGGATGAGCCGGTCGCTCATTTTGATAGCGCCAACGAGAACTAACATATTGAAGATCAGTTCGCCAACATAGTTCCACACGATGGTTGCCGCCGCCAGCGTATCGTCCGCGATGGCAGGCGGCGCGGAGGCGAATGCCGAGAAAATCACACAGGCCAATACGATCACACAGCCCTCCAGGCAGATGGCGGCATAGCTTTTCAGAAAGGCCACGCCAATACTGCTGGAGGGCTGTCCCGCGAAGCTGGCCATGGGGATGGGCGCGATAGCGGTGGCCATATAGAGCTTGAAAAAACGACTATAAACTGTTAAAATCATCACCAGAGACAGCACCCAGATAAACAGCGACCCCAACAGAGTGACGGCCCACAGGGGGATGCTCTCCAGAAAGCCCACATCCTCAATGATGGTCACCATCTCGGTGGGCAGCGTGGTGGCGGTCAAGGCTGACAGCCCGGAGGCCCCCATGATGGTGGTGATCATCCCCTGGGCCACTTGGAACAGCGCCGACATCAGCTCCATACCGTGGGTCACCGCCGCCTGGGCCAGCACAAAGCGGATGAAGCACTTGAATACCATCTCTGGTTTCTTCAATTCCGTAAACGATCCGCAGGTCTTGACGATGCCCATCACGAAGAACAGCACCAGCAGGGCACAGCCGATGGCCTGAAGCGCTCCGTTGATGCCAGTGATCACCGTCCAGACCGCGCCGCCCTTGAAGTTCTCCGGCGTGGTACTAACCAATGTCCAGATCTCCGCCAGTTTGTCGTTCCAGGTCCCCAGGGCGGAGTTCAGGTTATCTACGATCCAATTTCCGCTTCCCATTTACATCACCTCCGGCGGGAAACGAGTGGGGAGAGCGCGGACGCGCCCTCCCCTTGTGGCTGTCCTCATCAGCCGGTGATAAGGGTGAGGATCTCACGGGTGAAGGTGATGACAATGCCGCCAGCGATGGTGAGCATACCGTTGGCCCGCTGGGAGGGGTCGTGGCTCTTGAGGGACAGGCCCAACTGGAGGATGCCGAAGCCCAGCAGGATCAGGCCGATGGCGCGGATCAGGGAAAAAATGAAATCGCTCAGGTTTTCCACGATCTGCAGCGGGTCATCGGCGGCGAAGGCGGGGACGATCATGACGGCCATGGACAGCACCAGACAGGCGAAAACGGCGTAGGCCCGTTTGGCGCGGCGCTCAATCTTCCTCTGGCTCTCCAGGGTGTTCTGGGGCTTCTTCAGGTTCTTGGGGTTCTTCATAGGCTTCAGTCTCCTTTTCTTCTTCGGACGTATCGTCCGTTATTTCAGCGAACAGCGATTCGCCGGGGAATTTCACTTCAGGCTTTTCCTGATGGTGGATGTAGGGCGGCCCGCCGCCGTCAATGGTGTGGCGGATGGCCGGGTGCTGGGTCAATTCATACTTGAGATCCATGACGGGTTTCGCACCCCGAATGAACAGGATGGCATAGCGGTTGTCCAAGCCTCGCACTTCATCTGGAGTGAGTAATTCGCGGCCGCTCATTTGAAAATTTGTCGAGTAGGAGCCGGATTTTCCCTTGGTCTGACCGTGGGTCCGGGTATCAATCGTGGCTTTCCCAAGGGCCTCGGAAATGTACTTATGGGTTGCCGCTTCGTTGCCGCCAAGGTACAGAATGGTGTCACTGTTGCCCGGAATTGTCTCCCACGAATCCTTATATAACTCCTTGATTTGTGCCATATTTTGAATAATTGTACTTGCGGAAATATTCCGGGAACGCATGGTGGCCAGTTCACGGGTGAAACCTGGGAGGGGCATGGCGGCGAACTCGTCCAGGATGAAGTGGACGTGGCAGGGCAGCGCCCCGTGGTGGATCTGGTCGGCGCTATAGTAGAGGGCCTGGAACGCCTGGGCGTAGAGAAGGCTTACCAAAAAATTCAGGCTGTTGTCGTTGTCTGGGATGACGGCGTACAGTGCGCACTTCTGCTCCCCCAAAGTATACAAATCCATATCGTCCCGGTCGGTGATGGCCTTGATCTGGGGCAGGTTGAAGGGGGCCAGCCGGACGGCGGCGGACACAAGGATGGATTTTGAGGTCTTGCCGGCCGCCATTTTGAAGACGTGATATTGCCGCACAGCCACGCTGGCAGGGTCCTCGCGCTCCATGGCCTGAAACAGCAGGTCCAGGGGCGAGACGTACTCCTCGTCCTCCTCCTTTACCTCGGCGTACTCCATCACCCGCAGCACCATGGAAAAGTTCTGTTCGTACTCCGGGGCCTCCTGCCACAGCATGAGGATAATCGCTTGCAGCAGAGCGGTTTCAGCCTTCGTCCAAAACGGATCGGACTCATGGCTGCCCTTGGGCGTGGTGGCCTGGATGAGATTGTTGACCAATCGCAGCACGTCCTTTTCGTCCCGCAGGTAGCGGAAAGGATTATAGCCATCGCTCTGCTCCAGGTTGACAAGATTCAGCACACGGATGTCATAACCCTGGCGTTTGAGGTAGCCGCCTGTGGCCAGCAGGACTTCGGATTTGGGGTCCGTGATCACATAATTGGTGTTGGCCTCCAGGATGTTTGGCTTCACATACGATCTCGATTTGCCAGCGCCGGAGCCGCCGATGACCAGCACGTTCAAGGAGCGGCGATGCTTGTGGGTGTCCAGCCCCAGGCGGACATTCCGGGTGAGCAGCTTGTTCTGCTTCTGAGCGAACATGGCGTTGACCTGCTGGGGCGTGGCCCAGGTAGCGGAGCCGTGTTCCTCGCCGTCCCGCGTCCGGCCCTGCTGGTCTGCGTAGAGGCAGATGCCCATGATGTAGGCCCCGGTGCAGGCCAGGATGGTCACGAGGCTGTGTTCCGTCCACTGGATGCGGAAGGGGTGTTCCATCGCCGCCGTCAGGTTGCTGATGA
>CAJUQN010000112.1 GCA_910588625.1 uncultured Oscillospiraceae bacterium
CTTGGCGAAGGACCCGGCGGAGATGTTGCGGATGATGACCTCCAGGGGGACGATGTCCACCTTTTTCACGGCGGTCTCACGCTCGCTCAGTTCCTCCACAAAGTGGGTGGGCACCCCCGCCTTTTCCAGCTGCTGCATGAGGAAGTTGGTCATCTGGTTGTTGATGGCTCCCTTGCCGGTGATGGTGCCCTTTTTCAGACCGTCAAAAGCGGTGGCGTCATCCTTGTAGGACACGATGACCACGTTGGGGTCCTCGGTGGAAAATACTTTCTTGGCTTTGCCCTCATAGAGCTGTTCTACCTTCTGCATAACGTAAAACTTCCTTTCAAAAGTATAGTTGATTTAGTCAAGCTCGGCTTGCAGTTTAGCCTCTTTTTCTGCGATCTGCGCGGCCATGCTCTCCCGCGCTCCGTCCAGCTTTTCAGCCAGTGCATCGTCAGATACAGCCAAAATCTGGGCGGCCAGCACAGCGGCGTTTTTGGCCCCGTTGATGGCCACGGTGGCCACAGGGATACCGCTGGGCATCTGCACGGTGGCAAGCAGGGCGTCCAGTCCGTCTATGGCCCCGCCCTTCATGGGGATGCCGATGACGGGCAGGGTGGAGTTCCCGGCGAAAGCCCCGGCCAGGTGTGCAGCCATGCCGGCGGCACAAATCAGCACGCCAAAGCCGTTTTTTCGGGCGTTTTTTGCAAATTCCGCCGCGGCGGCAGGGGTGCGGTGAGCACTCAAAATGTGGGCCTCATAGGGGATGCCGAAGTCCTTGAGCTGGGCGCAGGCCCCCTTGACCACCGGCCAGTCTGAGTCGGAGCCCATGATGACGGCGACTTTTTTCATAATGACCCTCCTTTGGAAAATAAAACAGGCCACCGCGTAAGGGCAGCCTGCTTCAATCAGTTGTCAGAATTTGGACGCAGTGGTGCCATGGAGACGGAAACCCGGACGGACACGATAAAAACGCTCCAAAGCAGGCACCTCATTTCCAAATAGTCGAATACATTTTATCGAAGAAAAAGGCAGAAATCAAGGGCCTGACAGATTTTTGTAGGCTTGTACGATTTATAAGGACCTAGAGAGCCCGTCCATGGCAAAACGCTCAAAACAGTCCGGCAACCTCCAGAATGCTGGATACCTGAGCGGCCCGCCCCGTCCAGGCGGAATCCCGGGCCATGGCACGCCTGCGGCGGGGGAGCCCAGGGTCCTCGCCGAAGGCCGCTTTGCAGCGCCGCAGGAAGCCTGGTCCGTCATAGGCGGTGGAGACCAGCTCAGGGATGGTCTCCAGCACGTCGGGGTCCACCACAGTGACGATGGGCCGTCCCGTGGCTAAGTATTCGTAGACCCGGATGGGCACCACGTCGCCGGGGCGGTCGAAGCGAATCAGGTCGAACAGCAGGTCACAGCGGTACAGGTAATCGGGTACATCCAGCGGATTCACCGGCCCGGTGAGCACGATGTTGTCCCTTCCCCGCAGCTGCTCCGCCGCGGGCTTTGTCACTCGGCCCATGAGGACGAAGGTCCACTCCGGGCGGCGGTCCGCCGCATAGAGCAGCGGCTCCAAATCCAGCTGTCCGGTGACGCTGCCCAGCCGCCCCAGCACCCGCTGTCCCGGCAGGCCGGTCAGCTCGGGAGGGATGTTTCGTTGTTTTTGCTGGAACAGCACTGGGTTTACGCCGTTGGACAGAAGCGCGATGTTGTCATTGCAGGGGGACAGCCGTTTGATGAGCCCGAAGGAGGCGGCAAACACCACCTCGGAATGGCTGGCCAAATCGCTCTCCCACTCCAAAAATTCCTCGCTCCAGAAGCGGTGACAGTCGTATACCACCCCCCGATATGCCAGCTTGTCCAAAAACTGGGCGTGCAGGGGAGAGGCGCACCACAGCACCGGCTCCCGAAAATGGTGCTTTTCCATAACCTGTTGGATGAAATCCGCCGCCTTGTCCAGCCTGCGCCGCTGGAGGACCGAGGTCTCGTCCGGATAGGGCAGGGGGTTGGGCAGGGTATAGACAGTGATATGGGCGCGGACCCTGCGCCCCTGCTCGGGCATGGGCGAGCCCTTTCTGGGTGCGGGCTCGAAAAATAGGATCTGAGCGTCCCCCAGCCGGGCCAGCAGCTGCTGGGTGCGGTCCGGACGTGCCCGCCAGGGGGCATAGGCCAGACATACGATCTGCTTCATGGGACACCTCCGGGTTTGAGGATTTTTCTATTTGGCCAGCAGCTTTGCTGCGGCCTGACTGTTCTCCCGCTCCAACTGGACGAGCCGGGCGGTCTTTTCCTCCAGGGACTGGCCGTCCTGGCGGCGCTGGGCGGCGGCGTCGATGAGAGAGCACAGCAACTCAGGCGTGACCTGGTCCAGCTGAGCGTAGAGGTCCTGACCTGCGTCGTCCAGAAAGGCGCTGACCTTGGGGTCGTATATCACCCCCACCAGGGGTACTCCCCGGACAGCGGCGAAGATCAGCGCATGGAGCCGCATGGAGAGGGCCACATCCATCCGGGCGGATAGAGCGATGGCAAGCTCCGTACTGGGGGAGGAGGCGAGCAGGTGGACCGGGGCGCTCTGAAGCTGGCCGGCCACCTTTTGGGCAGCGGCGGCGTCCAGTTTTCCCTCGATGGGGATGAATACGGGAATCAGGTCATAGCGCTGATAGGCGTAGTCCACGGCGGCAGCGAAGGCGGGAACCTTTTCATCAAAACCCGGCCAGGGGCGGACGGTGACGCCCAGATACCGCTGTCCCTTTCGGGGGTGGAGGCCGATCTCCTCCAACAGGGCGTCCGCCGCCTGGGGCGGCGCGGCGGGGAGGGTGACGGCGGGGTCCGCCGCCAGGATGATCTGGGGACGGCTGACGCCCAGGGCCTTGAGCTCGTCGATGGAAGCGCTGTCCCGGGTGGTGATGATGTCCACGGACTGGTCGATGACTCTGCCCGTCTTTTTGCGGTTGCGGGGGACGCGGATGGGGCCGATGCCGCAGCCGTACATCATCACTTTGCAGCCCAGCCGCTTGGCGGCGGACAGGGTGAACAGATAAAACCACAGGGAGCGGTAGCTGGTCACGTCCTGGACCAGGGAGCCGCCGCCGTTGATATACAGCTTGCTTTTCGCCATTTTCCGGCAGAAGGCGGGGACGTTGAAGGTGTAGACAGCCCCCACCCGGTGGCGCAGGCGGGTGGCTTTTGGTTTGCGGGTCATAATCCAGATGGGCAGGTCGGAGTCGAGGGTCCGCATCTCGGTAACGAGGGCCTGCAAAATGGCTTCGTCTCCGGCGTTGCCCCGGCCGTAGGCCCCGCAGATCACCACGCCGTCCCGCTTGCGCTCCTGTTTCCGCTTCTGGCGGCGGAGGATGGCGTTGTAGATGGCCAGCTGGCGGTAAATGGTGCTTTCGATGGAAAATTCTGTACGGCCCTTTTCCAAAAGCTGCTGGCCCAGACGGCGGCGCAGGCCGGCGTCTCCGGCCAGGGAGGCCAGGTGACGGCCCAGGGCCTCATGGTCCCGGGGCTGGAACAGCAGACCGGTGACGTGGCTCTGGATGAGGAATGGTACGCCGCCCACCTGGCTGGCCACTGTGGGCAGGGCAAACCTGGCTCCCTCGGTGAGGGCATAGGGGAAGGTCTCCGACAAGGAGGTGAGGGTGTTGATGTCCAGCGCGTTGTAAAAACTGTCGGTGTCGGACAGCCACCCGGCAAAGCAAACCTCGCCCGCCACGCCCAGCTCAGCGGCGAGCTGTCTGAGCATGGCCTCGTCCTGGCCCTCTCCAGCGATCATCAGGCGAAGCTGAGGCTGGGTCTTGTGGGCGATGGCAAAGCCCCGCAGCAGGGTGCCCATGTCCTTCACCGGGTTGAGCCGGGCGGCGATGCCCGCGATGACCACGTTGTCCGGCCAGTCCAGCCCCAGGCTGTCCAGAAATTCCCGGCGGCTGAGGGCGGGGGTGCGGGGGGTGAAGTCGATGCCGTTGTAGATGGCAAACATCTGCTGGGGGTCAAAGCCCCGGCTGATGAGCAGGTCGCCCATGGCGTCGGACACGCCAATTTTGTAGGGAATGCGCCGCAAGGCCCAGGCGTTGAGGTTCCCATAGGTCAGCGCGGACAGGGGGCGGCCCATATAGTCCAGCTTCGGGTCGGAATGGACGGTGGTGACCACGGGCAGGCCGGTGGACCGGCGGAGGAGCGCTCCCATCAGGTTGCCCCTGGCCCCGTGGCAGTGGATGATGTCATAGCCCTCCTTGGCAATCTTCTCCCGCAGGGGCTTCAACGCGGCCAGAGGGTTCCGGCTTGCCATCACATCCACGTGGATGCCCAGGGCCCGGGCTTCCTCGGTGAAGGGACCGTCGGTAAAGCAGACCATATCTGCCTGGATGTGCTGATTTAATCCCTGAAGCAGGGAATGAACGTGGGTTTTGGCCCCGCCGGTGTCTCCGCCGCTGATCAAATGGATGACTTTCATATGGACCTCCCATAAATAGCTTGCGTTCAAGCGAGGAATGGGTTAAAATTACAGAGCATACCTATTATACATACCTTTGGCCCCAGGGTCAAGGTCAGGAGGGATAAGGATGCCGGATATCATTCAACAATTCGACGAGCAGGCCCTGGTGTGGATTGCGGAGAACGTCCGCTGTGCTCTGCTGGACCCGTTTATGAAGCTGTATACCCAGCTGGGCAACACAGGGGTGCTGTTCATCGTGCTGGGAATTCTGATGCTGTTCTTCAAGCGGACAAGAAAGGCGGGCTTTTCCGCGCTGTGCGCTATGCTCATCGGGCTGATCGTGGTGAACTTCACCATCAAGCCTCTGGTGTCCCGGCCAAGGCCCTGGCTGGTCATTGAGAATTTTATCAACCTGACGCCAGAGCATGACCCCAATTCCTTCCCGTCGGGACACACCAACGCCGCCTTTGCCTTTGCCCTGGCGGTCTGTATGTCCGCGCCCAGGCGGTGGATGAAGGTCGCGGCGGTGTGCATGGCAGTGGTGATGGGCCTGTCCCGGCTTTACGTGGGAGTCCACTTCCCCAGCGATGTGCTGATGGGGGCGGTGATCGGCTCCCTGTGCGGCCTGGCGGGGGCGTGGGTCATCAGGAAGGTGTGGGACCGCCTTCCCGCCCGCCTGCGAGGTCAAGAATGACGGCCTGAGCCAGCAGCAGCCCCGCTGCGGCGGGCACCCATATGGCACTGGCTGGGATGGAACGCCGTCCCGGTGGCGGCGCCTCGTTCCCATCCTCAGCGTTGAAGGCCAACTCAGGGGAAAACACCACTTTGTGGTGGGGGATGCCCCGTTTACGCAGCTCCTTGCGCACCACTCTTGCCAGGGGGCATCCCTCAGTCTGGGAGATGTCGGTGATGCGAAGCTGCTGAGCGTCCCGCTTGTTTCCGGTGCCCAGGGCGGAAATGATGGGGATGCCCCGCTGATGTGCTGTCTGGATCAGGTCCAGCTTGCAGCTTACCAAGTCTATGGCGTCCACGATGTAGTCGTAACGGGCGGAAAAAAATTTCTCCCGGCTGTCCGCCTCATAGCGGATGGCCAGCGGGTGGAGGACACAGTCCGGTGAAATATCCCGAAGGCGCAGGGCGGTGGCCTGCGCCTTTTCCATGCCCACGGTGGACCACAGCGCGGCGTCCTGCCGGTTAATATTGCTGACGGAGATGGTGTCCTGATCCGCCAGTGTCAGCTCCCCCACGCCGGAACGGCACAGGGCCTCGGTGCACCAGCCGCCCACGCCGCCCAGCCCCAGCACAGCCACATGACTGTTCCTCAGGCGCTCCATGGCGGGGGCGCCCAGCAGCATTTGGGTGCGGATGAATTGCTCGTCCATAAAGACCTCCATAAAAAACAGGGCCGGGCGACTGCCCGACCCTGTTTTCGTTCGACCGATTATTTTTTACTTGCCCAGATAGTTGGCCCCGTCGGTCAGGGCGGTGGGGAAATTGGCGGTCACCTCGTCTATCCAGATCTGCTGAGCCTCGCTGGCCAGAGCGCTGCGGGCGGTGTCCATCCAGACCGGCTCGTTTTCACCCACGTAGTAGATCAGATGATAGCCGTAATAACCGTTGGTGGCGCCCTCCTCGGCAGAGTGCTGGACCATACCTACGTCACCGGGCTTGCGGCTGCTGTCGAACACCCACTCGTCGAACTCTAGGACAAACTTGTTCTTGGAATTGCGCTCATACAGGCCGCCGTTGGTATTGGAACCGGTGTCGTCGGACTTTTCGTTGGCTAGGTTGGCAAAGTCATCCTCAGTCTTGCCGCCGGCATCCCAGGCGGCCTGAATCTCGTCCATCTTGGCCTTGGCGGCGTCCCAAGCCTCGTCGGTGGGGGGGACCAGCTTGTTGTCGTCATCGGTGGTGCTCTCCGCGCGGGCAAGGATGTGGCGCACGTCCCGGGTGGGCTCGTCGGACAGATAGCGGTCGTGGAAGGAGACAACGTAAAAGCCGCTTTCGCTCTCGATGAACTCTACCTTGTCCTTGTCCAGGGCCAGGAGCTGGTCGCGGTAGGAGGAGTTGACGGAGCTGATGCCCACTACGCTGATGTGGTCGCCGGCGGTGGTCAGCTCATACTTATCGATCTGGGACTGGAAAGTGGCGCCGTTGTCGATGGCCTCCTGAGCCTCTTCGGCCTTCTTCTTGGCGTCGGCCTGGGCCTCCTCCTTCAGCTTGCTGACCTCCTCCTCGCTCAGGTCATTGCCGTCGGCGTCCTTCTCACTGACGGTGGCGATGGGAAAGTAGAGGTGGGAGTACTCGATGGTGTCCAAGCTGTCGGCGTTATCCTTGTAATAGGCGTCCAGTTCGTCTTGGGTGCAGGCATCGTAGAGCTCCTCATACTTGTCGCTGGCCGCCAGACTGGCCATCTGGTAGCGGGTGTACAGCTTTTCCAGAACAGAGGAGGTCATATAGGGGCCGTACATGGCCCGGAGATAGGCGGCGTAGCTGTAGCCGCTGGAGGCGGCCTGGGACTTGAGGTTGTCCACGTAGATATCCACGTTCTCCTTGACCTCGGCCTCGGTGTGGCCGGCCTTGGCGGCCTCCTCAGCCAGAGCCTTTTGCTGCTGGGCGTTGGTCAGGGCCTCATCCATAAAGTAGTCCCGATAGGTCTTGTTGTCAGCTTCGTTGTAGAACTGCTCGTCATCGGCCTTGGTGGTGTCGAAGGTGCCCATGCCGTAGGAGGCCATCTGGGCAGTGTACTGGCGGGCGCCGTAGTAGTAGTAGCTCAGTTCGGCGGCGGTCAAGGTGTCCCCGCCCACGGTGGCGGCGGAGGCCCGGGCCTGGAAAAAGCCGGAACGCCAAATAAGCAGTGCGGCCACCAATACCACGATGACAGCGGCGATCACGGAGTAGATGATGGTGGTGCGCTTGCGGGCGGCCTGCTCCTGCTGGAGCTTGACAGCCTTCTGGTCGGGCCCCGCATTCTGGCGCTGCTTTTTCTCTCTGGATGCGCTCATAGTATATCAATCCTCTCAGTATTCGTGTTGTGACGTGCAGTCCGGCGGACGGTATTTTTGCGCAGGAATACCGGGTCCGCAGAACGCTGCCCCCTATTATAGCATGGGAAAACTACTGTTGCAAGGTAAATTTGCGCGTTAGATAAAAATTCATAAATAGAAAAGGCGGAAGGTGCTAGGCCCTTCCGCCTACTACTATATAAATAGAACCCCCGCTGTGGCCGTGCCACCCCATTAAAAACCTGCACAAAAATGCAGGTGGGTCGCCTCCGCTTGGCTTTACCGCTCCCAACGTCCAGGTGCCTCCGGAGAGGGCCGGGAGGTCTGCGAACCGCCAAACGAGGGGGGCGTCCCGTTTTAGAAATGTGGGTTTTAACAGGGCAAGGTCACGTAGTTAGAACCCAGCAGGGGTATTCTATTTTTCGGTGTCCACCGAAGGGGGCGCCTCCGGCGGGGGTTACTTTCTCTCACGCGAGAGAAAGTAACCAAAGAGCGC
>CAJUQN010000113.1 GCA_910588625.1 uncultured Oscillospiraceae bacterium
CCCGGCCAGGCCAGCCCCTTGGCCGCGGCCACGCCAATGCGCACGCCGGTAAAGGACCCCGGCCCCGCCGCCACCGCCACCACGTCCATCTCATCCAGTGTCAGCCCGGTGTTTTTCAGCAGGTCCGCCACCATGGGCATCAGGGTGGCGGAATGGGTCAGCCCGCTGTTCTGGAAGGACTGGGCCAGCAGTTTGTCATCCTCGGCGACCGCCACGGAGGCGGTGACAGCCGAGCTCTCCAAAGCGATGATTTTCACAGCTCCACCCCCTCGATAGTGATGATCCGGTCGTCATCCCCGTCCCCGCGGACGATGGACACCCGCACCGCGTCGCTCTCAATGGCTTCCTCTACATTCTCGCTCCACTCCACAGCACATATGCCGCCCCGGGCCAGATAGTCCTCCCAGCCGATGTGGAACAGCTCGTCGGCGCTGTCCAGCCGGTACATATCAAAGTGGAACAGGGGCAGCCGTCCGCCCTCGTACTCGTTGACGACGGTGAAGGTGGGGCTGGTCACCCGCTCCTCCACTCCCAGGGCCCGGGCCATACCGGACACAAAGGCGGTCTTGCCCGCCCCCAGGTCGCCGGTGAAGGCCACCACCCTCCCCTCGGCGAGGGCCTCCGCCAGCCGCGCCCCCAGGGCTTCCGTCTCCTCCCGGCTGTGGGTGACAAATTCCATTTGCGGTCACTTCCAGTCATAAAGTTAAGTTTTTCAAAACTCGTTCAAAACAGTATAGCATATTCCGCCCGATTGTGCTATACTAATTTGCAGTTTTCGCCTGAGAGGAGGCCCCGCCTTGCAGCCCACCCGCACACTCAAGGAATTTTTCAAAAAGGGAGACGTGGTCCTGCTGGCGCTGTGCATCATCGCCAGCCTCATGGGGCTGGTGCTCATCTACAGCGCCACCCAATACTATGACATCCTCAAAAACAACGCCGCCAAGCAGGCCATGTTTCTATGCCTGGGCATCGTGGCCTATGTGTGGGTCACCTTCATCGACATCGAGTACCTGATGGAACGTTGGTGGTGGGTGTTCCTCCTGCTGGGGCTGTTCGTCATTCTGCTCATCAAGCCCTTCGGAGAGGGCGGGGACAGCGGCAACAAAAGCTGGGTCTACCTCCCCATACCCGGCTTTCCCGGCTTCCAGCCGGGGGAGATCGCCAAGCTGTCCTATATCGTGGTGCTGTCTTGGATGATCAACAAGGAGCGGCCCAAGGGCCTGGGCCGGTTTTCAGCCCTGGTGAAATACCTGATCCTCACCGGCGTATTCGCCGGGATGCTAGCGGTGCTGTCCGGCGACTGGGGCATGGTGCTGGTCTACCTGTTCATCTTCATCATCATGGCCTGGGTGGCCGGGGTGAGCAAGTGGTGGTTCATTGGGGTGGGCACACCCCTGGTGGGGCTGGTGGTATTTTTGTGGCACTTCGTTCTCCCCCGCATCGACGGCCTGTGGAACGACTACCGCATCATGCGCTTCCGGGTGGTGGTAGAGCACTGGAAGGGTAACGATCTGGACCCGCTGGACAAGGGCTGGCAGCAAAGCCAGTCCCTGGCCGCCATCGGCTCGGGGCAGCTCACCGGTATGGGCTGGATGCAGGGCACACGCACTCATTCCACCAGCAGGGAAAGCCTGAACGCCCGGCACACCGACAACATCTTCGCCGTGTGCGGCGAGGAGTTCGGTATGATCGGCTGCTGCCTGCTGCTGCTCATGCTGCTGCTCATCATCCTGCGGTGCATCTGGGTGTCCCGTCGGGCCAAGAGCTATATGTCCGCCTATATCGCCATGGGCATCGCTGGAATGCTCATCACTCAGACCATCATCAACGTGGCCATGTGCCTTTATGTGGGCCCCGTCGTCGGCGTGACCCTGCCCTTTTTCAGCTACGGCGGGTCGTCCACTCTGACGCTGTTCATCGCTATGGGTTTAGTGTCGGGCATCAAAATGCGGCCATTGCCAAGCTGGCTGGCGGATCGAAGCGAATTGTAGCGCCAAAATCTACGCTCAAAAAAATTTTGCGGACGCTTCCGACGGGAAGCGCCCGCATATTTTTTCTCCTTTGGTATATGCTAGTCCCATACTCATACAAAGGAGGTTTTCCCTTTGAAAATCCGACTCATGATATTATCCCTCTGCCTGACGGGGGCTCTGGCGGTTCCGGCCATGGCATTGACCACCTCCACCGCCGAGGTGGAGAACGCCGCCCCCATCGCCGAGGACCTGATCCTCAAGACCTACAAGGGCGTAGCCATCTCCAGCCGCTTCGCCGCTGTGGACCCCGAGGGCGACCTGGTCACCTTCCAGGTGGTGGACAGCCCCGCCCGGGGCGCCGTAGCGGTGGATGAGACCGACCCCGCCGCCTTCACCTACACCCCCTACGAGGGGAAAAAGGGCAAGGATACCTTCACCTACGTGGCCGTAGACGCCAACGGCAACACCTCCAAGCCCGCCACGGTGAAGGTGAACATCCAAAAGCAGACCACCACCGTCAGCTACTCCGACATGAGCGGCGACCCCGCCCATTTTGCCGCCCTCCACCTGGCGGAGTCCGGGGTTTACACCGGACGCAAGGTAGGCGACCTGTACTGCTTCGATCCGGACAGCACCTTCAGCCGGGAGGAATTCCTGACCATGGCCATGACCGCCGCCGGAAAAGCGCCGCTGGCGGACGTGACGCTCACTGGGTTCTATGACGACGATGACATCTCCGCCTGGGCCAAGGGCTACGTGTCCGCCGCCCTGGTGGTGGGCACGGTGGAGGGTTCCCAGAACGGCGCGGGCCAAACGGTGTTTGACCCCAACAGCCCCGTCACCCAAGCGGAGGCCGCCGTCATCATTGACCGCCTGCTGGCCACCGGGGATGTGTCCGGTATGACTTCCACCTTCTCGGCTGAGACAGCCCCTGCCTGGGCTTACCAATCCGTGGTGAATATGGAGGCCGTCTCCGTGCTCAACAGCAGTACGGACCTGTACAAACCCCTGACCCATGCCGGGGCCGCAGAAATGCTCTCCGCTATGCTGAACGTGCTGGACAGCCGGGATTCCAGCGGCTGGCTATGGTAATGCGCAAAAAAGCACCCCTTTGGGTGCTTTTTTGTTTACTCACCAAAGGGTGGCGTATCCCGGTCCTGGGGCGCCGCGTCCCCCTCGCAGGGCAGTTCATCGGGCACGGCGGGAGTCATACCCTGCCGGTACTGCATTTCCGCCCACTGGTCTTTGGTAATCAGAATCTGCCGGGGCTTGGAGCCCTCAAAGGGCCCCACAACGCCCTTCTCCTCCATCTGGTCCACCAAACGGGCGGCGCGGCCATATCCCAGCTTCAAACGCCGCTGGAGCATAGACACAGACGCCTGTCCCGCCTCCAGCACAATGTCGATGGCCGCAGGCAAAAGCTCGTCGTAATCTCCGCCGCCGCTGACCGGATCGGAGCCGCCTACGCCCTTGGCCGCCTTCTCCTTCTCCTCCACGTGCTTTTCCACCTCGTGCATGACGGACTCATCATACTGGGCAGACGTCCCCTCCTTGAGAAACTCCAGCACGTTGGCCACCTCCTCGTCGGAGATGAAGCAGCCTTGGATGCGCTGATGCTCCTGCCCCACGGGGGCATAGAGCATATCGCCCGGCCCGCCCAGCTTTTCCGCGCCCATGGAGTCCAGGATGATGCGCGACTCCATGCCGGAGGCCACCTTTAAGGCGATGCGGCTGGGGATGTTGGCCCGAATCAGGCCCGTGATGACGTCAGCCCGGGGGCTCTGGGTGGCGATGATCAGGTGCATTCCGGAGGCGCGGCCCTTCTGAGCCACCCGGATGATGGAGTCCTCCACCTCCTTGGCCCCCGTCATCATCAGGTCGGCCAGCTCGTCAATGACGATGACGACCTGAGGCATGGTGTTCAGATCCTCCCGCCCCTTTGCGATACTGTTATAGCCCGCCAGGTCTCGAGCCCCCACCTCAGAAAAGATCTGATAGCGCTTTTCCATCTCGCTCACCGACCACTGGAGGGCGCCCGCCGCCTTTTTGGGGTCGGTGACCACCGGGATCAGCAGGTGGGGGATACCGTTGTAGATCTTGAACTCCACCACCTTGGGGTCGATGATGATGAGCCGGACCTCTTCCGGCGTGGCCTCATACAGCAGGGAGATGACCAGAGAGTTGGTGCACACCGATTTGCCGGAGCCGGTGGTGCCCGCGATCATCATGTGGGGCATCTTGGCAATGTTACCCACCACCGGCCTGCCGCTGATGTCCTTGCCCACGGCGAAGGACACCTTGGATTTCTTCTGGGCCTCGACAAAGGTCTGGGAATCCAGTACGTCCCGGATGAGCACCGGGCTGACCAGATTCCTCGGTTTGGGCACCTCGATGCCCACCGTGGAAATTTTATTCGGGATGGGGGCTACCCGTACCCCGGATGCGCCCAAGGCTAGGGCAATGTCATCGGACAGGTTGGTGATCTTACTCAGCTTCACCCCCTGGCCCAGTTCCAGCTCGTAGCGGACAATGGAGGGGCCCTGGATCACGTTGACGATCCGGGCGCTGACGCCGAAGGACTCCAGCGCGTTCTGGAGACGCTGCTGGTTGGCGTAGAGCACACTGTCCGCCGCGCCCGTGTTCCCACCCTGGTTCTCGTTCAGCAGGGTTACGGGGGGATAGCGGTAGGCGGGGACGTCCTTCTCCATACCCGCCTCGATCTCCCGGGCCACCTCGTCCTGGATCTGGGCCTTCTCCGCCTCCTTGGACTGCTTTTGGGGCGCGGCGGGCTCTCGAATAACCGGGGGCGGCACCGGGTCCTTTTGTACGATGGGCGGTTCCTCCACAGAGGGGGCCGGGGGCTCTTCCCGGACCACAGGGACCGATTCGGGCTCAGGCTCCGCCCGGATGGGCGTGGGGGGCGGGGGCGGAGCCAGGTCATCCACCTTGGCCGAGGGCGGGGCCACCGGCTCCGGCCTCGGCGTCCGAGGGGGCTCCTTCATAGGCCGCAGCTCCACCACATCCTCATATTGGGGCGGTTCCTCCTCCCCAATGGGCTGGGGCTTGTCCCGCCGGCCGGGAGCGGCCACGCCAGGCACCTTGTCGAAGAAGGATTTCGGGCGCACCGTGGTAACAGGCGTTGTCGGCTTTTTGGCCAGCAGCGGGCCGTCATCCACCGGGATGTCAATGGCAGAGGATCTGCTCCGCCGGGGCGGGGCAGGCTCCGGCTCCCGCTGCTTGGTCCTGCGGGGGCGCTCCTCAGGCTCAGGGTAGTCGTCCGGGTCGTATTCGGGCCGGTTTTCCCGCTGCTCTCGGATGTAGTCCAGAATATCTGTGGGGGTGAGCCGCAGAGCGCACAGCACCGCCACAGCGGTCAGCAGCACCAGGATTACCATAGCCCCCACAGTGGTAAAGGCAAACTGGAACGCCATAGCCAGCGTGCCGCTGACCACACCGCCGCAGGAGGCCGTTCGGCCGTCTGTCCAAAGCTGCCCGAACAGGGTCCAGCCCCATTCGTACTCGTTTTTGCACAGGAGCAGGTGAATAATCGCGCCCACCAGGATGGGTAAGCTCACCGTCCCCGTCACCCGCAGACGGACGGGACGCCCCCGGTGCATCAGGAGGATGCCAGCGGCCGCCAACAGTAAGGGCGGGGCCACATAGAACCCATAGCCGCACAGCCCCTTTAACAAATTGCAGAACAGGGCGATGATGGCGCCCTCGCCGGTCTTAAAATAGCCGATGGCCCCGAACAGAGCCATAAGCAGGCAGACCACGCCCCCGATCTCCCGGCGGTAGGGCTTTTTCTGAGGCGCGGACTTGCGGGAGCCCGCCCGCTTGCCTGAGCTCCTGGACTGGGTGGAGGCCCGCTTACCGCTGTTCTTGGACGTAGACGTGCTGGAGGAGCGGCTTCTCCCGCTCCCGCCAGATGCTGACGATGTGGTTTTCTTTTGTGTGGAAGCCATTCCGAGGGAACCTCCTGTTTTGTTATGCGGCGGGGGGCGTGACTGCGCCGGGGGTGAAGAAAAAGCTGAAAATCAGGGCGGCAATGCCCACAATCCAGCAATAGTAGGCGAAGCTGCCAAACTTGCCCTTGCTGGCCAGCAGCTTCACCAGAGAGATGGCGAAGAAGCCCACCACGCCCGCGATGACCATGCCGGTCAGATACATGGGCAGCAGCTCTGTGTCGAAGGCGCCGTCCTTTGCCACCTTGACGACCTTCAGCAGCGTGGCCCCGAACACAGCGGGCAAGGACATCAGGAAGGAGTAGCGTACGGCAAAATTCCGGTCGAAGCCCAGGGCCATCCCGGCAGAAATGGTAGTGCCGGAGCGGGACAGGCCGGGGATGGTGGCCGCGCCCTGGGCCAGGCCCACCAGCAGCACGTCCTTGACGGTGGCGGTACGACCGTTCTTCCGCCCGCCGCCGTAGCGGTCGGACAGGAACAGGATAAAGCCCGTCACGATCAGCATGACGGACACAAACACCGGGTTGGCCCCCAGGCCCTCCACAAAGTCGTCGAAGGGCAGCACCAGGAACAGGGGCAGAGTACCCAGAATCAGCAGCAAAATCATTCGCCGGGCCTCCGGCGGGTTGCCCTGGGTTCGCTCCCCGGAAGCCAAGGCGGCGATGGCCCGGAAAAACTCCAGGACCATGTCCGCGATGTCCCGCCAGTACACCACGCACACGGCGATAAGCGTGGCAAAGTGGAGCAGGATATTATAGAGGGCGTCGGGCTCCTCCATGCTGAAAAAGTGTTGCAGCAGCGACAGGTGCCCGGAGCTGGAAATGGGCAGGAACTCCGCCACGCCCTGCACGACGCCCAGCACGATTGCCATCCAAAATTCCAATGTGCTCACCTCGTTGAGATCGCCGCCCTGGGACGGCTGTAGAATCGGTATAATATATTATCACATCTCCGAAGAAAATTCCAGACAAAATCGAAAATTTGTTCTTAATATTTAGGGCGGTCCGAAAAAGAGGACTGTTCCTTGCAGCGCGCCTTGAATCTTAAAGCTCACCACAATAAAATCATCAAGATCACATTTTGGGAGCAGTCGGTTCATGAATGTTACCACGCGTTGCTTGCCGCAACGGGCCATTTTTAATACAATGTCGTCAGCGGCTTATAGAAAGGAGTTTACCCCTAATGCTAAACGAAAACATAAAAGCGGTCAGAAAATCAAAGGGCCTCTCGCAGGACGAGCTTGCCATCAAGCTGAACGTGGTGCGGCAGACAGTCTCCAAATGGGAACGCGGATTGTCCGTCCCTGATTCCGACATACTGATCAGCATATCAGAGGCACTTGAAACACCCGTAAGCACATTGCTTGGCGAAACTGTCGCAGAGCCGGAGGCTGATACATTAAAGGCAATCTCCGAAAAGCTGGAGGTCATAAACCTGCAGCTCGCACAACGAAAAGTCATGAGGCAAAAAGTACTTCATTGGCTGCTTATCACGCTGTGCGTGGTCACAATTGCAATTTCTGCGGCCCTGATCCTATTAAACAGCCCATATTTAGGCTGGGATTTCAGCGACCCTGAAACCGCCGTCCTCGGAGTGGCATTTCACTCATTTGAATGGCTGTTTGTCAGGGTGGCGCCGGTTATCCTGGTCGTTTCGATCGTCGGGATTTTCGTGACGCGGAAAAAACGTTAGAGAGGAATCGTTGTCTGCCGGAAATATCGGGGAGCTGTCCATAACAGACAGCTCCCACGGAAATCAATTTTCACACCAAAGAGAGACAAGAGCGTTAGGCTCAAGAA
>CAJUQN010000114.1 GCA_910588625.1 uncultured Oscillospiraceae bacterium
CTCCCAGCTGAGCTATACCCCCATCGCTGATTTTTATATTTGAAAAGTTACAATTCTATTCATATTTATACGGAATTGAGCACTTATGAAAAGAATAGATTGGGGTCCCCCGGTCAGGTGCCTGCCAAGTTACCAGTAAAACACCCCCTAAAATTTTGTCGTAAATCCAAAAATATGCGATTTGGCTTGGTTGCTTTAGCAACTATAACCGCCAGCATCGCACAAAGTGCGATGCTGGCGGCGAAATTTTTGAATTTTATGCGTTAGTCAGCTATTCTGTATTCAATGGGTTCCAGCTTCCTCTTACAAACGTGGCCAGATAGAAACAAAACAACAGCATATTATGGGCAATCATGCACGCCCAAGCGGAGACAAGGCCCATTTCCAGAAAACGGATGCAGATCATGGCCCCCAGGATGCGGATGCACCACATCCCGGTAATGTTGTAGAGAAACGGCACCTTTGTCTTGCCGACACCCATCATCAACCCCTCCATAATGATAGACACCCCGTAGAATGGCTCAGAGACCGCTACCATGCGCAGGACTGTGCTGCCCAGGGTGATGACCTCCCGGCTCTTGGTGAAAATTCCAACCAGGAGCGGGGCGGAGAAAAAGAGTGCCGCACCGGAAAGGATCATCAGCACGACCTCAATGGGCAGGAACATATTGGCCAGGGATTTCATGCGTTTCCGGTCCCCCGCACCGTAGGCGTTTCCAGCTAGAGTAGCGGCGGCAGTCTGCATCCCATAGCCTGGGATGTAAAAGGCAGATTCCACCGTGTTGGCGATGGTGTGGGCGGCGGTAGCCACCTCACCCAAGGAATTGATCATCGCGGCAAAAACCACATACCCCAAAGAGGTTCCAAAACGCTGGAGCATATTGGGGAAGGCAATTTTTACGCAGGGCCGCAGAATGCTCATGTCTGGTTTCAGGCTCATGCCTTTGGGCGAGACCAAGGGGTGCCGCCAGAGAACCCAGGTGATGTGGATACCGCCCCACACGTAGGACAGGGCGCTGGCTGCCGCCGCGCCGGTGACGCCCCACCCGGCTCCGGGAATGGCGAATCGGAGGCCCAGCAGGGAAACGGTTCTGGTATCATAGATCAGCAGGAAATTCAGGACGATATTGATGCAGTTGACAATGATCCCCACCCACATGGGCGTCTTGGTGTCGCCCGCAGCCCGGAGGACGGTGCCGAACAGGATTGAGGCAGACCGGAACAGCATGGGCAGGTAAAGGATGAAAAAGTAAGTCCCGGCCAACTCCTGGACGGCGGGGTCTACCTGCATCCATACAGGGACCATGCCGCTGACGGCGGTACAGACAATGGTGGCGAAGATACCCGCAACCAGAACCACCAGGGAGGTCTGAGCCGCCGCTTTTTTCGCGGCCTCCAGATCTCCCGCGCCGCAGGCTTTGGCAATCAGCGCCAGGAAACCCACGCCCAAAGCGGAAAAGGTGCTGCCTACCAACCATGCTATGGTGCTGGTGGCCCCCACGGCGGCGGTGGCCTGGGTGCCCAGGGAGCCTACCATGGCAGTGTCAATGTATTGGACTGCCGTCTGCATGACCTGTTCGACGATGGTGGGCCAGGCCAGAGTCATGATAGTTGCGGCAGTCGTCCAGGCGGCTTGCTGTCTCTCTTTACGGTTCACTTGATCTTCCACCTACGAAAAAATCTTCTTTAAAAATGCGGTGCGCCGGTCAACACAGTTACGGACAATCGGGCTGTCCAGCACGATATCGAATCCGTGCATCGTTCCTTCCGTGTTGTGCAGCTCGACCGGAACACCAAATTTCCGCAGACGCTCCGCATAGAGGATACCCCCGTCCCGCAGACAGTCAAACTCAGCTGTCTCGATATACGCGGCAGGCAAACCGGCCAGGGATTCCGCTTGGATGGGCGAAGCGTATTCCAGTTTCCCAGCAGAGGGGGCCGGCCTGTATAATTTGTCGTACTTCTCGGCATCCCGGCTGTTGCACATAGGGGTATCCGTGTATTTTTTCATGGATTCCGTCTCCATGCCGATGCCCGTAACCGGATACATCATCATCTGTCCGCACGGCATGAGCTGTCCTCGTTCCTTTGCCATCAGGCAGACGACTGTCGCCAGCGCACCTCCGGCACTGTCCCCCGCGACGGCCATCCGGGAAGTGTCGATCGAGAGATCCCCGGCATTGGCCGCGGCCCACACATAAGCCAAATAGCAGTCCTCCGGCGCTGCTGGGAACGGAAACCTGGGCGCAAGGCGGTAATCCACAAAAAGCACCTTGCAGTGCGCCCTTTGAGCGTATTCCTTCGCCAGGCTGTAATGATATAGTGCGGCGGGGAGCACAAAACCGCCGCCGTGATAATACAAGAGACAAGGTGCGTGTTCCCCAACGTCTTTCGGACAATACCAAAGCGCCCGGATCGTGCCGCCACCCACGGGAATGACTTTCCGCTCCACGGTCACATCAGCCGTGGAGCGTTCTCTTGTAAAGAGGAGGCCCATGAGCTTTTGCATCACGGGAATTGTGGCTTTATGAAGCGGCGGATTCATGTTCGCCCACTTCTAAAAATCGGGATGGATCGGATATTTTGTTCGTTTCATCATAACACTCCCAACCCCAAACATAGGACCATAGGGTCATGGATATTGCTGTCTTTACAGATGCGGCGGACAATTTCCGCCATCTCCGGACTGCGTTCATCCACGATGGTACCCATGTAGTCGATAAAAACCGATTTGACCATGTCTGCACCTCTGTCACTCAGATGTATCAATTTCAATTCCATATGCGTTCAAAAGCTCGAGTGCTTTTGCTTCACCTTCGGCGTTGAAAGACGCGGATTTGCTTCGGCCTCCGGCGTTGACCAACCCTTCGTCTGTCAGCTCATTCAGAATGTCAAAATCATATCCCTTCCAACACAGACGGGCTTTCGGATATATCCCGGCTCGGTCAGGCTTTTTCCGAATGCCCGGAACGAGGCTCTCCTCCCAGGATGTGAGGTACATCAGCATTAGCGTTAAGTCCTTGATCGTATGTCTATCCATCTGCTATTCCCCCACTGGTAGATTACCTTAATAGAATAACACGGCACAGGAAAGCTGTCTATCCAAAAAATTCAGAAAGGTGGCTCTCGCTTTGCCATAGCCTGCATACTTTCCCCATAGTCCGCAAACCATATGTTTGAGGTGATTTGTCAATGCAGCACTATTCGGATTTAAATGCCCTGCTGCGCAGCGAGCCGGAAGCCAGACACTATTTCGATACCCTCCCGGACTACGCCAGGGAACAGATCAGCACCCGGTCCGACAGTGTCAATTCCTTTGCCAGCTTGAAGGACTATGCGCAGAACCTTCTGCGCGGCGATGACTGATGAGCAAATAAAAACCACCTCATACGGGGTGGTTTTTATTTGCTCACAAAGTGGTTTCGTGGTTCAGCGGTTCTGCTCCGAAAAAATCTTTAACTCTGGTATGCTGTCCACCGGCTGAGCGCAGGCCCCGCCCTGGCACAAGTAATATCGTGCTCCCTGTGCCGGAATGGGATAATCCTTGGTAAACGGGGCCAGGGCGGCCAGCGTTCCGGCATTTTCCTGCGTTTTGACCAAAACCGTTAGCCCCAGGCGGGGAGCTTCCCGAAGGAAGCCCCGCAATTCTTCCGGCGGCTTCTGCGCGGTTATCACCAGCTCTGCGGTTGGCCACAGCTCCTCCAAACAGGCCAGCATAGCGAAGCCGTGCCCGGCGGGATATCCTTCTGCCGCCCCCGCCAGCCAGGACAGCTGGAGATCCGCCGCCTCCCGCCAGCGCATTTCCCCGGTGAGCCTGGACAGCCGGAAGAGTACCAGCGCCGCTATAGAGTTACCGGACGGCATGGCCCCATCGTATGCCTCTTTCGTCCGGGTCAGCAGCTGTTCTCCATCGGAGGCGTAGGGGTAAAAGCCGCCGCGCTCTCCGTCGAAAAAGAGTTTCAGCAGGCAGTCGGCCAGTCCCACAGCGCGGGTGAGATACGATGCATCGAAGGTGGCGCTGTACAGCTCCAGCAGTCCATAGGCAAGAAAGGCGTAGTCATCCAGCTTACCCGGATGGGCGGCATCCCCGTCCCGCCAGCGGGCCAGCAATCGGCCATCTGAGGTGGTAAGCTTTTCCGCAAGGAACTCCGCCGTCTGGCGGGCGGCGTCCAGATACCAGGGTTCGTCCAGCACCAACCCTGCCCGGGCCAACGCCGCCATTACCAGCCCGTTCCAGGCAGTGAGCACCTTGTTGTCCCGGTGGAGCGCTGTCCGGCTCAGGCGGTAAGCGTACATTTGTTCCCTCAGCGCCGCCATATCCTCCGGATCCTGATCAAACTGGGATTGGCCCAGCAGGTTTGGGATGCTTTTGCCCTCAAAGTTGCCCTCTGGGGTGATGCCGTACCATTGACAGAAGCGCAATCCGTCCACGCCGCCCAGCGCCTGAGCCAGTTCATCGGGGATCAGCGCGTAATACTTTCCCTCCACACCGTCGCTGTCCGCGTCCTGCCCGCAGCAGAAGCCGCCCTGGGGGCCGGACAACTCCCGCAGCACGTAGTCCAGCGTGCGGCGGGTGATTTTCCCGTAGATGGGGCAGCGGGTATGCTGGAACGCCTCTGTATAAGCCAGGGCTAGCAGAGCGTTATCATAGAGCATCTTTTCAAAATGGGGGACCAGCCAGTGCTGATCGGTGGAGTATCGGGAAAATCCGCCGCCCACATGGTCGAACAGCCCACCCCGATACATGTTGTTTAGAGTGTGCAGGGCCATTTCCCGTGCGTGTTCCTCCTTGGCGAGTTGGGCATAACGCAACAGGAAGATCAGATTATGGGGCGTGGGAAACTTGGGTGCGGCGCCAAAGCCGCCCCACCGCTCATCGTAACTCTGGGCAAACTGGCTAACCGCCTGCCGGACGAGTTCCCGGCTGGGTGTGCCGGGGCGGGTCTGCCCCTCCTGCTGCAAATGGGCGGTGAGGGTGTCCCCGGTGGCCAGCACTCCCGCCCGATCTTCCCGCCATAGGCGGGCCGCCTTTCTAAGCAGGTGCAGGAGTTGGTCCTTTGGCAAATAGGTGCCTGCCCAGAAGGGCTTTTGGTCCGGAGTCAGTAGCACGGTCAAAGGCCAGCCGCCGGAGCCGTTCATGGCCAGACATGCCGCCATATACACCGCGTCCACATCGGGCCGCTCCTCCCGGTCCACCTTGACGGGGAGGAAGGCGGCGTTGACGGCCTGTGCCACCGTCTCGTCCTCGAAAGACTCATGGGCCATGACGTGGCACCAGTGGCAGGTGGAGTAGCCAATGCTCAGGAGAACCGGTTTGTCGGTGCGCTTTGCCTCCTCAAAGACCTCCGGTCCCCAGGGACGCCAGTCCACTGGGTTTTCTGCATGCTGGAGAAGGTATGGGGAACGTTCCGTGCTCAGACGGTTGCTCATTTGTGTTCCTTTCCGGGACCGCTAAGCCGCGGCCCTGATGGTTTGATTGTTTCAGTATTTGCGGTCCGGCGGACAAATATTTAAGAGCCCACAATGGTGCCGCCGTTGGGGTGGAGCACCTGCCCGGTCATGTAGCTGGAATCGTCCGAGGCCAGGAAGACATAGCAGGGGGCCACCTCGCAGGGCTGGCCCGCCCGGAGCATGGGCACCTTGGAGGTGCTGGAGCCGAAGGTGCGCACCTCCTCCGCCGAGAAGGACGCGGGAATCAGTGGCGTCCAGATGGGGCCTGGGGCTACGGCATTTACCCGGATGCCCTGATCCACCAGGGACAGTGCCAGGGAACGGGTGAGGGACACGATGGCGCCTTTGGTGGCGCTGTAGTCGATGAGATCCTTATGACCCTGGTAGGCGGTGACGGAGGTGGTGTTGATGATGGAGCTTCCAGGGTGGAGGTGGGGCAGAGCGGCTTGAATCAGATAGAAGAAGGAGTACACATTGTTCTGAAACACCAGGGAGAGCTGTTCCCGGGTAATATCCAGGATGCTCCGCCGGATGAACTGGACGGCGTGGTTGTTAATCAGAATGTCCAGTGTACCGAAGTGCTCCACCGTCTGCTCCACACAGCGCTTGGCGAATGCCGGATCTTTCAGATCGCCCCGCAGGAGCAGGCATTCGCCGCCCAACTGGCGAATGTGTTCGGCGGTCTCCTGGGCATCCCGATCTTCATCGTAGTAGGCGATGGACACTTTTGCCCCCTCTTTCGCGATAGCGTAGGCCACCGCCCGTCCAATGCCGCTGTCCCCGCCAGTAATGAGGGCCACGCGGTTGGCGAGCTTTGGGCCGGTCGGAGCGCACTCTGAGATGGGGCGTGGGTTCATCTGACATTCCAGACCGGGCTGCTGGTCTTGGTGCTGGGGCGGAAAGCTGTGGGGCGCGGTTTGGCCAATGGGACAGTTCTTACATTCCATAAAGAAATCCCTCCTTCCGCCTATTTTATGGCAGGAGAAGGGAGAAAGTGCGGTGCGTAAACCACAGTTCCCGGCATACTTTCCTCCAATGTTGGAAAACTACAAACAAACGAGGAGGTATTGCCATGTTCAAACACGAAAAAGCACTGTTCCATCCCGTGGGTGTGGAGCGTCCCAACCCCCAGTATGCCGCTTTGCTTCAGGAGCAGCTGGGCGGCGGAAACGGCGAACTGAAAGCCGGCATGCAGTATATGTCCCAGTCTTTCCGTATCAAGGATCAGAAGATTAAGGATTTATTTCTGGATATCGCGGCGGAGGAGCTGGGCCATATGGAAATGGTGGCTCAGACCATCAACCTACTCAACGGCCACGATGTGGATGCAGACCAGGTCAAGGCGGGCGAGATCCAGACCCATGTCCTGCTTGGCCTGAACCCAGGGCTCATCAATGCCTCCGGCTATTCCTGGACGGGAGACTATGTGACCGTCACTGGCGACCTATGCGCCGATCTGCTCAGCAACATCGCCTCCGAACAGCGGGCCAAGGTGGTGTACGAGTACCTGTACCGCCAGATCGATGACAAGAAGGTACGGGCAACCATCGATTTTCTTCTCAACCGGGAGGAGGCCCACAACCAGATGTTCCGGGACGCGTTCAACGAAGTGCAGGACACCGGATCCAATCGGGACTTTGGCACGACTAAGGCGGCGAAGATGTACTTCTCCATGTCCAATCCCGGCCCCAACGCTTTCGCTGGGAACGATGTGAACGCCCCCAATTTTTCGAAATGACAAGGTGGCCGGCTCCAGAATCATGTTTTTGTCATGATCCTGAAGTCGGCTGCTTTTATAATGAAACATCCGCTATCCCGCATATACGCCCCTATGCCGAAAACGCAGCCTGCAAGCAGTGCCACAGCTGACCCAATAAGAACGCCCAGAGCATACTTTGGAGTATGCTCTGGGCCTTTTTGTGCAGGTATCCGATTCCTCAGTTTTTTATAAAAATTCGACCAAAAAAGCCATGGCTTTTTTGGTCGAATTGGTGGAGATAAGCGGGATCGAACCGCTGACCTCTTGAATGCCATTCAAGCGCTCTCCCATCTGAGCTATACCCCCATATGAAATTCCTAGGTAACTTTTTCGGTATAAAACCGCTGATTTTCCATCAACCTCGCTGATTATAGAACAAATTTCCAAAAATGTCAAGTGGAAATTTTGCTAACTTTTTGAACAAATTCGGGGCCGTTTCACTGGTGACGTGTGCT
>CAJUQN010000115.1 GCA_910588625.1 uncultured Oscillospiraceae bacterium
AAAAACGACAAAATTTGTTCGGCGTTTTCTTACAATTTTAGATTGGCGTTGACACCCGAAAGAGAGCTGTGAGATGTAGAAGGCCAGCACGGAGGCCAGCCAGGACACGGATTGTTGATTTCCCATCCAGAAGCGGCTGACGGCATACAGCTCCAGCACACCCACAGCAACGGAGACTACCCCGCCGATGTCAAATTTGGCTGGGATAAGTTGAAGCGCAGCCAGGAGGAAAATGTAAGCCGCAAAGTACCATAGTTTCTGCTTCTTCCCGGTGAGGCGGCTGGCAAAGATTATGTGCATCACCCCCTGCCCGCCGAGGCAGAGGCCATCCATAAACAGGCTAAACCAGTCCAAGTCAGATCCCCCTCTCGTTCATATAGCGCAAAAGGGCCTGCATCAGCTCCCGCTCCCGCAGCCGGGAGGCGGGGATACGCTCCCCCTGGAACAGCAGGACCTGCCCGTCCTGGCACCCGCGCACATAGTCCAGATTGACCAGATAGCTCCGATGGCACTTGAAAAAGCGCCCGTCCACCCGCCGCTCCAGATCCTCCAGCTTGTCGTAGTAATCGCTCACTGTCCCGTCACTTTTGTGGAGGTAGATTTTCCGGCCTAATACCTCGCAGTACACAATATCCGACAGGAGAACCACCTCGCAGCCGGTTCCCCGCTGGATCACGATGTCCTCGGCTGTCCTCTGTTCCAAGGAGCGGAGCACCCGATCCATGGTCTGATGGAAGCGGGCGCTGTCCAGAGGCTTGAGCAGGTAATCGTATGCCTCTACCTGGAAAGCGTCGAAAACGAGCTCCTTCAGCACCGTCACAAAGACCAGCAGGCTGTGATCTCCCCGCCGGCGCAGCAGCCTGGCCGTCTCCATTCCATCCAGCTGTTCCATCTGGATGTCCATGAAAATCACATCAAAGCGCTCAACCGCATCCAGCAGGGCTCGGCCATTGAGAAAACTGCTGACGGAGTAGACAGCAGTCATTGATTTTTCTTTCATATAGTCCGCAAGATGGCCTGCAAGCTCCTGGACCATCATGGGTTCATCGTCGCAGATCGCAAATTTTATCATGTTTACCACCACGGTTTTGACGCTCTTATTCTATTCTCCCCGCCTCCGACAGGGAGAATAGAATAAATATTAGAATAACAAAAGAGAAACAGGGATACAACCCCCGATGTTATGAAATGTTGCGGATATGTCATGAAATGTTTTCGCTCTAAAAAAACCAGCGGAGCAGCCGCAGCCGCCCCACTGGCCTGGAGGGGAGATGGAACTACAATCAGTTAATTTCAAAATGGACAGGAAGCACGTCTACGACGCACTTTAGAGGCATTACCCCATTGAATTTACTACCTTTTTACTACTTTTGCCGAAACGGGCCGGAGAGCTGCATCTCTGCCCCGTTTTTTCGTGGCCAGAAATCTATATCTGAATCCAGTGACCAGAAAGGGCTTGCCGCCTAAAAAGAGATGTGATACTATTTCAGAGAAATCCCTTACTACATAAGAGAGGAAGCGACATAGCATGAAAACACGAAATCAAGTCCGCCGCTGCACCGCCCTGCTGCTGGCTCTGTCCCTGCTGCTCCTGGCAGGCTGCGGTGGCAAAGCTGCAGCCACCACCATGCGCCTGATGCGCACAGAGGGTGAGGTCGGCGTATCGGACGATGACGGAAAGAGCGTAGCGCCAAAGGAGGACCTGGGGCTGTACAGCGGCTACGGGGTGGATACCCAATCGGCCAGCTTTGCCTGGATCAATCTGGACAATGTGAAGCTGGCCAAGCTGGATGAAAAGAGCGAGATCGCCATTCAAAAAGAGGACAAGCACCTGGAACTCGAGGTCAAGTCCGGCTCCCTGTTTTTCAATGTCACCCAGCCATTGGAGGACGACGAGACTATGAACATCCGCACGTCTTCCATGCTCGTCGGCATCCGGGGCACCTGCGGCTGGGTAGAGGTCCCGGACGCAAGCCATATGAACGTCTACCTGCTGGAAGGCAAAGTGGAGTGTACAGCGGGGGTCACGGCAACCGTCTCTGCGGGCGAGGTGGGCCGGCTGGATGAGACGGCGGGAACCGTTACGGTTGAACCCTTTGCGCAGGATGCCATTCCGGACTTTGTGCGTGGGGAGCTGGACGGCATTTCGCTGGACGGCATCCCGGAGACCGTTGAGCCGCCCGTAGAACCCGAACCAGATCCGATCGCGGACGCGCTGACACAGTACCGCGTGATCGTGGCGCAGGCGTCTGCTTACGACTACGGCGCGGATGACCCTACCGGGGACTACCGCTACGCGTTGGCCCGGATGCGGGCAGATTCAGACATACCGGCCCTGTTGCTGGAGCAGGATACCACCTTTGGCATCAGCAATGTGCTGGTATTCCAGTATGAGCCGGACAACGGGCAGGCAGTCCAGTCCGACGGGACCATATCGGAGGGCGTTGCGCAGGCAGGCGGTTATCGAGGCAGCCTTTCCGCGGCGGGAGACGGGAACGGCATCCTGGCCACGGAGTTCTCCAGTGGGAGCGGCATGGGCTCTACCAGCCGGGTCACGCTGAACGGGAATTCGCTCCAGAGCACCACGCTCTGGGAGGGAAACGTCTTTGAAGACACGGATCCGACGAGTGAGGAAATCGGATATCTGGAAATCGACTGGAATGATATCGCGGATCTGAGCGGTCTGGACAGCTGGACGCCGCCTGCCGGTGAACCGTCCCAGCCGGTCCCTGATCAGCCGGAACCGGACGAGACGGCGCTCCCCACCGATGGGGACCGGATCGTGTTCCGGGGTACTCTTGGTGCGTACAGCTACAATGAGGTCCTCACCCTCCAGGGGCAGTCCGACCCAAATCCTGGGAGCGATATGGGAGAGACCTACTATCTGATCGTGCTGGACGAGCCCCAGACCATGAACCTGCGCAGCGGCGACGGACTAAGCAGCCGTGATGGCGAGGTACATCTGGTCAATATCACTTACGCTGAAGGAATCACGCAATACATCGGACAGAACCTGGCATTCAGCATCGACCCGGAGCAGACATACTGGCCCAGCGACACTTCCCTTCCCCTTGGGGAACCGAGCACCGATGATGTCCATGTGCTGAGCTGAGACCTATCATGGCCCCAACCAGTCCTGCGGACTGATTGGGCAAAGCCAGCAGCCCCTGCAGAACCGTCAACAGCTCTCCGGGGCTGCTGGCTTTTGGAAAAGTATACGGCTTGACTTACAGGCGATAAAGCGCGTACAATCACAGAGATCAAGACATAAACCAGATAAGATGGAGGTGCATCCCATATGCAATACGCTGTTTCCGACATCCACGGCTGCTATGGCAAGTATGTCGAGCTCCTACGCCGCCGCGACCTCAAAGACTCCGACACGCTATACGTCCTGGGCGACATGATAGACCGAGGCCCGGACGGGCTGAAGATCCTGTTGGATATGTTCATGCGCCCCAATATCGTCCCCTTCTTGGGCAATCACGAGTACGCCGCCTTGACCTGCCTGCCGTGGCTCATGGAGGAGCTGACGGAGGAGAACACAGAGCCGGACGTGCTCATGTGGCGGCTGAAGAGCATCCAGGGCTGGATGTCCGATGGCGGGGAGACAACTATTGCAGAATTCCGCAGGCTCTCCACGGAGGCCCGGCAGGACGTGCTGGACATCCTGGAGGACCTGACGGTCTATGAGGAGACAGAGGCGGGCGGCAGGGAGTTCGTCCTGGTCCATGCGGGGCTGGGCGGCTTCTCACCGGATAAAGCCCTGGACGATTATGGACTGGACGAGCTAATCCTGTCGCGCCCCGAGCCAGGGCAGGTATATTTTCCGGATAAATACCTGGTCTTCGGCCACACGCCTACGCCGTACTACACGGGGGCGCGCCCGGAGGACGCGAGGATTTATCGAATGGGCAAGCTGATCGGCATCGACTGCGGCTGCGCGTCCGGCGGCCCGCTGGGCTGTCTCTGCCTGGATACGCTAGAGGAAATCTACGTTTGAGCCCAGTGCTCTGTAGCAGACAAGTTGTCCTTAAATTACTTGATCCGCCCCAGCTTGTCGCACGCTACGAACTTCTCGCCGTCCCAAATAGCGTGACTGATCTGCGTGCCATTGCCGCGATAATCCTTCTGACCGTAACCGTACACAACTCCTTCGGTGGGCTCAAACACGACAAGGTCACCTGCGCCTCCGCGTTTATCGCCGGTATAAGTCCCAACAGTGGTATCGAAGTCGTACTGGCCCCGCTCCGTCATGCGGCACACCCAGGGGCGGCTATACCGCCGCCAATTATACATACCATAGCTATCAATAACTGCGTTTTTCATATTGCTTTTACCTTTCCCCCCGTATTGCCGATAGGTCAGCATAGCCTGGCGGCAGACCGCCGAGTTCGTCAGCAAGTATTTCACCAAGGGCCGCATGGCCGTGGTCGATGGGCGTCTCCAGCTCCGGGACTGGGTCGACCGCGACGGCAACAAGCGCCGCAGCGCCGAGATCGTCGCCAGCAGCGTCAACTTCGGCGACAGCAAGCCCAAGGACCAGGCGGCCCCAGCGACCAGCTACGCCCCCGTCGGCGCGTACTCCGGCGGCTACGGCGCGGAGTCCGACGGTGACCTGCCGTTCTGATCAGCATATGGACCGCGTCCAGGCGGGAGGGAGTACAATGCCCCTCCCGCTTTTTTCGCGCCCAAAATCAAGAAATGGAGGTACGACATGAAGCAATACGGATTAACAGCGGAAGGGCTGCGGCGGATTCGGGACGCCGCCGATCCCGGCAACCCCCACAGCTACGAGTGGTATGTGATTGAAAACATCAATACGCCGGAGGAGCGCATGGAGCGCACGACCTCGCTGGAAGAAGCCATCCGGACGTACACTGCCCTCAATACTGAGGACAAGCGGCTGGGCGTCACCAAGGACGACATCGCCGCCGTGGATATTATCATCCGGCATGGCGGCCGGGAGTGGATCTCGGAGGACCGTCTGAAGCTGGACAGCTTCCGGTCCGACCCGACGGTTGCCGCCGCCGTTACGGAGATCCAAAGCGTCCTGGCTGGCTGCACACCCACGCAGGGCATGGCAGCCAATCGGAAGGAGGATGATTAACCATGACAAATCGAATCCTGCTCCACGCTCACGCCAACGAGAATACCATCCAGTTCCGCACCATCAGCGCCCGGATGAAATCCCCGCAACGGTTCTATATCACCTACGACGAGCTTGACCGCCTCCGGCGCGACGGCAGCATCATCACCAACGACATCCATTCTTTCTTGCAGCTCCGTCTGGACGAGCGGCGCGACCGGATCAGGTTCGAGTTCACATGGCTCACCGGACACAGCTTCGATAGCGTGGAGGGCAGCGAGCAGACAATACACCTGCACTGGTCCGCGTTCCGGGCGTTCCTGGAAACCTGCCGCCAGCCGGACGGCCCCAAGGACTTCAAGGCCCTCTCCCTGGATGTGTCCAAAAGCCGCCCCCGGCTGGTGTTCGACGGCAACAGGGCCAATCTCCGCGCCGCCATCGGCGATCCGGTAATCCGCCGCAAGCTGGGCAAGGCACTAATGGCTAATTTTAACTATCCTGATGCCGACGAGATCCATCTGTATAACGACTTTGTACCGTATTCGTTCTTTTTCCGGGAATACCGGGGAGGCCGGGCCTGTATGTGCGGCGGCCTGATCCTGCACGGGCAGGAGGATATGAGCAAGGCGTATTACAGCGTCCATACCTGATAAGTTGCCTATGGAAATCCACGGGGATGTCAGTCACGGCCTGGAGAGGGCCCGGCTGGAGATTCTGGAGGCAGCGTCATGAGATATACTGAACACGGCCTACAAATCCCATTGGACGAGCTGCGCCGCATCCTGGACTACGCTGAGAACTGCGTCAAATACGACAGCATGGAACCCTACGTCTACATCACGCCCGGCAGCCGTCCGCGTATCTTCCAATATTGCTACTACGCTGAATGTAATCCTATCGACCATACTCATTCTGCGAGGTGAACCATGCAAATCATTCACGACCACAGCTATATCAGCCAGACGGAACGGGAGTTCATCTCCCGTGGCTACGCCTGCGAGAGCCTGCATTCCCTGCGGTTCAGCTATACCCTTACTAAGGCGCAGCAGGCTGAGAACCGCGCTTACGCCGATGCTGTCGGCGCAGGCAGCGTCGCCTGGGGCGATTATATCGCGGCCGAGGCCCGGCAGCGCAGCGAGCACGTGGAGCGCATCGCCGCCCTCCTGGCTCAGAATTTCAAAGTGTGCCAGTATGACCGCCAGGATAATATCCCATACAAATCCGACTGGGACCTGTTCTTTTGGTGCAATGACTTCTCCCAGACCATGCGGGGCTTTCTGTCCGGCAGGGACTACTCCTATTTCACGCTGACCTTCAATGACCGCCATGACCATGAACGGCGGCAGAAGATCTATGACCGCGCCATGCGTATCCTGGACCTGCTCTCCGATGACGAGAACCTGCATATCGCCGTGCAGTACATCGCCGTCATGGACGATGCCAAGATCAAGCACGACGCGAAGCTGGCCGTTCCCAGGATAGCCGGCCGGAACTGCACGTATGGAAATATGGAGGGCCGTGTCGAAACCAACGGAGAGAGCCTGTTCTTCCGGAAAAAGCGGTCCCGAAAATACGTGTACCGCTTAACGGACACGGATATTCTGTCCCTATTGTGGCAGCTCCCGGCGTAATGTGAAATGCGCTGCTGTCAACCCGGACTTCCGTACAGGCACTATACGGCCGCAGAAATCGACGCAGCCAACGACACGGACCTGCCGGAGCTGCTGGTCTCCCTGGGGTATCAGGTCAAACGGGTCGGCAGCTACTACACGACCCGGGAGATGGACAGCCTGCGCATCAGGGACCGGCGCACCTGGTTCCGGTACTCGGAATCCACCGGCGGGGACGCCATCGAGTTCGTCCGGCGCTTCCACGGGATGTCGTTCCCGGAAGCCGTGCGCTTTCTCCTGGCATTCAACGGCTATCATGTGGATTCCCGCGTTTCCCCGCCCATACAGCGAACGAGGCCGTCTCCCCGGCGAGAGCGGTCCCCATTCGTCCTTCCCCCGCCCAATGACGATAACGAGCGCGTATGCGCCTACCTGCGCGGGCGCGGCATCTCCCCCAGCATCATCGAAGATTTCATCGAATCGGGCTTGCTCTACGAGGACGAGAAATATCATAACTGCGTTTTCGTGGGGCGTGACACCGCCGGGAAACCGGTATTTGCCGCCAAGCGGGGCACCTGGGGCAGCACCCCGTTCAAATGCGACGTAGCCGGCAGCAACAAGAAAATCGCGTTCCGCTTGCCCTATAATCCTGCGCTGGATACCGTCTGCGTGTTTGAATCGCCTATCGACCTCATGAGCTGGCTCACCCTCTACGACCGGTCCAATGCCATAGCCCTCTGCGGCCTGCATGACGCCCCCCTGGAGACGTATCTCCATGATACTTATTATCAAAGCAAAGCATCGCATGTCGTCCCACGCCGTTTCGTCCATATGCTA
>CAJUQN010000116.1 GCA_910588625.1 uncultured Oscillospiraceae bacterium
GGGAGATCTCCGCCTGTTTGGTGCTGCAAGCGCAGAGCCAGCTCAAGGCCATTTACAAGGACAACGCCGACACCATCATTGGCAACTGCGATTGCTCCATCTTCCTGGGCGGCAAGGAGCCGACCACACTGAAAGAGCTTTCTGCCAGCCTGGGGAAAGAAACGATAGACACCTTCAACACCGGCGAGAGCCGGGGCCGTGAGGTTTCCCATTCGCTGAATTATCAGAAATTGGGCAAAGCCCTCATGGATGTGGACGAATTGGCCGTATTGGACGGCGGAAAGTGCATCCTGCAACTGCGGGGCGTCCGCCCGTTCCTTTCGGATAAATTCGATATAACGCGCCATCCCAATTACAAGTTCCTGGCCGACTGCGATAAGAAAAACGCTTTCGACTTAGAGCGTTTTCTATCCACGAAGCTCAAACCCAAGTCCACCGAGGTCTATGACGTGTACGAGGTAGACGTATCGGAGGACGCAGACCCCGCCGACCCGGAGTAACCGGCACGGCGGAATAAACAAAGTGGAAAATGCGCCTTCAAAATTTTTGAAATTTTTTGGAGGTACTTATGGATTTTTTCAACTCTGCTATTGACATTTTGCAGACCCTGGTGATTGCGCTGGGCGCTGGCCTGGGCGTGTGGGGCCTTATCAATCTGCTGGAGGGCTACGGCAACGACAACCCCGGCGCGAAGTCACAGGGCATGAAGCAGCTCATGGCGGGCGGAGGCGTTGCCCTGATCGGCATGGTGCTGGTCCCCCTGCTGTCCGGGCTGTTCGGCTGATCGGCCCGGTTTATCTCTGCCCCTCCCACCCAAGGCGGGAGGGGCGCTGAAAGGAGGGGGAAACCTCTATGGATTTTCTATGGGACGCCATCACGGAATGGCTCAAAGAGATTTTAGTCAGCGGCATTATGAGCAATCTGTCCGGGATGTTCGACGGTGTAAATGACAAGGTGGGGGAAATCTCCACCCAGGTGGGCATGACCCCCCAGGCATGGAACGGCAGCATCTTCAATATGGTGCAAAACCTCTCCGAAAATGTGATTATGCCTATCGCCGGTGTAATTCTCGCTTTTGTAATGACGCTGGAGCTGGTGCAGATACTGATGGACAAAAATAACTTCCATGATGTGGAGACGGCAGTATTTTTTAAGTGGGTGTTCAAGACCGCCTGCGCCATCCTCATTGTCACCAACACCTGGACGATTGTGATGGGGATATTCGATGTGGCCCAAGGCGTGGTAAATCAGGCGTCCGGCATCATCATCGGGGATACCAGTATCGACTTGAGCAGCGTCATGCCGGACATGGAGGAACAACTGATGGAGATGGAGCTGGGACCGCTGTTCGGCCTGTGGTTCCAATCCCTGTTCGTAGGCATTACCATGTGGGCGCTGACGATCTGTATTTTCATCATCACCTATGGCCGTATGCTGGAAGTCTATTTAGTCACCAGCGTGGCCCCCATTCCTATGGCCGCGATGCTGGGCCGGGAGTGGGGCGGCATGGGCCAGAACTATCTCAAATCCCTGTTTGCCCTGGGATTCCAGGCATTTCTGATTATGGTGTGCGTGGCGATTTATGCGGTGCTGGTGCAGAATATCTCCGTAAGCGATGACATTAGCGCCGCCATCTGGACGTGCATGGGATATACGGTGCTGCTGTGCTTTACCCTGTTCAAGACAGGGAGCCTCGCCAAGAGCGTGTTTTCGGCGCACTGAATTTGATTGAAGGAGGAAATTGTTATGAGCGAGAATATGACCCAGGAGACCAGCTCTCCCCAGCCCGCCAAGCTGGATGTGGACGTGAGGGTCTACCCCTCGAAGGAGGAAGGGAATCTGCTGGCCTTTGCCAGCGTGACGCTGGGCGGCTGCTTTGCCGTCAAGGGCATCAAGATCATGGACGGCGAAAAGGGCGCTTTTGTCTCTATGCCCGACAGGAAGGACAGCAAGGGCGAGTATCACGACATCTGTTTTCCCACTACATCGGAGATGCGGCAGGCCCTCCACACCGCTGTGCTGGGCGAGTATCAGCGGGTGATGGAGCTGATCGCTACCCGCAGCGAAAAGGCGCGGCCCTCTGTGCGTGACGCGCTCCAGAACACCGCAAAGGCGGCAGAGTCTCCGGCCCCGGACAAGGCCAAAGCTCCCAGGCAGAGAAAAACGGACAAAGGGGAACGGTGATGCGCCTGGTTCCCGTTTCCCTCAAAGCTGCCAATACTTTTGTCGCGGAACACCACCGGCATCATAAGCCTGTGGTGGGACATAAGTTTTCCATCGGCTGCGCTCAGGAGGGGCGGCTGGTGGGCGTGGCAATCGTGGGCCGTCCTGTGAGCCGCCATCTGGACAACGGCCTGACATTGGAAGTCAACCGCCTATGCACCACCGGGGAGAAAAACGCTTGCAGTATGCTCTACGCTGCGGCAGCACGGGCGGCAAAGGCTATGGGCTATCAGAAGATCATCACATACACCCTGGACACTGAACCGGGGACCAGCCTGCGGGCCGCTGGCTGGAAGTGCATGGGGCTGGCAGGGGGTAAACGCTGGACCGGCAAACGCTGTCCCGCTGAGGACCTCTGTCCGCCACAAATGAAGCTGCGCTATGAAAAGGTGCTGTCTGCCGGGGGTGAAGTGTGATGAAAATTGGCTGCGTAGATGTGGACGGCCACAACTGGCCCAATCTCTGCCTGATGAAATTGTCCGCCTACCATAAAGCGCGGGGTGACACCGTGGAGCTGTGGAGGCCGGAGGGCTGGTATGACCTCGTTTACAAAAGCAGGGTGTTCACCAACACCTATTCCAAAGACAACATCTACATCGCCAACGCCGACCAGATCATCCGGGGCGGCACCGGCTACGGCCCAGGGCCGGACCTCCCGGATGTGGTGGAACATCAGCGCCCGGACTACTCGTTATATCCGCAGTTTCCCGATACAGCCTACGGTTTCCTGACCCGTGGCTGTCCGAGAGCCTGCGGATTTTGCATCGTTTCAGATAAGGAAGGGCGGCGGAGCCATCAGGTGGCCGACCTGTCCGAGTTTTGGGACGGACAGCGGGAGATCAAGCTGCTGGACGCCAATCTGCTGGCCTGCCCGGACCATGAAAGGCTGATTTTGCAGCTTGCGGAGAGCCGCGCCTATGTGGACTTCTCTCAGGGGCTGGACATCCGCCTGACTACCCCGGACAACATAGCCCTGCTGAACCGGGTACGGACAAAAGCGGTACATTTCGCTTGGGATGACCCAAATGTAGACCTGACCGGCTACTTCCGCCGCTTCGTGGAGCGGACCGCCATCAAGAGTGACCGCAGGCGGAGGGTGTACGTCCTCACCAACTACGGCAGCACCCATGAGCAGGACTTGTATCGGGTGGACACCCTGCGGGGCCTGGGCTTTGACCCCTATGTGATGGTCTATGACCGGCCCAGCGCCCCGCCCATCACCCGGCACTTGCAAAGGTGGGTGAACAACAAGCGGATTTTTCACACCGTCAGGGATTTTGCCGACTATGCCCCGGCAAAGCGTCTGCGGGAAAATCCAATCTAAAAAACGATGGGAGGAACATCAATCGTGGATAAATGTCAGCAGCTCTATGACCGGCTGGATGCCGGTTTGCAGGACCATCTTTCTGCATGGAGCAAATTACCGCCCGACACGCTGGTAATGCAGTCCAGGGAAATCACCGCCATTCGGGATGCCCATGAATACCTGACGGAGACACATGGTTTGGAGCCGGAAGAAGTAGATTATCTTCTGTCTTTGAATGATCCCCTGCAAGCGGTAGCGGACAAATGGATGGAGCGTATGGGCGATCTCAGTGATTTTTCCTTTGCCCTGGATGACCTGTTTCGGCATATGGAGACCCAGGAGAAGAAGTCTGTGCTGGGTAAACTCCGGGAGAAAGCGGCAGAGCCGTCCAAGCCCAGCGCCCCGGCCAGAGAACAGGAGGTACGGTAATGGCTTATGTGCCGGTCCCCAAGGACTTAACCAAGGTAAAAACCAAAGTGGCGTTCAATCTCACCAAGCGGCAACTGATCTGCTTCGGCGGCGGGGCGCTCATCGGCGTTCCGCTGTTCTTTCTGCTGCGGGTTCCGATGGGCAACAGCACGGCGGCGATGTGCATGATGATGGTCATGCTCCCCTTCTTCCTGCTGGGGGTGTATGAAAAGAACGGCCAGCCGATGGAGAAGATCGTCCGCAATATTCTCCGCGTCTGCTTCTTCCAGCCCAAGCAGCGCCCCTATAAGACCAACAATTTCTATGCCGCGCTGGAGCGGCAGGACCGATTAGACAAGGAGGTGTACCGCATTGTTTACGGCAATCAAAAAGCTCATTCGCCGCCTGTTCGGAAAAGAGCCGGAGCCACAGGCGCGTCCGGCCCAGCGAAAAGGCGGTAAGCATCTGTCCCATGAGGACAGGCGGCAGATCGAGGCGGCTATTGCCAGGGCCAAAGGGACGGATAAAAAGGATATGTCCGCCCAGGACAGCATCCCCTACCAGCGGATGTTCCCGGACGGCATCTGCCGCGTCACCGATACCTTTTATACCAAGACAGTGCAGTTCCAGGACATCAACTACCAACTCAGCCAGAACGAGGACAAGACTGCCATTTTCGAGGGCTGGTCCGACTTCCTCAACTACTTTGACAGTTCCATTCGCTTTCAGCTCTCCTTTCTGAACCTGTCCACTGCCCAGGACGGCTATGCCCGGAGCATCGTCATTCCCCTGCGGGCGGATAAGTTCAACGATGTGCGGGACGAATACTCGGAAATGCTGCAAAATCAGCTTGCCAAGGGGAACAACGGCCTGACAAAGACCAAGTATCTCACCTTCGGCATTGACGCGGACAGCATCAAAGCTGCCAAGCCCCGGCTGGAGCGCATCGAGATGGATGTTATCAACAACTTCAAGCGCCTGGGCGTGGCCTGCTCCCCCATGAACGGCATAGAGCGGCTGCATCTGCTCCACGGCATCTTCCACATGGACGGCCAGACCCCGTTCCGCTTCTCCTGGGACTGGCTGGCCCCCTCCGGGCTGTCCACCAAGGATTTCATCGCCCCCAGCTCCTTTGAGTTCAAAAATGGGCGGATGTTCCGCATGGGGAAGATGTTCGGCGCGGTGAGCTTCCTGCAAATCCTGGCCCCGGAACTGAATGACCGGATGTTAGCGGATTTTCTGGACATGGAATCCAGCCAGATTGTCAGCCTCCATATCCAGTCCGTGGACCAGATCAGCGCCATCAAGACGGTGAAACGAAAGATCACCGACCTGGACCGGGCCAAGATCGAGGAACAGAAAAAGGCAGTCCGCGCAGGATATGATATGGATATAATTCCCAGCGACCTTGCCACCTACGGTACGGAGGCCAAAAAGCTGCTGCAAGACCTTCAGAGCCGGAATGAGCGGATGTTTTTGGTGACGTTCCTGGTGGTGAATACGGCGGACAGCCAGCGGCAGCTCGACAACAACGTGTTCCAGGCGTCCAGCATCGCGCAGAAATACAACTGCCAGCTTACCCGGCTGGACTTCCAGCAGGAGGAGGGCCTGATGTCCTCCCTCCCCCTGGGCCGCAATCAGATTGAGATACAGCGGGGCTTGACTACTTCAAGCACCGCTATTTTTGTACCCTTCACCACCCAGGAGCTGTTTCAGAGCGGCGGCGAAGCCCTTTACTACGGGCTGAACGCCCTCTCCAATAATCTTATCATGGTGGACAGAAAGGCTCTTAAAAATCCCAATGGCCTGATCCTCGGCACCCCCGGGAGCGGCAAATCCTTCTCCGCCAAGCGGGAGATTTTGAATGTGTTCCTCATCACGGACGATGACATTCTGATTGCAGACCCGGAGGCCGAGTATTACCCCCTTGTCCAGCGGCTGGACGGACAGGTGATAAAGATTTCCCCCACCAGCAAGCAGTATGTCAATCCGATGGACCTCAACCTGGACTATTCGGATGATGAAAGCCCGCTGTCTTTGAAGGTGGACTTCCTGCTGTCCTTCTGCGACATTGTTGTGGGCAGTAAAGACGGCCTCCAGCCGGTGGAGAAAACAGTGATTGACCGCTGTGTGCGGCTGGTGTATCAGAAGTACCTCACCGACCCCAGGCCGGAGAATATGCCCATCCTGGAGGATTTGTACGATGCTCTCCGGGCGCAGGAGGAAAAGGAGGCCCAATTCATCGCCACGGCGCTGGAAATCTACGTCACCGGCAGTCTGAACGTGTTCAACCACCGCACTAACGTGGATATTGACAACCGTATTGTCTGCTATGACATCAAGGAGCTGGGCAAGCAGTTGAAGCAGTTGGGGATGCTGGTCATTCAAGATCAGGTATGGAATCGCGTCACCGTCAACCGGGCGGCGGGCAAGACCACCCGCTACTATGTCGATGAGTTCCACCTTCTGCTGAAAGGTGAGCTGGCAAGTTGGAGCGTAGAGATTTGGAAACGGTTCAGAAAGTGGGGCGGGATTCCCACCGGCATCACGCAGAACAGCAAGGACCTTCTGGCAAGCCCGGAAATCTCCAATATCCTGGAAAACTCGGACTTCATCTATATGCTCAATCAGGCGGCGGGAGATCGGAAAATCCTGGCCAAGCAGCTCAACATCAGCCCCCACCAGCTCTCCTACGTCACCCACTCCGGCGAGGGCGAGGGGCTGCTGTTCTATGGCAACGTGATTCTACCCTTTGTGGACCGTTTCCCGAAGGATACCGGGCTGTATCGCATTATGACAACGAAGCCGCAGGAAATTTCTGGATAAGATGTGGGAGGTAATTTGTATATGGATTTTTTGAAGGACCATGAAGCGGTTCAACAGATGCTCTGTTTAATGAGAGAAAACGGAAAAGGCGAAGAAGCAGAGGAATTTTTGTGGCTGATTGAATGTGTAGACAATATGGAACAGCAGTACAGCTCGGTACTGGCAGAGTTGCAGGAGATCAGGAAACAGTTGGAGCAGACCCAAGTCCCGGAGCAGGCATCTATGAAGGACCAGGTGCTTGATGCGCTCCAGGCTGTGCAGGAAAAGTTGGAGCAGGCCCGCAATCAGCTCACTGCTGTAAAGGACAAGATCATTTCTTGGACAAAAAATACTTTAGAGGATGTCAAGCGGTTAGGTATCACCGCCTTGGACACAGCGATTTCCACCCTGGGCGTTCAAACCATGCTGAAATCTATGGAGGATAAAACCTTTGATTCGATGCAGGACATCCAGGCGTCTATTAGAAAAGTGGAAACCATTGGAGAGGAACTGCGAAGCGCAGGCGCTCATTTGAAAAACGCCGGACATACTGCCATAGGCAGGGAGACCCAACAGGTGGATGGCGGTCAGGTAGGGCGGTTTGAGACCGCTGTTCTGTCCCCAATGCGTGCAATCCATTCCGTGCTTGCCGACATGAACCGCATAATCTATTCGGCGGAAGATGCTGTGGATGAATTAAAGGAAGCAGCGGAGCAGTGTCGTGGAAAACATGAGAAACCCTCTGTTCGCCAACAGTTGGAGCAGAAAAAAGTGGAAAATGCT
>CAJUQN010000117.1 GCA_910588625.1 uncultured Oscillospiraceae bacterium
CCATGATGGCCCGCCCGGAGCGGCTGTTCACCAGGTTCTGCACCACCAGCAGGGTAATCATAATAAGCACGAACCCGGCAGTGAAGGAGGCCAGCTTGGCCACGCCCACCGCCCCCATGGGGCCCTTGATGATGGTGGCGCCGTCGGCGGCCAGGTTGAAGTGCTCCGAGCTGGCGGCGATGTGGAACCCGCTGTCATCCACGCCGACGTACAGCACCATGATGACGTTTTTGATGATCTGGCCGAAGGCCAGTGTGACGATGGCCAGATAGTCGCCCTGGAGGCGGAGCACCGGCACGCCCACGATAACGCCGCCCAGCGCGCCTGCGATGGCGCCCACGATCATAGACACCGCCAGACGGACCGGGGCCATGGGGATGGCATTTTGCAGCAGGATGGAGGCGGTGATGCCGGAGAAGGCGCCCAGGCTCATAAACCCGGCGTGGCCCAGGGACAGCTCGCCCAGGATGCCCACAGTCAGGTTCAGTGACACGGCCATGACAATATAACAGCAGGCGGGCACCAGCAGGCTCTGAAGGGAGTTGGACATCTTGCCCATGCCGATCAGGACCTGGAGGATGACGAAGGCGGCTATGACAATGCCATAATTGATAAACCCGTAGAGGGAGTTTTTGTTGATCTTTTTCATGGCTGCCTCACACTTTCTCGGGCACGTACTTGCCCAGCAGGCCGGCGGGCTTCACCAGCAGCACGATGATGAGCACCGCGAACACCACCGCGTCAGACAGCTCGGTGGAGATGTAGGCCTTTGCGAAGGTCTCGATGACGCCCAGCAAAACGCCGCCCAGCAGCGCCCCGGGGATGGAGCCGATGCCGCCGAACACGGCGGCGGTGAATGCCTTGATGCCGGGCAGAGAGCCGGTGGTGGGAGACAGCACGGGGTAGGCCGAACACATCAGCACCCCGGCGATGGCCGCCAGGGCGGAGCCGATGGCGAAGGTCACGGAGATGGTGGTGTTCACGTCAATGCCCATGAGCTGGGCCGCGCCCTTGTCCTCAGAGCAGGCCCGCATGGCCTTGCCCATCTTGGTCCGGCCGGTGAACAGGGTCAGGGCAATCATGACCACGACGCAGCAAACGATGGACAGGATTGCCACGTGGGAAATGGACAGCTGGCCGGGGACCAGCACCAGCCGGGCCTCCGGGGCGGTGCTGACGACGGGGGTAAAGGTCTTGGTAGCCGCGCCCCACAGAATCTGCGCCCCGTTTTGCAGCAGGTAGCTGACGCCGATGGCGGTAATCAGTACCGCCAGGGAGGGGGCGGAGCGCAGGGGCTTATAGGCCAAGCGCTCAATGACGATGCCCAGCACCGTGCAAACCACCACCGCCAGCAGAACGCCCAGCACCGGGGGCAGGCTGAAGCTGCCCATGGCGAAGAAGCACACGTAAGCGCCCACCATGATGATGTCGCCGTGGGCGAAGTTCAGCATTTTGGCGATGCCGTACACCATCGTGTAGCCCAGAGCGATGATGGCGTAAATGCTCCCCAGGCTGACGCCGGTGATCACGTTGTTCAGGAACGACATTATCTCACCTCTTTTATTTCTCAAGCCAGAAATCACAAATACGACGTAGCCGCGGCGGGGGAATGACCTCCGCCGCGGCTGAACGCGATAAAGCACTATTCTCGTCCGTTGCCGGGCAGAAACTGGTCGGTTTCCGCCCCGGTCGTCAGCGAATTAAAGTTCTTTTTGCCTACTTTTCTTTCAAGAAAAAGCAGGTTACTGAGTAACGTACACGCCGCTCTCAACCTTGACCACCACGGGGGCCTTGGAGACCTCGCCGGTGGTGAGCCACTTCATGCCGGTGCCGGTGAGGCCGTCCACGGAGAAGGAGCCGCCGGTGAAGAGGGCGCTCAAAGCGTCGCACAGCTGGGCGTTGTCCATGTCGGCGATGCCGTCGATCTGGCAGCAGGCCTCATAGATGGCGTACATACAGTCGTAGCCATCAGCGGCGAACTGGTTGGGCAGAATGCTGTGGTCGGCCTGGAACTGCTCCACGAAGGTCTTGGTGCGCTCGTCGGTACCGGAGGCGTTGAACGGGGTCATCAGCAGCAGGCCCTCGGCCAGGGACTTGTCAAAGCCCTCCATGTCCAGCATACCGTCCATTCCATCTCCGCCGAAGAAGGTGGGGGCGTAGTCCATCTGCTTGGCCTGGGCCAGGATCAGGGAGGCGGGGGTGTAGTAGATGGGCAGGAACACCAGGTCGGCCCCGGCGTCCTTGCAGGCGTTGAGCTGCACGGTGTAGTCAGTGGTGGTGTCCTCGGGGTAGGTGGAGGTGGCCACGACCTCCAGGCCCAGCTCGCCGGCCTTGGCGATAAAGGCCTCGGCAATGCCGGTGGAGTAGGGGTCGCCGTTGTTGTAGATGACGCCCAGCTTGGCACCCAGGCCGCTGTCCTTCAGGTACTCAGCGGCGGCAGTGCCCTGGCCGGGGTCGGTGAAGCACATCTGGAACACGTTGTCCTTGCCGTTGGTGACCTCGGGGGAGGAGGCGGAGGGGGTCAGCTGGAAGTAGCGGTCGGCAAAGGTTTCAGTAGACACGGCGATGCAGGGGGCGGTGGTGGTGCAGCCGTAGATGACCTGGGCGCCCCAGTCCTTCAGCTGGTTGTAGGCAGACACGGCGGTGTCGGCCACATTGGTGTCGTCCTCATAGCGCAGCTCCAGCTTGACGGGGCCGTTGAGGGCGTTGATCTCAGCCACGGCGATCTCCGCGCCCCACTGGGTGGCGGTGCCATACTGAGCGGCGTCGCCAGTGGTGGGGCCGATGCCGCCCACCTTAATGGTGACGGTGTCAGCGTTGCCGCCGACCTCGCTCTGGTTGTCGGTCTGGGCGGGGGCGCTCTTCTGGGCGCCCGACTCAGAGGGGGCGGTGCTGCTCTGGCCGTCATTGCTGGAGCAGCCGGCCAGCAGGCTGAAGCACATGGCGCCCGCCATGAGCATAGCCGTGATGTTTCTTTTCTTCATTCTGGTTTCCTCCTATGATACAAAGTCAGATCAATGCGTCAGGTCTCCTAATATCGAAGGGGGCACGATTGCGCCCCCCAGATTGTTGACAATTATATACTTGAGATTTTGAGTTGTCAACCGTGAAAATCGACAAGGACCGCAAGAGGAAAACCGGGGTTGTTTTATAATGTGACGGACATTTGTGTTCAAACCACCAAACCGCCATTGGGGGCGAGGACCTGGCCGGTGAGGAATGACGCCTCATCGGAGGCGAGGAAAGCGATGGCTGCGGCGGCCTCCTCGGGGGTGCCGATGCGGCACAGGGGAGTTTCGTCAGCCAGGGCGGATAGGTCCTCGGGGGAGAGGTGGGCGTTCATTTCGGTGTCAATGACCCCAGGAGCGACACAATTTACCCGAATATTGGAAGGACCCAGCTCCTTTGCCAAGGCCTTGGTATAGGCGATGACGGCGCCTTTAGTGGCGGAGTAGGCGACCTCGCAGGAGGCCCCCACCTGTCCCCACATGGAGGACACGGTGACGATGGAGCCGGATTGACGGGAGAGCATATGGGGCAGGACCGCCTGGCAGCAGTGGTGGACACCGTCCACGTTGACGGCAAATAAGTTCCGCCAGCGGGTTTCGTCGATTTGACTGATGAGCCCCACATGAGATATCCCGGCAGAGCAAATCAAAATGTCAAGTTGACAAAAATTTTCTAACACATTGTCAACCATACGGCGTACCTGCTCGTTGTCAGATACATCGGCCTGGACGGCTAAAGCGGGGACCCCCAAGGCGGACAGCTCTTGAACCAGACTGCGGGCTGGGGACTCACTGTGGTCATAGCCCACAGCCACTCCCCAGCCCCGGCGGGCGCATAGCCGGACGGTGGCGGCTCCGATACCCCGGGAACCGCCAGTGATCAGCGCATATTTCATGGCGGACCTCCTGATGCTTTTTTGCAGGGAGTATATCATAGAAAAAAGGGCTTGACAAGTGGGGCGGTTATGGCTATAATATGCTTGTCCCGCTTATGAAGCGGGGGAAATAGTATATCTGGACGATTAGCTCAGCTGGTATGAGCATCCGCTTGACGTGCGGGAGGTCACAGGTTCGAGTCCTGTATCGTCCACCACTTTTTCCACATGAAAAGCACTGAAAACGATTGTTTTCGGTGCTTTTCCTTATTTTTTGGCGCACTTTGAAAAAGCGGATTTTTCGGAAAAACAGTTGGACAACAATTTGGACAACAAGCTACCGGAAAAGCGTTGGTAACACCACAGAAAGGATGTTATCAATGGCTACCATCACCCCCAAGGAAAAAGACGGAAAAATCATCGCTTACAAGTTTCGGACTTGCGTAGGCCGGGACGAGAACGGCAGACAGGTGTCACGGGCCACGACCTGGCAAGTTCCCGAAAACCTCTCTATGGTACGGCTGGAGAAAGCCGCCCAGCGTGCGGCGGCGGATTGGGAGAAACAGGCCCGCGCCGAGTACGAAAAAGACCTGTACGACCCGGAGCGTATCAAGGCCCGCGAGGTTGACCGCACAAAAACAGACTTCGCCCGGTTTGTGCGGGAAGAATGGTTTCCCATCTGTATTGACAACGGGGAGCGCAAGCCCAAAACGGTATCGTTCTACCACGACACCACCAAAAATATTGTGGCCCACTTCCAAGGGCAAATCGTCCAGAAAATCACCGCCCCGGACATTCAAAAGTTTTTGATTTATCTGCGGACAGAAAAGGGCTTCGCCCCGCAGAACGTCCACCACCATTACCGCACGCTCAATATGATTTTTGCCTATGCTGTGCGACAAGAACTCATTGTGAAAAATCCCATGGACAAAGTTGACCGCCCCAAGCTGGCCCGGAAAAAGGTGGACGCGCTCTCCCATGACGAGGCGGCGGCGTTTTTCGCCGCGCTCCGGGAACAGCCCCTTGACTTTCGCTGTCTGCTCCATCTGCTGATTACCACGGGCATACGGCGGGGGGAATGTATCGGCCTGAAATGGGACGACCTTGACGAGAAGTGCGGCACTATCACCATTCGGCGGAATGTGGTCTACACGCCCCAAAGCGGCGTGGTGGTAGGAACCCCCAAGACCGCCAACAGTGTCCGCGTCATTCCTGTTATGCAAAGCACCCTGTCCCTGCTCCTGATGTTAAAGGCCCAGCGGAAACGGGAAAACCCCGGCACCATTCTTGCGGACAGCTTCATTTTTCCCGGCGAGGCGGGAATTTTCGCGGCCCGCGACCCCAACGCTGTGACCCGCCGCGTCAAGCGGTTTATGAAAGCCCACGGTCTGCCTGACCTCTCCCCCCACGACCTGCGGCACCCTTATGTCAAGCCCACGACAAAAATTTTTTCAACTTTTTTGAGGAAAGTTCATGTAGGACCAACACAGCACCATTTTATCCGAACATCTCTGCAAACAGGGGCTGCATATCCAGAAATATCTTTCCCTCGGTCACAGTATAGAGGTGGACTCGATGTTTCCGAAGGAGCTGCCAGTATTGAAACACTTCCTCCAAGTCACGTCCCAAACGGGATAACTTAGCCAGCAAAAGGATATCGACCTTGCTCTCCTCCATGGCGGCGTGAAATTTCAGCAGCCCTGATCGTCAACGCCCTGTTGGTGGCCCGGTACGGCTGTCCTGTTTTGAAGATCACCGACAGGGAGGGAAAGACGTGAAAGCACCCCATCAGCCCATCACGGGCCATGACCTGCTGGCTGTGGAGCGGTTCCGGGACGATACCCGGCACATGGCCGAGTTCTCTGTGCTGGCGGACTGCCCTTTGGGGCGGGAGGGCCAGTATCTGCGGCGGTTTCTCAGCGATGACGGCTACGCCCAGGTGCTGGACGCCCAGCGGCAGGGCCGCGTCCGCGTCTACAAACACGCCGCCGTCATTGAGGGCCACATCATGCCCCCTAAGCCCAAGCGGCGGCGCAAATAGCAAAAGGAGGATTTTCATGTACATCGTAGATTCTTTGGAGTACGTCATTGACAGTCTGTTCCGCTGCGGCATCGGGGAACCGGGCTACCAGGAGCAGGAGGTGGAGGAGCTGCTGCAAGGCATGGACTACCATTCCCTGCTCCAGGCTGTCCGCCACGAGGCCAAAACCGTGTACGCCTACACCACCCAGGGCAAGGACCCCATGACCTTCGACTACCGGGGCGCGGACTTGTTCGGCCAGCGGGCTACCCTGCTGTATAACGATTTCGACCAAAGCGATGCCGCCCAGGTGCTGGCGGAGCGGCGCTACGAGCTGTGGCTGCTGGAGGACATGAGCCTTGTGGTGACGGCCTGTGTTTCCGTGGACTTCGCGGACGGCGAGTTCGTCACCGAATACCGGGAGATCAAGCAGGGCGACCCCTGGCACACCCCCATGTGCCTTGACCTGGAGGAGCTTCGCCAGAAGCTGGGGGATATGTTCTGCCAGTGTTATGAACACGAGCTGCCCATCTACGAGCTGTAAAAAATCTTAACAGGAAGTGAGTGAAGCGGGCGGTCAGTCTGCTGCTGGCGCTGGTGTGCGTCATGGGCGTCCTGCCCCTGTCGGCGTTCGCCGCCACGGGCCTGTCCTCGGCCCCTGCCAGTATCACGCAGAAATCCTCGGATTACATGAAAATTGGCGGTAAGTCGGTCCGCTACAAAGCGGCCAGCAGCGTCATCAACAACGTGGGCCTGCCCTATGTGTTCGATGAGCAGGTGGATGTACCCGGCTACGGTTCTACCCGTGCCCTGTGTGCCTATCAGAAGGGCACATTGGGACCGGGGGCCAACGGCCAGAAGTGGAACTTTAAGGAGGAGGTAGACAATACCTCCCTGCGGGTTCTGCTCACATATATCTACGCCCACACCTATGGAGACTTCACCGACGCGGGTAACGCCGTGGGGCTGGAGCACTGGAATAACTATTGGTCCGACATCTGGTTCATGGTGGCCCAGGCCATGAGCTGGTACTATGAGCATGGCATCATCCTGGACGTAAACAGCAACCGGGAGGGTTTCATCGAGCAGGCCGCTGGAGAGGGCAGACAAAGTTGTGTAAACGCTAAAAAGCAACAACAACTGACAATGTCATTTTCTCCCAGAAATAGATGAAATATCGAGAAAAGGTCGCTCATATTTCATCTATTTCTGTAGAGCACTTGTGATTAAGAGGTTATTGAGTCAGTTGTTGTTGCTTCGGCTGTACACAAACTTTTACGCCGAACCGGCCGCTGAGGAATTTGTGGCTGCCATGAAGCTGTATCATGAGACCTACGGCCAGTCCTCCTTCATCAAGGACTGGAGCAAAATCGGAACCCACAGCATCATCGACAGTGCGGACGGCGGCGTCACCGGAAACTCCGCCTATGACTACATTGCCGCCGGGGTCAATTCGGTGATGGACCACCCGGAGAATTATCTCAATTACCATCTGTTCATCGTGGAATCCTCCTGCTTCAATAGCCGCTTGATCACCACCTGCTTCATG
>CAJUQN010000118.1 GCA_910588625.1 uncultured Oscillospiraceae bacterium
TGTTCACCAGGCAGCAGTTGAAGATGTGCTGGACGAAGTAGTCCGCGTCGTGGAAATGGAACACGCCCTCGTCGTGGGCCTTGGAGATATGCTCGGGCAACAGGATGCGGCGGGTCAGATCGCGGCTCACCTCGCCGGCGATGTAGTCCCGCTGGGTGGAGGCGATGGCGGTGTTCTTGTTGGCGTTCTCCTCCGCCAGCTCCTTGTTGTCGTTGCGGATGAGGGAGAGGATGGACTCGTCGGTGGTGTTGGCCTTGCGCACCAGGGCCCGGGTGTAGCGGTAAATGATGTAGGCCTTGGCCAGCTCGTATTTCCCAGCCGCCATCAGCTTGGTCTCCACCATGTCCTGGATGTCTTCCACGAGCAGGCGCTTGCGGTCCTTTCCTGCCACAGTGTCCGCGATGGCCTCCACAGACCCGTCATCAAGACGATAGGGCTCGTCCACCGCCAGATTGGCCTTCTGGATGGCTGCTACGATCTTCGCACGGTCGAATTCGACGATGGAATCGTCTCTCTTGATGACTTTCATTGCGGACACTCCTAATCGTAATATTTTGTGGGCACCGTCTATCTGAAATACAATATATTGTATTATGGGTAAATTTCGAGTGCTCCACCATGATACTACATCTTGTGGTCCCTGTCAATAAAAACATCAACATCAGTGAAAAATGAAATTTTTATCCAGACCAAATTTTGGGACAGGAATATTTTCCCAAGTGACCCGAAACCAGTCCGGGGCATAGACTGGAATGCACCCAGGCGGGCCCTTTGCCCACCCTCCCGCGCTCGACTCCGGCCCCGGCGGGAGGTATGGTCTTCCTCCTGGGCCGGGGCTGGTGAAAGGAGCGTACTCAATGAGCCAAATGTATTTGAACGGACCCTCTGTGGGCAGGCCTATGTCCGCCGAGGAGTTCGCCGCCGGGGCCTGCTGCCGCCCCGACTCCAAGCCCTGTCCGCCGCTCAAGCCCGGTTGTGACTGTGACCCGTTCCCTGTGCCGCCCACAGGCTGCGGATGCACCTCCCCCGTCCCCATGCCGCCCAGCTGTGGCTGCGGTTGCGGCGGAAGCGGTTCCGACTGTCCCGCCGACGACTGCTGCCAGGCCGGCCAGTGCTGCCAGCAGATGATCTGCTGCTGTCACACGGTGCCCGCTCCTGCCCCCCAGCCGCCCCAGGTGGAGGAGGGCTGCTGCTGTAAGCAGAGTTTCCGGGCGGCGCTGTCCCTGCTGTGCGACCAGCAGATTTCCAGCTTGCTGAACTTCGACGCGGCGGCGTTTATCACCAGTACCTACACCGCCGGGGCCGCCCTGACGTGCGGCAAGCCCTATGCTGGAGACGCCGCCCAGACGGGAAGCGGCGAGGCTGGGACTATGGGCAAGCCCATCCCGGCCCCGCCCTGCTGCCCCAGCAATGCGTCCGACAACCTGGGGACTCTGCGGGGCGGCTTCCGGCGATTCTCGCCGTGCAGCTGCGACCTGCTGGACATCGACGCCGAGCTCTATACCGCCGGAGGAAAGGGCTGCTCCTTTACCGCCAGTCAGGTGTCTCTGTGCGAGCTGGACGCGGTGGCCATCCAGAGCGCGAAGGCCTGCCCCGAGGGCGAGCTGTCCTCCCACGAGGTGACAGCGAGAAACTTCCGCTGTCTGCGCCAACAGCTGGCCCAGCGCCTGAACCCCTGCGGCGCCCCGTGCGGGCAGAACCAGTGCTCCTGCGCCTGTGATGACCGCGACTGCTGCTGCGCGGCGGGGCTGCTGGCCACCCTGGCCCAGAACAATCTGAGCCGTCGGGTGTCCCTGGTGGCGGGGCTGCTGGTGCTCAACGACGTGACCCTGCTGGGTACCGTGGGCAATGTGCTGGTGCTGGCCAACGATAACGACAACCGCCTGTATTTCGTGTGCGTCAACAGCGTGCAGTTTATCGGGTAAGAGAATCTACGCCCCCTCCGCAACAGTGGAGGGGGCGGTTTTTGTTCAGCCTCCAATCTTGCCGTCAGCCCATTCCTGTGAGACCACGATTGCAATTGCAATAACGCAAGCGCCCAAAAAATTAAATATGCCTTCACGTTTCATTGTTCAGCACCTCCGTAAATCCAGGTTGTGTTATAAGATATTGTATCACAGCCGCACAACAAAAGGCAAATAAAAATTTGGAACGAATGTTTGACAAACGGGAACGGACGATATATACTATTTCCAAAGGGGGGAGCGCCATGGACCGGGTCATCTATCACTGCGATTGCAACAGCTTTTACTGCTCGGTGGAGCTGCTGTCCCACCCGGAGCTGCGCGCGGTGCCCACGGCGGTGTGCGGCGACCCCAAGAGCCGCCACGGTATCATCCTAGCCAAAAACGAGCCAGCCAAGAAATTCGGCGTGCGCACGGCGGAGACCATCTGGCAGGCAAAGCAGAAATGCCCCGATTTGGTGCTGCTCCCCTCCCACCACGACCTGTACCGGGAATATTCCAAAAAGGTCAACGCCATTTATGACCGCTTTACCGACCTGATCGAGCCCTTCGGCATCGACGAGAGCTGGCTGGATGTGACGAATACCCTCCACCTGTTTGGCGGCGACCCGAAGGCCCTGGCCGACCACATCCGGAACACCGTCCGGGAGGAGCTGGGGCTGACCATCTCTGTGGGAGTATCTTTCAACAAAATTTTCGCCAAGCTGGGCAGCGACTACAAAAAGCCGGACGCCACCACCGTCATCACGGTGGACAACTTCCGGCGCCTCGTCTGGCCCCTGCCCGTCACCGACCTGCTCTACGTGGGCCGGGCGGCGGCCAGGGTTCTGGCCCAATACGGCGTCACTACCATTGGGGACCTTGCCGCCTTTGACCGTCTGGCCCTGACCGAGCTGCTGGGTAAGCAGGGGGGCCAGCTGTGGAACTACGCCAACGGCCTGGAGAACAGCCCCGTAGCCCCGGCGGGCGCCTACACGCCCCCCAAGTCGGTGGGCAACGGCGAGACCTTTTCCCGCAATCTGACCCGAAAGGACGAGGTGAGCCGTGGCGTGGCCATGCTGGCCGACCAGGTGGCGGTGCGGCTGCGCAAGCACGCCATGAAGGCGTCCACCCTGCAAGTCACCATCCGGGACCCCAATTTCAAGGATATCTGCCGTCAGCGCCCCCTGGAGGCCCCCGCCAACACCGCCCGGGAACTGTTCCGCGCCGCCATGGACATCCTGGAGCGCAGCTGGAAATCCGGCGCCCCCATCCGGGCCATCACCTTGACAGCCCACAATCTGCTCCCCGAGGGGGAGGCGGCGGAGCAGCTGGACCTGTTCCAGTCCTCTGCGCCCCAAAAGCGGGACAAGGTGGAAAAGCTGGAGCGTACCATGGACGCCATCCGTTCCAAATACGGGAGGGAGGCAGTCACCGTGGCGGCCCTGACCAAGCCCCGGGAGCAGAAAGAGGACCCGGAGGACCTGCCCTTCTGAACGGGAAAAGACCCGCCAGGCGGCGGGTCCTTTTTACGTCATTTTGTGCCGAAAATGCGGTCGCCCGCGTCGCCCAGGCCGGGGACAATGTAGCTGTTCTCGTTCAGCCCTTTGTCAACAGCGCCGCAATAGATCTCCACGTCAGGGTGGGCGGAGGTCACGACCTCAATGCCCTTGGGGGCCGCCACCAGCACCATCAGCTTGATGTTCTGGCAGCCGTACCCCTTCATGATCTGGATGGCCGCGTCGGCGCTGCCGCCGGTGGCCAGCATGGGGTCCACAATGAGCACGTCCCGCTCCGCGATGTCCCGGGGCATTTTGCAGAAGTACTGCACCGGCGCCATGGTCTCCTCGTCCCGGTACATACCCAGGTGGCCCACCCGGGCGGAGGGCACCATGCGCAGCACGCCGTCCACCAAGCCCAGGCCGGCCCGGAGTATAGGCACCACGGCGAACTTCTTGCCCTGTAGGATGGGGGCCTCCATCTTGCAAATAGGGGTCTCAATCTCCTTGGTGGTCAGGGGCAGGTCACGGGTGGCCTCATAGGTGAGCAGCATCCCGATCTCGGACACGATCTCCCGGAAGTCCTTGGTGGAGGTGTTCTTATCCCGCAGGATAGTCAGCTTGTGGGCGACGAGGGGGTGGTCTACCACGTGTACTTTTTCGTTCATATCGGCAGCTCCTTTGTATATGGATTTGGGCCGGAGGACGGGTGTTTATCTAAAGCATTATACCATGATTTCCCCGTCCTGCCAATGGGGCACAGGAGATTTTTTGGCGTAGGCCGCCCATCCTTGAAAACCGACCATCCATCCTGGTTTGCTGGACATTTGAAGCAAGGCCGGATATACTACAATCAACAAGAGGAGGGACGCGGATGAAGGTGGAGATACAGATCGACCCAGGGCTGGAGGAGCCGGTGGTGGTCCTCCGCGCCCCCAGCCCTACCGAGGAGGTGGAGGCCCTGGCCCAGCGCCTCCGTGGCGAGGCGGTCCCCCAGCCCTTTACCGTCTACCAGGAGCGGGAGGCGGTGCGAGTGAGCCGCTCCATGGTGCTGCGGTTCTACGCCGAGGACAAGGGAGTGTCCTGCCAGACGGGCAAGGGGATCTTCGCTGTCCGCCAGCGGCTGTACGAGCTGGCGGAGGAGCTGGAGGGCACCCGGTTCGTGCGGGTGTCCAACTCGGAGATCGTCAACCTAGACCGGGTGACCGGGCTGGACCTGACCCTGGCGGGCACCATTAAGATGACCCTGGAGGGCGGGACGGTGTGCTGGGTGTCCCGGCGGTACGTGAAGAAGATCAGGCAGGCGCTTGGACTGTAAAGGAGAGATGCTTTATGGAAGAGTTCAAAAAACAATGGCTTCCTCGGGCATTCATCGGGGGCTGCGTGGGAATCGCAGGCTGCCTGTTGCTGGGCTTTTTGACCCAGCCGGGGGCTGTCTTCGGCGGGACGCTCACCTGGGATATTAGGAACTTTACCTTCTGCTATGACTCCAGAGTGCCGGAGCTGTTGGGCACGGTGCAGGCTTTCCTCCTCTGGTTCCTCTTTGGGGCGGAGATCGGCATCGCCACCCTTCCCTTCGCCGACAGCGGCCGGGAGCTGGTGGTCCGCTCCCTGGCCCATTTTGCCGTGATGTCCCTCACAGTGGGCCTGTGGGCGGCGGTGAACTTCGGCGTCAGAGAGCTGCCCTTCTTCCTCATCCCCCTGGCGCTGGTGTACGCCCTGGTGTGGCTGGGCCGCTGGGTGGGGTGGTACGCCGAGGTGGCCGCCATCCGGGAAAAGCTGGGGCTAGCCCCCGGGCCGTCTCTGTTCCACTGGAAGGAATCCCTGCCTTATGTAGGCTTCGCGTTCCTGCTGTGCCTGGTCCTGCCCACGGTCCTGCGCCTGCTGGACGACCCTACGCCCCTGCTCAGCGTATTCTACGCCTTTGTGCTGCTGCCCGTGGGGGGGGTCATGTCTGGGCTGTCCCTGGGGCGGCGGCATGGAATCTGCCCGCTCTACCCCGTGTCGTGTGTGGTGTTCACGGTGGTGTTTGTGCTGACTGCCAAGCTCTATACCAATATAGCAGACGAGATTTTAATTCCCATTGCGTTTGTCGCCGCCCTGGCGGGCAATCTGGCTGGAGCGGCCCAGTACAAGCTCAAACAGCGGAAGGGAGCAGGTGCGCCGTGATCTGGCTGATCTTTGCCGCATTCATCCTTGCCCCGGCGGTTCTGCAATGGATGATTCTCCGGGTGACGGAAACGCGCTTTCGTATCCTGCGCTCTGAGCTTGCTGTCCACCGCCAACCGCGCCCCGGCCATGGGCTGTGGGCGCTGCTCCTGAAAGATGCGGCCCATGTGGTACAGGAGCGAAACGGTGGAGGAAAAAAGGGAGCCGTAGACCTGATCCAGAAAATATTTTGCGTATTGGCTGCCCTGTTCGGCGGACAGCTTCAACCATTGGACGGCCTGCTCCCGGTCCTGGGGGATGTCCTGGCCCAGCAGATATGCTTTGCCCAAGGTGTACTGGGCGTACTTGTACCCGGCGTCGGCGGATTTCTCCAGCCACCGGGCAGCCTCCTCATAGTCCTGCTCCGTACCCAGACCGTCCGCGTACATCCGGCCCAGGTCGGTCATGGCCAGTGCGTTGCCATTGTTTGCTTCCTCGGTGAGCAGATCGAACGCCTCGCGAAATTCGGTGGGCTGTCCCCGTCACCCTGTATCAGCTGATGGGCGGCGCGGTAGCGACCTGTCCACCGGGCGTGAGGAGTGGCTTCTCCGGCATCGGTGGGCTCCTCCACAGGTTCAGCACTGGGCGGCTCATTCACAGGCTCATCATCAGACGGCTCATCTACTGGCTCGGCTTGAGCAGTGATATCAGGCGGCACAAAATCACCCAGCCGCACCGCTTCCTCGACCACGATATTTTTGATCCGTTTTGAACTCCCTTTGCCGGACAAGCGGGTCACACTGATGGAGATCGTCCTTGTACGTCCGCAGCACTTCCTCCCGCTCCCGGTACCACAGGTCGTAGGCAGCGGCGATGCGGGGATCCTTCTCCAGCTCGTTCACGACCTCGTCCACCGAAGACTCCACCGGTGGCGGCAGGTACCCGTACTGCATCTCGTTGACCAGCCGCGCCATAATCTCCCCGACGTCTTTGGTGAGCTCGTCCCGCCGCTGGGTCTGGCGCTGATAGATGGCAACAAGATCCTGTTGGAAGATTTCCTTTGCCAGCATGGATTTTATGTCCGCGATACCCTGCTTGGTGAGGAACCCAGACTTGCCGTCCGCACTGTAGCAGACCATGTGGATATGCGGATGGTGACCCTCGTCATGAAACGCGGCGTACCAGCGGAACTGCGCATCGGGGATCTTCATCGCTTTCGCCAGCGTGAGGCGCTGTCATAGCCCAGCCGTGCGGCGTCCTCCCGGCGCAGGGAAATGATGGGCAGACATACCACGCCAGGATGACGCGCGACCTCGTCCGCCACCTGGGACAGCACCAGCGGGCCGTCACCGGCAGTGAACAGCCCATGGGCGCCCATGCGCTGGACGCGGGGACGGTTGGCGATGTAGTCCACGTAGCTTTCCTTTTTTGCCACCTGCTCGTAATCGTCTTCGATGGCGTGGATGATGGACTCGGAAGCGTTTCCCCGGGTGGGCGCGGCCTGGTAGTCCTCGTACTCGAACAGCCCCCAGCTGGATGGGAACTCCCGGAGGAGCTGCTCCACCAGCTTGGCCTGCTTTCCTGTTGCGGGGAGCGCAGCCTTGCCGGGATCAATGCGCTCCGCACCATCTCGGGTGGCGGCGTACCTGACGTAATTGCCCAGGTGGGCGGCGGCTTTCTCGCTGCCGCCCTTGATGTGTGGACGCTTGAAAATGACGCGCGGCGTAGACAGCACCTCCCACGTTTTTGTCATACCTCTGGATTAAAAAATCCTTAGAGCCTGTTTAAAATCTTTTGACAAAAATGGCGGAGTGGGAGATAATAGG
>CAJUQN010000119.1 GCA_910588625.1 uncultured Oscillospiraceae bacterium
CCACCGCCTTGATCCGCTCCACCAGAGAGAGCCTTCTGGTATAGCGGACCGCGCAAGCGGAGAATACCCCCTGCACCAGAAGCAGGGCGGCCCCAAACAGCAGTACCTGGAGCGCTGGGAAGTGGTAGGTGAGCGTCCCAAACATCCCGATCCGGTCAAACACCCTGCATACGGCCAGACTGCACACCGTCCCCAGGGTCAGTGTGACCAGCAATGTAATTCCCACATAGTACAGGCACTCGAAGGACAGCATGTTGGACAGCTGCCGACCGCTCATGCCCACGGACTGGAACACGCCGAACTCCTGCTGGCGGGTGAGCAGATTGGTAATCAGGGTGTTGGCAAGGTTGATCAGGGAAAACACAAAGATAAAGACCAGGATGCCGTAGTCCCTTGCCAGCTCTCCCCGCAGGCCGCGCTCCAGTTCGGCGGACAGGTCATCCAGTCCGGAGATTGCCACCCGCTGGTCGGACACGGCGCCGAACACCGCCCGCCGCAGTTGATCGCTATCCTGCTCCGTGTGGAGGTTGACATAGCCGGTGAAGTCCGCAATTTCCGGATAGAGGACGGAAAGCTCCTCCTCAGGCAGAATGAAGAAATGGGACGAGTTGCCGATCTGAACATCCTGCACGATGCCCATGACGGTATAGGTCTTGGACTGTCCGTTGTAGCAGGAGAGGGTGACAGTATCTCCCACCTGATAGCTGGTCCGGTAAATCTCTTTCAGCGCACTGCCGGCGGGACAGACCAGGATGCCGTCTCCGTCCAGCAGCTGCCGGTAGTCCGCCGCTCCATCCAGAACCCCGTCGCCCGCGTACATTTCCGCCATATCCTCCTGGGAAATGCCCCTGACGACAAACGGCTCATGCTCACTGTTGCCCGGGATGGCGCTGATGGCGGGGATCTCCACGCAGGTCAGGCTGTAGGCCGTGACATAATCCACGCCGTTTAGGGCGGCCAGCTCCTCCCGCAGAGTCCGGCCCAGGGGGTTCTCCCTCTGCATCTCCACAAATTCCCGGCCCGCGAAGTCCTCGTATTGCAGCAGGTACTGGCTCCGGTCTCCGAATTGAGACTGGGCCATTTCTTTGACATCCACCGAATTGGCGTAGGCAGAAACGCACAGCAGCAGAATCCCGGTCAGGCCCAAGGAGAGGGTGGTGACAAACGCCTTTTTCCGGTTTCGGGAGAAATTCATCCAGGCCAGACGGGGCATAGTCAGACGGCGGTGGAGCTGCCTGGATACGCTGGGGCCCTGCTGCTGGGAATAGGCGGTGGCTCGGATGGCCTCAATGGCGGAGACCTTCCCCGCCATTGCCATAGGTTTTCTGGTGGCGATCAAAACGGTGCCATAGGTCAGAAGGGAGACCACCACGGCGGACCGGAGATTGTCGCCCCAGGACCAGTAGCCGGGAACAGCGATCAGCGCGATACCTGCGGCGCAGACCAGCCCCAGAGGAATGGCGATAGCGGTCAGGAAACGCCGCTCCCGCTTGACCACCCGCTTGAGCTGCCTGGGCGTGGTCCCCAGTACCTTCAGCCGGCCATATTCCCGCATTTTGCCCATGACGGAGATGTAAAAGATGTTGTAGATCACGATGGCGCAGACCACGGCGATCAAGAGCGCCGCAGCATAGACCTCCATCCCGTTTCCAAGGTACAGATCCACCATGCCGAAGTAGCTGGAACTATAAAAGGTGCGGTCCTCCGGGATGCCCATTTCCGCGAAGAACCGCTCAATGTCCGCCCGAAGCTGGTCCGGCTCCATGCCCTGACTCCCGGCAAAGCGGAACCGCAGCTCATAGGGGGCATCATGGCCGTCTGCGCCCACAGCGGTCTCCGGAATCCAAACCGTGAAGATACGGCTGTCGTTCTCCGCCTCCAGGATGCCCGTGACGGTATAGCACTTCTCGCCGTCCCCCAGGTCCAGGGCCACCGTCTGACCGACCTCCCCTGAGAGGCCAAAATAACGGAAAAAGGTGCGTTCCACACACAGCTCGTTCTCCGCCTGGGGATAGGTCCCGGTGATCTCGCCGTAGCCCATCAGGTCGATCATCTCCGGGCTGACATAGCTGACCTGCAAAACGCTGTCCTCATGGCGGGCGGTTCCTGCCTCGACGGTACAGCCCCATTTTTCAAACTTTCCGGTGTCTACCAGCCGGGCAACCTCCTCCCGGGTCAGCCCGCCGCACCCGGCCTGATACTGTCCCAGGATACCGTCCAGGGTTTTCAGCTGCTGGGCGGAGTAGAGAAAGCAGAGGGTCCCCATCAGGCAGACGGCCAGGGCGATGGTCAGGATGACAAACACGCTCCGGCGCTTGTCGGCTTTGATGCTGCGGCTTGCCAGCTTTTTCTCCACCGCGCTGGTGTCGTTTTCAAACGGCCAAGTCATCGCTGCCACCCCCCTCAGCCCACGATTTTGCCGTCCTCGATCCGCACGATGCGGTCGGCCAGCTGTGCGATCTCGTTGTTGTGGGTGATCATCACGATGGTCTGGTTGAACTGCGTGCTGGTGCGCTTGAGCAGGCCCAGCACATCGGCGCTGGTCTTGCTGTCCAGGTTGCCGGTGGGCTCGTCGGCCAGGACGATGGCCGGTTTGGTAATCAGGGCCCGGGCAATCGCCACCCGCTGCTGCTGTCCGCCGGAGAGGTTGTTGGGCATATTTTGCAGCTTATCCTCCAGGGCCAGCATGTGGACGATTTCGTCCATGAACTTCTGGTCCACCGTGTCCCCGTCCAGCTCTACGGGCAAGACGATGTTCTCGTAGACGTTCAGAATGGGAACCAGGTTGTAGTTCTGGAAGATGAAGCCGATGTTCCGGCGGCGGAAGATGGTCAGCTCCTCGTCGTTCTTCTTCGCCAGCTCGTCCCCCCGGACGATGACGCTGCCGGAGGTGGGGGTATCGAGGCCGCCCATCATATTCAGCAGGGTGGACTTGCCGCTGCCGGAGGTGCCCACCACGGCCACAAACTCCCCCTGCTCCACAGAGAGGTTGACCCCATCCAGGGCCCGGGTGATGTTCGGCTCGCTGCCATACTGCTTTTTCAGGTCGATGGTCTGTAATACGTTCATTTTTGTCTGCTCCTTTCACGGCTGTTCGCCTGTTGCAGAGCGATTGTAAAATCCAAATGTCTCAGAAATGTCCGAATTGGAGCTTTGAATGTGAATTTTTTGTGAACAGTTTATCGCCGGGGCAGGAACACGGAAAAGGTAGACCCCCGGCCAACCTCTGAGGTCACCTTGATATAGCCACCCTGTCGGGTGACGATTTCCCGGGCCAGATACAGCCCGATACCTACCCCTGGCTGGTCGTGGACCTCCTCCTCCCGGTAAAAACGCCGGAAGATGGCGGCTTGACGGCTCTCCGGGATGCCCTTGCCAGTGTCGGTCACATCCAGCTTGACGTACATCTCCCACTGCTCCACCGACACGCGGATCTTCCCGCCCGCCGGGGTGTACTTCACCGCGTTGTCCAGCAGATTGAACAGGGCCTCCGCCGTCCACTTGCTGTCGTGGGACACCCGCAGGTCGTCAGGGCACTGTACCTCCACAGAGATGCCCTTTTGCTCCGCCCCGTAGACGATGCCGCTCATGGCCTGGGCCAAAGTGTCCAGCAGCGGTACGTCTTTCTTTTCCAGGGTGACCGCCCCGGTCTCCAGGCGGGAGGCTTTCCCCATGGACTGCACCAGAAATTCCAGCTTGTCCGTCTGGCTGCGGATGCCCTGTAGAAAGTCCCGACGCTCCTGCTCCGTGACAGGCTTTGCCAGCAGAGTATCCGTCACCATTTTCAGATTTGCCACCGGTGTTTTTACCTGATGGGAGATATCCGACACCAGGGTTTGCAGTTCCCACCGCTCTTCATCCACCCTGCGCCGGTTTTCTTGAAGAATGTTATATAGCCGGGAAAGGCGATAGCTGATACGGGCAAAGATGGTCTCACGGTCTTCAGCTTTGGCCGGTTCCTCGCCGCCGGTAATCATACTGTCCATGGTCTGGCACAGGTCGCTGGTAAATTGGGACAGCCGCTCAGCGAAAAACAGCGTCAGCAGGAACAGCCAGACCAGGGCGCAGGCCGTCAGCAGCGCGCCGGCCAGCAGCACCCACCCCTGGCCGGTCATGACAGAGAGAAGGAAGGAGAGGGTCAGCATGGAGACAGCCGCGCCGGCCTCTACCAGCAGAAACATGGTTTTGACGGGCATACACCTCATTTCCGCTCACCTCCCGTCCACTGGTAGCCGATGCCGTAGATGGTCTTGATGTAGGTGTCCCCCTCCGCCTCGATCTTGCCCCGGATGCGGCTGATGGAGGTGGTCAGGGTGTGCTCGTCCACAAATTTTTCGTCCACGTCCCACAGCCGCTCCAGGAGCCGCTGCCGGGTCAGGACCTGGCGGGGATTTTTGCAGAACAGGTACAGCATCTTGTACTCCATGGAGGAGAGGGTGATCGGCTTTCCGTTCAGGGTGGCGGACTGCTCCGAGAAGTCCAGGAACAGCCTGCCGTCGTCGTAGAGATCCTTTGCCGGTTTGTGGTGCTCCAGCATGGCGAACATGGCGCGGATCTTCCGTTGTAGGGCCCCTATCGAGAAGGGCTTGGTGATATAGTCCACCGCCCCCGCTTCATAGCCCCGAATCTGGTCGCGCTCCTGATCGTTGGCGGTGAGGAAGATCACTACCGTGTCCGGGTACTCCGGCTTGATCAGCCTGCACAGGTCGTAGCCGTTCCCGTCCGGCAGATTGATGTCCAGCAGCACCAGATCGTATGACCTCCCGGCCAGCAGATCGGCGGCGGTTTTGGCGTTCAGGGCGGGGGTGACGTCCCAGCCGTCAGAACTCAGGTTGTAGGCTAACGTTTTATTCAAAAGGGCGTCGTCCTCGACGATCAGTATCCGTTTCATGGCCTGTCCTCCTTTTGGTGATAAGGGCAGTATAACAGATAAATGTCCGCGAAATGTTACAGCGATGATAATCTGTCCGGACATGAGGCAAATCTGTGAATTTTTAGAATGTCCGTTCGCTGTAACAGTTCAGGTGTGTTTTACAATGAATTTTGAAGATGCTCGGACATTTCTGTGACATTTTAGTTTTACAATGCGCTTATTGTAAAACCTGTCAATTTAAGATACCATGCCGCAGAGCAAAGAGCAAAATCATTTCATGACATTTAGAAAACATTTCAATACAAAATAATTGAAATATTATTCTGAAATCGCTAGTTTATTGAAAGTCTGCCGTGATTCGTTCCAACCTGTCGAAATAGTTCTTTGCGAATTTGGGGGTGGGCACGTGGGAAATTAGTTGTTCTAGATTTATCAGAGCCTGTTCAGCAAATCGGTGAAAAATTGTTTGCTGTATTAGATGATAGGCAAAGGCAGGAATTGATTCAATATATTCTCGCACAGAAATCAAGAGTTTGTTCCAATACATTTCCTTACAGCGCCTCTGTCCATGCTATGTCAGACAGCATTAATACCAAATTAACGGAAATCCGCACAGAAAGTTTGTACTTCTGTTTAGAAAATCGAACTGTATCTGTCTGTGATACCGAGATTAATTTAACGGTAAAGGAATTCGATATCTTTGCTCTGCTTATTATGAATCCTGACCGGGTACTGACTTATAATATGATTGTAGACCTTGTATGGAACGAAAATCTTGATTATTACTCCCGCAGGACAATCAATAATCATGTTAGTAACCTCCGGCGCAAACTCAAGGTTACACCAGAGACACCGGATTATATTAGGAGCGTTCATGGCATTGGGTATAAGTTCAACCCTAAAATTAAATTCCTCTGATGCCCTGGCCTTGCATTATGACCAGGGCATTTTCTTATGAATAAAAACAGGATTTTTCTTGGACTGCGCCTGAATTATCCTTGGGGAAATCTGTAGGATTATCTGCTATAGTTTTTATAAGGAGGAACAAATTCGTCTATGAAGCGTGTACAGAACATTAATATGATACATTTTTACCGATAAATCCGATGCCGTCATCGATTACTGCAAAAGAATAGCAGGAGGTGGAAATGAAAGACAAGGACTCACGCACGATCTACTGCCCGGTTTGTCACCGTGGCCGCATCCTGGACGCGGCAAGCCAGACAGATACCGCGAACCTTCGTCTCTTCGGGCCACGGCAGTCCGCCAAGGCGGAGTGGTTCACCAAATGTCCAAAATGCGGGGCACAGATCGGCATCGTTCTCCACAAATACGATGTCCGTATACATCCCCACTTGCAGATAGTTCCGGCCCAGCCGGGACATATCCTTGACAATGACCGTCCCCACCTCGCCAGCTTCAATCATCTGCTCCATCTGGCGGAAACTCGGCCTGTCGAAGTTGGTTCCGCTCCATCCGTCATCCACAAAAAACTGCAAATTTTTGAAGCGGTGCTGGCGAGCGTATCCTTGAAGCAATTTCTTTTGGTTGACAATACTGTTGCTCTCACCCTCCCGCCCATCGTCTGATGACAAGTCAAATTGGTAAAGGGAAATCTGTCGAAACAACGGGAAAAAACAATGTGCGACTGTCAAAATCCAGTAGAATAGTGTCGAAAAAGCGAAGAAAGACACACCAGATATTTTATGGAGGAATCGCACATGAAAAACAGAGCAAAAATCACGGCCCTCTGCAACCAAAAGGGCGGCGTAGGCAAAACCGTAACGGCGGTCAATCTGGGAATTGGTCTTGCGCGTGAGGGTAAACGCGTTCTCCTGGCTGATATAGATCCCCAGGGTTCGTTGACCGCCAGCTTGGGCTATCAGCGTCCTGACCAGATGGAGAATACGATGGCTGAAATCCTGGGGCGTGTCATTTCGGATGAGCCGCAAGCCCCCGACGAGGGCATTATTCATCATGCGGAGGGCGTTGACCTTCTCCCCGCTAACATCGAGTTGTCGGGCCTGGAGGTCACGCTGGTAAATACCATGAGCCGGGAGACGATCCTGCGGGACTATCTGAACAGCGTCCGTGACCGCTACGATGTGATTTTGCTGGACTGCTGCCCTTCCTTGGGTATGCTGACCATCAATGCCCTGGCTGCTGCGGATGAAGTGATCATTCCCGCACAGGCGCATTACCTCTCCCTTCGCGGCATGGAGCAGCTTATCCGTACCATATCAAATGTGAAACGGAAAATCAATCCTGCTTTGGAGATCGCGGGTATCCTCATCACCATGGCGGATATGCGGACCAACTACTCGCGGGAGATTATTGAGCTGCTCCGCAACACCTACGGAAGCAAGCTGCGGATATTTGATAGCATTATTCCCCTGTCCATCCGGGCGGCAGAAACCAGCGCAGAGGGCCGGAGCATCTATCTCCATGACCCTGCGGGTAAAGTCTCCGCCGCCTACACCGCGTTGACACAGGAGGTTTTGTCATGAAAAGCAGCGCCAGTAAGATACAGTTG
>CAJUQN010000120.1 GCA_910588625.1 uncultured Oscillospiraceae bacterium
TCTTTGCCGACGTTTCCATTGCCTCCGCTATCCTGGACCGTGTTTTGCATCATTGAAGCCCACGATCTGCGGCAATTTCTGAAAAGCGTCCGCAAGTATACCGACCCGGAAAAACTGACGGCGGAAATGCTGAACGAACTGGTTGACAAGATCATCGTCCACGCTCCCGACAAGAGCAGTGGGCACCGCAGACAAAAGATTGAGATTTACTACAAGGCCGCTGGGATCATTGACATCGCTGATGACCTCTGTGAAGCCGGGGACGGCAGGGGACAGTGGCGCAAAGAGCGAAAAACGGCCTGAAAAGGCAGGGCTGTGACCTTTTACAGTCACAGCCCTGCCGTACATAAAATACTTCGTTGCGGCACCTCGCCTAAAAGGACGGCGCTCTTTTTTGTGTCTGGGGAATTAAAGGATGATGAGCTGCTTGGGGGAGTGAGTGATGTCGATGCAGCCGTCCTCGGTGAGCATGATGACATCCTCAATGCGCACGCCAAACTTGCCCGGCAGATAGATACCTGGTTCGGCGGACAGCAGGGCCCCGGCGGGGATGGGCTTTTCGTTGCGGGTGTGGAAGCCGGGGTTCTCGTGGATCTCAATGCCCAGGGAGTGGCCAAAGCCGTGGCCGAAGTACTCGCCGTAGCCCGCCTCCTCGATGACCTTGGCGCCGGCCTCGTGAACCTCCTTGCCGGTGACCCCGGCGTGGGCGGCGGCGATGCCCGCCAGCTGGGCCTTGAGGACGGTGTTGTAGACGAACTCCATCTCCTCCGAAGGCTGGCCGATGGCCACGGTGCGGGTCATGTCGGAGCAATAGCCCCCCACCTTGCAGCCAAAGTCCATGGTGACGAACTGGCCCTTCCGGATGACGTCCGGACCGGGGACGGCGTGGGGCTTGGAGCCGTTGGCGCCGCAGGCCACGATGGGGTCAAAGGAGTTGCGCTCCGCGCCCTTGCGGGCCATGATATAGGTGAGCCGGGCGGCCACCTCCTGCTCGGTGAGGCCGGGCTTGAGGAAGTTGAGAATCTCCAGCAGGGCCTCGTCGGTGATGCGCTGGGCCTCCTTCATGGCGGCCAGTTCCTCAGCGTCTTTCACCTGGCGCAGCTCGGTGAGCAGGTCGGAGGCGGGGACAAACTCCGCTTCCACATTCTCTGTCCATATTGTGTGGTCGGCTACAGACATATACTGTTCCTCAAAGCCCAGCTTGGATACGCCGTTGTCCCTTACCAGATCGCGAACCAGCTCACGGTACCTTACCCCCTTGGGGAGCTGGGCCACCTCCGCCCCGTGGATGAGCTGCTGAGCGGACTCGATATACCGGGAATCAGTGTAGTACCAGGTCTTGCCCGGGGTAATGAGGGCCACGCCTTCCCCGTGGAAGCCCACGGCGTAGAACTCGCCGGGTTCGCTGGTGATGAGCATGGCGTCCAGGCCGCGATTCTTCAGCTCGGCGGCGATTTTTTCAAAGTGTGTCATTTGAACCATCTCCAATTATTCATAAAATATTCTTGACGCTCCCGCCTGTTCAAAAAGCGGGGGCAGTATCAACAGCTTCAGACCTGATTCATGTTGAGCCAGCCGATGACGGCCATGGCGATCATGGCCAGCCCCACGAACCGGGCGGCCAGGAGGGCGGACTTCTCTGGTTCCTTGCCGGAGGCCCGGCCCCGCCCCCAGCTCAGGAAAGCCTTGGGGTTGATGATGATGTACAGGCCTGCCGCCACCAGCAGGCTGGCGAGCACCAGATAGGTGGTGGGGGATAGCTGGATTCCATAGGGTGATGTCAGCGCGATGTGCGGCATAAAATGACCTCCTAATTATAAAGATCTGATCAGAATAAGGGCGAAGCCCATGACGGTCACGATGGCGCCGGACAGCCTGCTGAACGGCAGGCCTGCGTGGGTGGGCTCCCGGTCAGACAACCAGCCTCGGCGCAGCCGCCACAGAGAACGGGGGCGGAGGGCAAAAATCACGCCCAATATCACACATTCGATACCCACGACGACGTTCATCATGGGTGTTTCACCCCGGCTTCCGCTCAAATTCTTGATAGATTTGCTTCATGGTCAGCGCATCCTCTGCCTGGGTGCCCGCGCTCTCGCAGATGAATGTGGGGCTCCATCCCCGACGGGCCACTGCCGCGGCCAGCGGGGGCCAGTCCGGGCCATAGCCCCCGTCGCCGGCAAAGGTTCGGTGGCGCTTCTCTCCGCCGTTGGGGGTGAACTCGATGTGTGAAAAGTGGCTGTGGAAGCGGCTGGCCCGGTCTGGGCCCAGGACGGCCTCCATGCGGCTGAGCATCCGTTCCATAGCCTCGGCCCCGTCGTCCGCCCCCAATGAGCGGGCGTAGAGGTGGCCGAAATCCACGCAGGGCAGGAGGCGGTCGTCGATGGTGCAAAGCTCCAGCACCTCGTCCAGATCTCCCAGCTGGTTGATTTTGCCCATGGTTTCGGGGCACAGGGTGATGTGGGCGAAGCCCGCGCCGTCACAGGCGGCGACGACCTCTTTTAAGGAGCGCAGGGCGATGTCCTGAGCCTCCCGCCGGGTGCGCTTCATCAGTGCGCCGGAGTGGATGACCACCCGCTTGGCTCCCATCCAGTCCGCCACCAGGCAGGCCCCGGTGACGTAGCCGATGGTTTTTTGCAAAGCGTCCGGGTCGGGATTTGCCAGATTGATAAAATAGGGCGCGTGGAGGGAAAGGGTGATCCCGTGTTCCACGGCGGCTAGCCCCACCTTCCGGGCGGTGTCCTCCCCCACGTGAACCCCTTTTCCACATTGGTACTCATAGCAGTCCAGACCGATCTCCGCCAGCCACTTTGGTGCATCAGCGGAGGATTTATAAGGGAAATTTTCCGCGTTCCCCGCAGGGCCAAACACAGCGCTCACAGCAGTTCTCCTTTCCCGGACAATAGCCGGAAGGGCGCCTCCGCGGCGTACCGCAGATACCGCCCCGGATTGCCTGCCAGCCGGATGGGTTCCACCAGAATGGTGCTCACCCCGGCCAGGTTGCCCCCCAGCACGTCGGTGAACACCTGGTCGCCGACGATGGCCGTCTGTTCCTTCGTTACGCCCATCTGCTCCATGGCACTATAAAAGGAGGGGGGCTTTGGTTTCCCCGCGCGGCCGATATAGGGCACATCCAGCCCCTCGGAGAAGATGCGGGGCCGGTTTTCGTGGCGGTTGTTGGACAGCACGAACAGCGTTACCCCGTGGGCGCTCAAATCGTTCCGCCACGCTTTCAGCTTTTCGTCGGGCAGAGGTACGCCGTAGGGGACCAGGGTGTTGTCCAGATCCGCCAGCAGCAGCTTGAAGCCGCGGCGCGCCAGCGCCTCGCCGGTGAGCTCGTAAATATCATGGGCCACAAACCGGGCCCGGAACCAAGCCATAGTCCACCTTCTATTCTGCCCCGGACAGGCATAGAATTGCAATACGCACCATCTATAGTACCATGAAATTTCGTCGCTAGCAAGGGGGAACTCCCATGAAAGAACTTTTATTGGCCCTGCCCGCCGGGCGGGAGACCCAGGGGAGGAGCATCGGCCTCACGCCCGCCCACATGGCCTACCGGGTGGGACCGGGACCCAAGCTGCTGGGCATCCGCCTGCCCCAGAACCTGCGGGGCGGGCTGATGCAGGTGGACTGCGCCGGGTTCGACGGGGCGGGGGACCCGGTGGGTTGCTGCCGCCAGATTTTGGGGGAGTGCCGCCGCCGCTCCTTCCGGGGCATCGTATGCGACTTTGAGGGAGAGCCCCGCGGCTGCACAGGGAAGCTGGTGGAGATTTTGGACCGCAACTGCGCCGCCCAGGGTTGGCCGCTGTATGTGCCGGAGTGTTATTCCGCCCACGCGCCGAAGGCCCGGGTGCTCATCCCCTCCGCCCTCACCCACGGGACCTTGGAGCGGCGGCTGAAGGAGGCAATTGCGCGCTATGGGCAAAACCGCGCCGCCCTGGCGGTGGAGTGGGTGCGGGAGGACTTTGTCCTCCCCGCCAGAGGCCGGGGGGAGCCGGTCGGCCAGGAGGCGCTGGAGGGACAGATGAAGCGCCTGGAGCCCGCCATATTCTTTGACAAGGGCTTGTGTGCTCATTACTACACCTACATGAAGGGCCCCCAGGCCCATTTTGTGCTGTTCGACACGCCGCGCTCCATCCGGGAGAAGCTGGAGACGGCAAAGCGGCTGGGCATCATCGCCGCCCTCCTGCCAGGGCCGGAGATCGAGGACCATTTGGAGGAAATTTTTGGCCCGGAGGGCGGATAAGGCGGACTTGCGGAGGTTGGCCTGGTGTGGTATATTATTGTCAAGACAACAGGGTATCACGAAAGGAGCCTGTGCATGAACACCTCGGAGCGCCGGGAGCGCATATTAGAATATTTGAAGGCGGCCGAACAGCCTCTGTCTGCCACCGCCCTGGCCCAGCGGCTGTCGGTGAGCCGCCAGATCATCGTAGGGGACGTGGCCCTGCTCCGGGCATCGGGGGAGGGCATCACTGCCACCCCCCGCGGCTACGTGCTGGAGCGCCCACGGACTGGGCAGGTGTTCACCGTGGCCTGCCTCCACCGGGGGGAGGATATGGAGCGGGAGCTGACGCTGATGGTGGACCAGGGGTGCACGGTGGAGAACGTCATCGTGGAGCACCCGGTCTACGGCCAGCTGACCGGGCCGCTGGACCTGTCCTCCCGGTACGACGTGGCGGAGTTCATCCGAAAGGTATCGGAGCAGTCCGCCAAACCTCTGTCGGATCTGACCGGCGGCATTCACCTGCACACCCTGCGCTGCCCCGGCCGGGAGGCCTTCCAGCGGGTATCGGCAGAGTTGGAGGAGGCGGGCTTTTTGGCGCGGTAGCCCTGATTTTGGGCAAAAAGCCGATTGACATTTCCGTCCCAGCCTGTATAATAGTCCGCACAGGTGTCAAGACACCTGTGCGGACTATTTGAGTTGGAGAGTGAGGGAAATGGAAGGATTCAAAGCGTTCCTGAAACGGAAAGACATTGTCATTTCCGGCAAGCGCTACGGTATCGACGCTCTGGGCGCTATGGCACAGGGCCTGTTCTGTTCGCTGCTGATCGGCACCATCATCAAAACCCTGGGAGAGCAGGCGGGGCTGGCGTTCCTGGTGGATGTGGGCAATTACGCCTCCGCCATGAGCGGCGCGGCCATGGCCGCGGCCATCGGCTGGGCGCTGAAGGCCCCGCCCATGGTGCTGTTCTCCCTGGTGACGGTGGGCTATGCCGCCAACGCCCTGGGCAGCGTTACTCTGGACGGCGGAAAGGGCGCCGGCGGGCCGCTGGCGGTGCTGTTCATCGCCATCATTGCGGCAGAATTCGGTAAGGCGGTCTCAAAGGAGACCAAGGTGGACATTCTGGTCACCCCGCTGGTGACGATTCTGGTGGGGGTGGGGCTGTCCGCCCTGCTGGCCCCGGCCATCGGCACCGCCGCCACTGCCATCGGCAACATCACCCGGCTGGCCACCGACGAGCAGCCTCTATTGATGGGAATTCTGGTGAGCGTGGTCGTTGGAATGGCCCTGACTCTGCCCATCTCCTCCGCCGCCATCTGCGCCGCGTTCAGCCTGACGGGCCTGGCGGGGGGCGCGGCGGTGGCGGGATGCTGCGCCAATATGGTGGGCTTCGCCGTGCTGTCCTTCCATGAAAATGGATGGGGCGGCTTGGTGAGCCAGGGCATCGGCACCTCTATGCTGCAAATGGGCAACATCGTGAAAAATCCCCGCATCTGGCTGCCCGCCATTCTCGCCTCCGCCATCACAGGGCCGGTGTCCACCTGCCTGTTCCGGCTGGAGATGAACGGCCCTCCGGTGTCCGCCGGCATGGGTACCTGCGGTCTGGTGGGGCAGATCGGCGTGTGGACCGGGTGGATCGCCCCCAGCGAGCAGGCCGTGGCCAACGGCGCGGCCGCCATCACGCCGGGGGCCTTTGAGTGGGCCGGACTGTTCCTGGTCTCTTTCGTGCTTCCAGCGGTGCTGTGCTGGGCCTTTGGACTGCTGTTCCGGAAAGTCGGCTGGATCAAGGAAGGCGACCTCAAGCTGGACTGATACAGCGCTTTAACGTACCAAAGAGCCCCGCCCATCTGGGCGGGGCTTTTTTGACGGTTTCGACAAAGAAAACCCGCTCCAGTCCAGAAAAAAGGTGGAAAAAAGGTTGGAATCAACTTGACGGACTGTTGCCGATATGCTATAATTTCAACTTGCGTTGATATGCGAAAGGAGGGCCGTTTTGATGCTGAACGAACTGGAGACCGCGGCCAAGGTCGTAGGCGTCAAGCAGGTCCGCCGGGCGCTGACAAACGGTCAGGCAAAGCGCCTGTACTTGGCGAAGGACGCCGACCCCCACCTCACCGGACCCCTGGAGCGTCAGGCGGGTGAGCGGAACGTGGAGGTTGCCTGGACCGAGTCCATGAAGGCGCTGGGGAAAGCCTGCGGCATCGCCGTGGGAGCCGCCGTGGCGGCAATTATCTAAGAAGCGCCCCCAACTTTTTCCGGTTTTAGCGAATAATCCTTGGATGATTCGTTAAAATATATATTCATTGAAAGGAGGAAAATCATGCCTACTTTTAACCAACTGGTCCGCAAGGGCCGCGAGAAGAGCACCTATAAGTCCAACTCTCCCGCCATGCAGCACGGTCTGAACACCCTGAAGAACAAGGAGACCGACCTGCCCTCTCCCCAGAAGCGGGGCGTGTGCACCGCCGTTCGTACTTCCACCCCGAAGAAGCCGAACTCCGCGCTGCGTAAGATCGCCCGTGTGCGCCTGACCAACGGCTACGAGGTCACCGCCTATATCCCCGGCGTGGGCCACAACCTGCAGGAGCACTCCGTGGTCATGATCCGCGGCGGCCGTGTCAAGGACCTGCCCGGCGTTCGTTACCACATCATCCGCGGCACGCTGGACACCCAGGGCGTCAACGGCCGGATGCAGGCCCGCTCCAAGTACGGCGCCAAGCGGCCCAAGGCGGCCAAGAAGAAGTAACTGCTTCTTCCCCACAACGAGTTTTGCGCACATGCGCAAGGCCGAAAGCCTTGCCGAGCGTTTATTCCATATATTTTATGGGTAGGCCTCGGACAGGCATTGTACGGAGATGTTTTTGAGCCGCTTGCGGCTTGAAAAACTTCGAGTACCTATGAATTCTAATTCTATGTAGAAGGAGGGAAGCGAAGTGCCCAGAAGAGGAAACGTACCCAAGCGGGAAGTTCTGCCCGACCCGCTGTATAATTCCGTCCTAGTCACTAAGCTCGTCAACAGCATCATGCTGGACGGCAAGAAGGGCGTAGCCCA
>CAJUQN010000121.1 GCA_910588625.1 uncultured Oscillospiraceae bacterium
CACCTTCCCGCACCACGGTGCCAACGTTCCTCAATCCATCACAGAAGAAAAATTTGGCCCCAGGAAAGGAAAAAGAGCGTGATCCACGGCTCAAAACGCCGCAAATCATGCTCTCAGATACCAAAAACGGGCGCAAAGAAACAAGCTGGTTTCCTGGACCGGCTGTCTTATCATGACTATTTTGTTGAAAATGAGGGTTGCAATTTGCCAGCTTATGTAGTAAGATAAGGACGTTTGAATGGAATAGGTTGATTTTTTGTTCTGTTGGCTACAAAATTTTTCTTCTGTGATAATTCCCGTCAGGAGATCAGGCCCAGCCTGTCCATGCGCCGGACGTATTCGTCGCCGGTGGTGGCAAGATAGATCCGGGTGGTCTCCACGCTGGAGTGCCCCAGCACATCCGCCAACTGGACCACGTCCCGGCAGACCTTGTAGAACGTCCGGGCGAACAGATGGCGCAGATTGTGGGGGAACACCTTGGAGGGCGCCACCCCCGCTTTTTTACAGATGGACTTCATCTCGGCCCAGATCTGCCGCCGAGACATCCCTTTCCCGGTCCTGGTGAGGAAGATCTCGCCGGAGCCGGTGTTTTGCTTTTTGGCGTATTTCAGCAGCTTCCGGCGCAGCTTTCCCGGCAGCAGAATGGTGCGGATCTTCCCTTTCAGCGCGATTTCCGCCCGCCCCGCCTGGGCGGCCTCCACGGTGATATACCGGACCTCGGACACCCGGATGCCGGTGGCGCAGATGGTCTCCATCAGCAGGGCCAGCCGCTCCCTTCCCAGGGTGTGAGCGGCTTCCAGCAGACGGACATATTCCTCTTTGGTCAGTTCCTTTTCCCGGCTGCGGAAGATCCGGCGCTGAACGCGCACGGTCTTGACCCGCAGCTCCTCCCAGTGCTGGAAACAGAAAAACCGATTTACCGCGATCAGCATGGAGTTGATGGTGGAAGGGGCGTAGCCCGAAGCCAGCAGATGTTCCTTCCAGGCCACGGCGGCCTCCTTGTCCAGCGGTCTCTCCTCCAGCCACGCGGCGAAGGCGCGGATGTCCCGCAGATATTTTTCGATGGTGCCGGGTTCCCGCTCCTCCAGACGCAGATGGCGTTCAAACGCCGTAAGTTGTGCTTGATCGATGTGCTTGTCCATGAAAACGCCTCCCCAAATCGTGTTATCCCATTTTACACAACCCGGGTCTTTCGGCGAAGAAATATTTAGCTTGCGCCCTGCTTGCCTCTATGTCATAATGGAGGAAAAGACGCGGGGATCCTGCTTTTCAAATTTCCCCGCCTGCGCGGGGTGATAGGTCATGTTCCCATATTATCTGCTGATTGGAGCCAGCCTTGCGGGCGCGCCGCTGCCCCGCCATCGGTCAAAGTTTCGGTGGGGCTATTTGCTGGCCATGGGCCTGGCCTGCTGGCTTTTGGCCTCCTTCCGCTATGTCACCGGTTTCGATTATCGTTTTTATGAGTCCGCTTTTCAGTCCATTTCAGCTTCCGGCCTGGGTGGCGCGGACTGGTCGGAACCGGGCTATCTCCTCCTGAATCGGGCGGTCTCCCAGCTCGGCGGGGACTACCGTATCTTCCTGTTTGTGTTTCATTTTCTGCTGACCGCGCTGGTCTTTGTCTGGATCGGACGTTATTCCCCCTCCCCCTGGATGAGCGTTTTCCTGTTCCTCACCCTGCAATACTTTGCCCTGAGCATGAATTTTCTGCGTCAGGCCCTGGCCGCCGCCATCGTGATCTGGGCCTACCCATTCCTGAAAAGCCGCCGCTTTCTCCCCGCTTGCGGGCTGGTGCTTCTTGCCGCCTGCTTCCACCGGACCGCCCTCGTCATGCTCCCGCTCTGCATCCTGCTCACCCTGCCGCCGTCCAAGCTCCACTACGGTCTGGCCGCACTCGCAGCGGGCGCGGCATATTTCCTGATGGACCCGCTGATCAACGTCGCCATCTCCATCGTGCCGAAATACCAGCATTACCTTACGGAAAAATACTGGCAGGGCAACAGCTTTCTCTACGTTTTGATGCCGATGGGCTGTCTCCTGTTTGCCATCCCCCTGTTACGTCAGGCGACAGAAGAACCGGATGGATCCCCGGTGCTGGTCAACAGCGTGTTTTACTCCCTTCTGATCCAGCTATTCATCACCCGGCACTTCATCCTGGAGCGGCTGTCCATTTATGCTGCCATGTTCTCCCTGCTGGCCCTTCCCGCCGCGGTTTTCGCCCCCTGCAAGCGGATATCCCAAAAGACGCGGACAGGTATTCTCATCCTGGGTGCCCTGGCCTATTTCCTGTTCGCTGTCAGCCAGGGCTTCCACGGCGTATATCCCTACCACGGGATCTGGGAACGGGTCCTCACCCCCTGACGGCAAAAAGGCGGCCGGAAGCCGCAGCTTCCGGCCGCCTGCCTGCATTCGCGGATACAGGGGCGTTTCTATTTGTTTATGCTCTCGCTGGGAGTGGGGTTACGCCTGACGGACCACAAAGGTGGGGATGACGGAGAAGGAATTGTTCTCCGGGACCGCGTCGCCCAGGGTGCCCACCACGTACATGGTACTGTTCCCGTAGGCGTTCAGCGACATGACGTTGATATTCTGCTGGGTGTTGGCCTGAAGCCAGGTGGTCCGATTGAAGGTAGTTGGCATCTGGTTGGCCAGTGTCTCCGGCTGGAAGCCGATGGCGATCTCATTTGGGGCCACATTAGAGCCGGTCCCCCAGGCCGCCCCCGGAAGCTTGCTCAGATCCACCGAAGTATAGGTCACATCCAGGGCCACAGGGACGCTGGAGTTGTTGGTCACGGTGATACGGGGGGAGATCACCTTGTTGTCCCCCTCGATGGTGCGGCTGACATGGAAGGGGACATAGGTGGGCATGGTGACCGACATGACGCTGGGCACTACGGTGCCCACCATCAGCACCTCGTTGGAGGAGCCGATGGGCACATCGCCGGACTGATAGTTGCTGGACGCATAAGCGGCGGTGGCCAAAAGGCTGACGGCCATCAGAGCGGCCAGAACAGCGGACAATCTACGTTTCATCAGATACAGCTCCTTTTCTGCCCCTATAACCGCGAAGTATGGCCGAGATCAACTGAGCACCGTGATCTTGATCGCGGCGCCCGCCTGGCCGATGAAGGAGTGGTCCTCCTCCCGGTAGGCTTTGAAATAGGCCGTAGCCTGGTATTCACCCGGCTCCAGCACCTTGTCCAGCCTGGCGTTCTCGATGTAGGCCCCCGTGGGGATGGCTTTGGACTGGTAGACCAGTTCCTGGGTGGCGTCTATGTAGATCTCCACCACCAGCAGCTTGGCGTTGTTTGCCGGATTCTCCAGCATCAGGTTTCCCTCGGCCCCGCCGTTGGCAAAGACCGGGCTGCTGTTGATGGAGAAGGCGATCATGCCCTCGTCCAGCTGCTCCTGGAGCTGGGCCTGACGCTCCGCGATGTCGACGCCGGGCAGGATGCCCATGGTGGCGTTATCGTCCAATGCCAGCGGATCGTCATCTTTGCCGTCATCCGCTCTGGTCAGCCAGAAGGCCGCGCCTCCAATGACCAGCAGCAGGAGACATGCGGCGGCAATGATCAGCGGTTTCTTTTTTGACTTTTTGGGCGGATTTTCGCTCATAATAATCACCATGCCGACCGTTACACGGTCTGCACAAATAGGGATGAAAGGGTGCAGACAAACGGTCGCCTTTCTTATAAAATTAGGCTGAGGGGAAGCATACTACAACGCACGGCAGGAGGAGTCGCAGATTGCTTCCAGAGTTCAAAGCAGTATAATAATCAATGTTAGGACAGCCTTTTCAAGCACAAATGAGTGGTGCCAAGAGCCCGGACACTAAGGATTGTATTAACACCTGTTAATTGCTTGGCGGTTCAGTCACTGTTTCCCCTCATCATTTTGTTATGAGGAGGGCATGGTTTGAAGGTCGTATTTCCAACTTGCTGTGGGATTGATGTCCACAAATCGTTTTGGTTGCAACTATCATCAAAACGCCAAAGGACAACCTACAGCCAGAATACCAGAAGAAGCGGTTTTCTGTGTTCAATTCCGAACTGAATCACCTTGCTGATTGGCTTTACGAGAATAGCTGCTTGGATGTGTGCATGGAATCCACCGGGAAATACTGGGTGCCGGTATTCAACATTCTGGAAAAACGGGGCATTCGGGTCGTCATTGCCAACCCCAAATGGGTCAAGGCGGTAAAGGGGAATAAAGACGATACAAAGGACTCCAAATGGATTGGGGATCTGTTCCGTATCGGCTTGGTCAAAAGCAGCTTTATCCTTGCTAAGGATATCCGTATTCTGCGGGAATTGACCCGTTATCGCTACAAACTCACTTGCATGAAAAGCAGTGAAAAGAACCGTTTCCAGAATGCCTTTACCGTCTGCAATGTGGCGCTTGATTCCGTCGTGTCTGATATGTTTGGTAAGTCCGCAACCGCAATCACAGACTACCTGACATCCGATGAGGATTTTGACCCGCAGCATTGCGTTTCCCTTTTACAGCGTTCCCTCAAGAAAAAGGCGGATGATGTTCTCGTTTCTATTGAAGGGTACGAAATTTCGCCAGAGCAGAAATACCGCATTGGCATTGTCCGCGACCATCTCCACTACATTGAGGAACTGATTGAGCGGGTGGATTCCTGCATCAACACCATGGTCGAAAAGTACGATGGGGCTATTTCGCTCCTTTGTACCATTCCTGGCATTGACCGCAGCTCCGCGATAACTGTTATCTCTGAAATTGGCGTGGATATGGCTCAGTTTGGTTCCTCCAAGCGCCTTTGCTGCTGGGCCGGTCTCACCCCCGGCAATAACGAATCCGCCGGCAAGAAAAAGTCTGTCCGTATTTCACGTGCGGGAGTTTATCTCAAACCTGCGTTGGTGCAAGTGGCCCACGCAGCCGTGAAGGACAAGCTGAATCCCTACTATGCTTTGAAGTATGAGCGTATTGCCAAACGCCGGGGCAAGAAACGGGCCATCATCGCCATTGCCAGAATGATTTTGACCGCCATTTACTCCATGCTCTCCACCGGGGAAATCTGGAATCCTGTTGATTTGTTCAAGGTTGATATGCCTGAACATCTCAAAGAACAGCAGCTTCAAAAGGCTGTGAGGCAGGCTGTTCGATTCCTTGAAATGCAGGGCCTTAAAGTGAGTTAGCCGCTACTGATATTTTGCGGTTTGCCTCGAAAATTTCCTGCTTTTCGGGGCTGTGTTTTTGCGCCCTTTTCTGGTGCGCCTCTTACCCGAGTAGCTTTCACACTAAGACCTCTTTTCTCCTGTAAAAATATTGCGGATGATGTGCCGGGCCGCATGGATATGGACGCTGGCGGAACGAGAACGGCCCAGAGTTTCTATCACAAATTCCGCATATCGTCCTGACGGCGGGCAAAAAATGCCGGACAGGACGGCGCAAATGCGGAAAAATCATGAAACGGCCCTTGTTCGGCACAAGAAAGGGCGCAAAAAAATAAGCTGGACAAAATTCCTCATTGCCCGGCCTGATTTGTTATGTAAAAAATTGTTTTGAAGGGGCTTGCGCTTCCTCACCGCCTGTGCTATGATGATTTCGCCGAAGGAAAATTGGAAGGAACCGTTGTTTTCTTTCCGGCTTCTACACGGCGATTTGCGGATTTTGTGATATCGCCGCGCTAGGAGATCAGCCCCAGACGGTCCAGCTGCCGGACGTGTTCCGCGCCAGTGGAGATCAAGTAGATCCGGGTTGTTTCGATGGAGCTGTGCCCCAGCACATCCGCCAGCTTCACCACGTCGTGGCACACCCGGTAGAACGCTTGGGCGAACAGGTGCCGCAGGTTATGGGGAAACACTTTGGTTTCCGCTACTCCCGCTTTCTCACAGAGGCTTTTCATCTCTGCCCAAATCTGCCTGCGTGACAGCCCTTTTCCGTTTCTGGTGAGGAATATCTCGCCGGAGACGATTTTTTGTTTTCTGGCGTATTTATGCAGCTTCCGGCACAGCTTTCCAGGGATCAGGATGGTGCGGATCTTGCCCTTCAAGCTGATCTCGGCCCGTCCCTCCTCTATAGCCTCCGCCGTGATATATTTGACCTCCGATACCCGGATGCCCGTGGCGCAGATGGTTTCCATCAGCAGAGCAAGCCGGGTCCTGCCCATGCTGTTAGCAGTCTCCAGCAATCGGGCATAATCGGCTTTGGTCAGGTCCCGGTCCGTTCTGCGGAACAGCCTGTGCTGGATGCGCAGATATTTCACACAGCAATCTTCTCTGTGAATAAATTTGAGGAATTTGTTCAGTGCCGACAGCTTGGAGTTGACAGTCTCCGGGCAAAGCTTCTCCGCTTGAAGCCCCTCTTTCCAGGCCGCGCAGGCTTCCTTGTCCAGTGGGCGCTTCCCCAGCCACGCGGCAAAGCTTCGGACATCCCGCAGGTATTTATCAATAGTGCCGGATACACGCTCCTCTGCGCGCAAGAACTGCTCAAAAGCGATGATTTGAACGTTTCGGATCGTTCGTTGGTTCATATTCGAATGGCTCCCTTCATTATAATAGCGTTATCGTTCCTGTTTGCGGCAAGCCTATACGATATCACGATTCGCCTCTGATTGCCATTCCTTTTTCTGCACTGAAATATACTGGTGACGCTATTTGACCCGATAGAGGTTGGACGAGAGACTCCCATTCTCCCGCCATCGGTGGGATCTCTCCACCAGCCCCAGCTTTACCAGCCCGTCCAGCGCCCGCTTCACCGTCGAGCGGGACAGGCTTACCCCAGCGGCAATGGTGTTGATCCCCGGCCAGCAGGTGCCGTCCTTGTTGGCGTGGTCTCTGAGGAAACGATAGACCGCTTTTTCCCGGCTGTTCAGCTCCCGGTTGTCGTAGATGTCATCATAATAGGTCAAGGCATCACCCCCCGGATGCGTCTGGCGGCGGTCCATCCTGCTTTTTCACGAAGTTGGGGATCGTTGCCAGCGGCTGGCCCTGCTGGGCATCCCGCGCCTTCCGGCTGTCAGCACCGCCGTCTTTTGCCCCAACCCGTTTCTCTTGATGAGAGCGGGCTGGGGTTTCCTTTTCCGCTGCTAACAAAAACCGATTCTGAATGGCCTGTTCCAGCTCTTGCCGCCCGGCGTAGGGTTTTGCTTCCTCGGCAAAAACGAACTTGCCGGTGATTGGGCCGGTGTCCACCAGGAAACGGCCCAGCTCCTCGTCCGTTTTGATATCGGGGAACAGTTCATAGCTGTCCAAGCTGCCCGCCACGCGCAGCACATCATCCAGGCATTTGGCGTGTTCCACCATCAGCG
>CAJUQN010000122.1 GCA_910588625.1 uncultured Oscillospiraceae bacterium
CTTCATCCCACTCTCCCTAACCGCTGACCCGACCACTCTTTCTACCGAAGCCTCCCTTTTTATATTGTCCGTCTCCGGTACTGGGCAACTGTTCCAGCGTGGGTGCTCACAAACCGATGGCCTTCAGCACGGCCCGGGTCTCCGTTTTCTCCTCGTCGGACAGGGGGATGCAGGGAATGCGGGGCCAACCGCCGCAGCTGCCCACCTGGTCCGTGATGTATTTCAGCAGGGAAATGACCTTATACTCACCGCCCTGCCCGGAATACTTCACCGCCAAGTCCATGTAGGGCACCATGGTGTCCCGAATCTCCTTAGCCTTAGCATAATCCCCTTTGCTGCGGGCTTCCCAGATGGCGGCGGCCCGGCTGGGGACAAAGTTAGACATACTGGAGATGAAGCCTGCTGTCCCCGCCAGCGCCGCATAGGGCTCCAGGAACTCGCCGTGCCCGTTGACCACGCTGACCTTGTCGCCAATCTCCTGTACCACCCGGGTCATTTTGAAAAAGGCCGGGGTGCATTCCTTCATCCCCACCACGTTGGGCAGTTCCTTCAGCCGTTTGAGCACTGAAATGGGGCAATCAATATTCATTACCTCGAAATTATTGTATAACAGTATGCCCAATCCAGTGTTTGAGGCAAGTTCCTTGTAAAATGCGTAGATGCACGCCTCGTCCTTGGCGGGGTAGTAGTAGGGGGAAAGGGCCATCACGCCTGCCGCGCCACGGTCTTCGGCGTACTGGGCCAGTTCAATGGCCTCCCGCACGTTGGTGCTGTTGCAGCCGGCGATAACCGGCAGCTTGTCCCCGCATACACTCAGGGCGCAGTCCAGTACCGCTTTTCGCTCGGCGGGGCTCATGGCGCCGCATTCTCCTGTGCTCCCGCCCACCACAATCGTGGCGTTGGCAGCGTTCAGCCCTCCGCCCATGATGAACCTCAGATTCTTCTCATAACCCGCTTCATCCAGCGTCCCGTCCTCTTTGAAGGGAGTGATGCTGATGACGCACACACCGTGAAGGTGTTGCCGAAGTTCTTCCGGTTTCATTTTCATTCCTCCTAATTTTTCCTGATTTTTTTCTTTATTCAGAGAGGACGTTCTGCCTCTGAATCGATAAGGCCTGCGTCTCCATGCTTGATATTGTGGAATTTACCTATTTTCTTAGGCTGTGCTTTCATAATATCATGCAGTATACACCTTGTCAAGAAGAAAAAATATTTTTTTATATTTTGCAAAAATAATTGAAAATAAATTTTCGCGTGGTATAATGGGGGCACGTGGTCCCCCCGCAGCCTGGCTGGGGACGCCATCAATTTGAAAGGAGCATCACTGTCATGAATGATAATGAGGCCTATGCCAAGCTGAAGGTAGGCGTTGGAAAGTTCTATTACGGCAGTGGCTGTCTTGCTGAGCTGACCCGTGAGACAGTCCGGCTGGGCGGCCGCCCGCTGATAATAGGCGGTCCCACCACAACCCCGCTGGTGATGGACCAGATTAAGGATCGCTTTCTGGAGGCGGGCGTTGTCCCGACAGTGCGGGTCCACACCAGCCAGTGCAGCCGGACCTGGGCGGAGCGGTACCGCCGGGATGCGGAGGAAATGGGTTGTACCTTGATTCTTGGTATCGGCGGAGGAAAATGCCTGGACCTAGCAAAATGCGCAGCCACCTTTGGGGGGCTGGATCTGATTTGCGTACCCACCTCTGTTGCCACCTGCGTAGCCTCCTCCTCTGTCTGTATCATGTATCAGGATGATGGCTCACCCGACGGTTCCGTGGACATGGACAAAGAAGTGGACGTGGTCATCGCCGATACGGATGTAATTGCCACTGCCCCAAAGCGGACCTTGGCCGCCGGTATTTTTGACTCCATCGCCAAACTGCCTGAGGTAGTTCACAACGTCACGATTACAAATTACCGGGATTGCAGCCTGGAAAAATACATCTGCACCGTCAATTCTCAAGCCATCTATCAATTTTTGACCGGTGAGGGAAAAAATGTCTATGATAATGGTATGGCTTCGGGTCGGTTCACCGACCTGATCCTCACGAATTTGCTCCACACCTCTGTGGTAAGCGGGTTCTCCAGTGGATTGAACCAATTGGCGCTGGCTCATGGCCTCTATGACTTCATGCGCCGCAGCTTCACCACGGAGGCTGCACCTTTTCTCCATGGTGAGATTGTAGCCGTGGGCGTCCTGATGCAAATGGCATTCAATGAGGTACATCCAACTTACCTGAACGAAGTCAGGGAGCTTATGCGCCATATGCAGATGCCTGATACTCTGCTCAAACTGGGATTCACACCAGATGACAACAGTATGGAATCGCTGCTGGAATACCTGATTTCTTCCACGGGTCTTCAGGATTCGGACCGTCCCCGTCTTACGAAGGCAATCCGCCTGATTTTGCAATTATGACCAGAATGCTTTGACTTGGAAACCGGCAGCAAGGCAATGTTATGGGCAACGCAAACTCGGCCTTTGTCTGGCTGACAACGCTGATGCAGAACATCCCCATTTGTTTTCTTCTGCGTCTGCTGTTCTTTGCCTGCCCATATTGTTTCGCGGTAAGATAATGGAAGAGAAAACAATGAGGACCCAACAGATTAAGCTGATATAGTCACCGGAAAGATACAAACGAGCGTACCGCAGTTTGCGGTACGCTCGTTTGGCAGGACTTTTATTGAAGAATCATATTATTGCTGGTGCAGACCTTCTATCATTTCTCCACTTTCAAGATTTGGAAAAAGTTCCGATTGTGCAGGACTGGAGCAGAATCCGGCTTGAAGGCTGCCGCCAGTTCGTTCATCTGCTCTGCACGTTCCAGATCACCCAGACGGCTGTAGCATACACACAGTTGGATGCAGGGCAGATAGCCATAGCAGTCGGGGGAGATAAAACCGCCCCGGCTGTCGTCCCGAGTACAGGTCAGGGCCAGCGAATACCAGTAGACGGCCAGAGAAAACTGCTCCCGCTGAAAAAACCAGCGGCCCAGCTCGCAGCACACCTCGGCCCTGGGCCGGTCGTATGAAAAGCTGCGCAGCAGCGATTGCAGCGCCAGCTCCGGCTGGTCCATTTGTTCATAGCAGTAAGCGCAATGGCAGCAGGCGTCGATGTTGTTCTCCATCCAGCCCCGGCCCTCGTCCAAAAAATCATGAAAAACCTGTATGGCCTCCTCGTAGCGTCGGTGGTAGTACAGCTCCCGCCCGTAATAGAACTGCTGCCGGGGCTCCAGCTCCACTCCTCGCGCCAATTGACCCTCGTAGATCCGCAGATTCCGGTCTGGGTCGGAGGGGCGAAGCTTGCGGTGGGCGACGGCGAACTGGCCGTACACCACCCGGCCCACCGGCGTGACTGCCTCATGCACGGCTCCCTCCCAGCGCATACCGGCGTGGTTTTTGATGAGCCGCTCCCGGAAATAGGAAAACGTCACGCTTCCGTTCTCGTCAAAGCCCGTATTGTATTTGGCCATGACCACATTGACATCCGGGTCCAGGGTCTCTTTCAGCGTCTCGAAAGCCGCCTGGTCCGCTTCCAGAAGTACGTCGTCCGCGTCCAGCCACATACAATAATCCTTCTCCGCCAGGGAAAAGGCATAATTCCGGGCCGCCGCAAAATCGTCTGTCCAGGTGAAATCGTATACCCGGCTGGTGAATTGTCCCGCGATCTCCCGCGTCCGGTCGGTGGAGCCGGTGTCTACGATGACAATCTCGTCCACCAGGCCCGACACGCTCTCCAGACAGCAGGCCAGCACGTCCGCCTCGTTTTTTACGATCATGCACAGGCTGACTGTGACCATAAACATCCTCCTCAACGATTCAAAACTACGGGGGCGGCGCCTTGAAAAAGGCGCCGCCCCCAAAAATGGAGCTGAGGGCTTTCCGGTCAGCTCAGCCGGACGATCATCAGGGACGCGCCCGCGCCGCCGCTGATCAGCACCGCCACCCCGGCCAGCAGGAGGGGATAAAGCTGGAGGGAGACAGTGGAGTTGGCGGCCAGGTCGATCTCAATCTCATTTTCATAGCTGGAAACGGACAGCACCGGCGCGATGGTGGACGCCGTGTTGTTCACCCCGTTGATGACTAGGCGGCTGCCCATCAGCAGGGACGCCGTGGTGTTCACATGGTAGGAGATGCGGTAGCGCCCCGCAGTGGCTACGGTGAAGACGGTATTCCCCGCGTTTGGGGTAATGTTCGCCGAAAACACCTGGGCGCTGGGCTGGGGGTTGGGCGTGCCGCCCAGAGCAACGGACAGGCTGGTGCCTGCCGTGTTGGCGGCGAAGCCCGCCGTCGCTGTGGGGTTGGGCCCGGTGACACCCGTGGCGCCGGCCGCGCCAATCACGCCAGTGGCCCCGGTGCCCCCGGCAGCCCCGGTGGCGCCGGTGGCGCCGGTGAGGCCTGTGGGGCCTATGGGGCCTATGGGGCCCGTAGCGCCGTCAATATATGCACAACATAGGAAACCCCGCAATTATGCGGATTGTTCATATCTTAAAGACAATTAAACAGCCCTTATAATTACATCAAAAACGCCGTAGCAAGGTTGGACAAGCCTTGATATGGCGTTTTTAAGTGGTGGATTGTCTGCGCCGTAGGTTTTCAAAATCTGCGGCGTTTTTTCATGTCCAGACACCGAAAGGAGCGGAGAACCATGCCAGTATTCCGCGTGGAGAGGAACAAGGGGTACACGGTGATGTCCAACTACCACCTGCGGGACAAATCCCTGTCCCTGAAAGCCAAGGGCCTGTTGTCGCAGATACTTAGCCTCCCGGAAGATTGGGATTATACCCTGTCCGGCCTGTGCTATATCAACCGGGAGAGCAAGGACGCTATTCGTTCCGCCGTCAACGAATTGGAGCGGGCCGGGTACATTGAGCGCCACCAGACCACGGACGAAAGCGGCAAGTTCAGCAGCAACGAGTACATTATCCACGAGCAGCCTGTTTCTTTGCCGCCGTTGTTGAATAAACCGTCGTCGGAAAACCCGACAACGGGAAAGCCGACGTCGGAAAATCCAACGCAATTAAATAAAGATACAGCGGGTATTTGCCAAGCAGTACACCCTTACCACCACGACGACGGTTGAAGTCCGCTACCGCACAGAAACCCGGACGGACAGCGAGGGCAACGACTACGATGTGGAAGTGCCTTACAATTACTACATCCTCAATGTGAAGCTCACGGCACGGTCTATCGTGTCCATAGCCCCGGAGCTGTTGACGCCGGAGCAGTTGGAAATGTTCAACATCTATCTGCAAACCAGCGGCAACAATCCACTGGTGTTCGGCGGCGGTTCCCCGGACATCAGCGCGTCCGAGGACATCAGCGGCGTTCACTTCGTCAACGGGACGAGGCCGGGCAATACCGCTGTGGTGGACATCGCGAAATCACAGGTGGGGAATGTGAACGGCCAGCCCTATTGGAGCTGGTACGGCTTTGACAGCCGTGTGGAGTGGTGCGCCTGCTTCGTGTCCTGGTGCTATAACCAAATGGGCCTGACCGAGCCAAAATTTGCTGGATGCACCTCCGGGGGCATGGCATGGTTCCAGTCACGGGGCCAGTGGGCCAACCGGGGGTACAGCGACATCGCCCCCGGCGACGCAATTTTCTTCGATTGGGACAACAGCGGCAACGCCGACCATGTGGGCATCGTGATCGGCACAGACGGCACGAACGTCTACACCGTGGAGGGCAACAGCGGAAACGCCTGCAAGATCAAGAGTTATCCCCTGAACAGCAGCGTTATCCGAGGTTACGGATTGATGAATTGGGATTAAAAATCGGAAAGGAGTTTTGACTATGGCGAACAAACTTGACCGCATCGAAAAGGACATCCAGAAAGTGAAGTCCAAGATCGCGGAGTACAACAAGCAGCTTCGGGAGCTGGAGGGCAGAAAACCGAGCAGGAGAATTTGCAGATCATCCAGCTTGTCCGGGGCATGAACATGACGAGGGAGGAATTTGCGGCGTTCCTGCGGGGCGGGGCCTTGCAGACCGCCCCCACCCTGACGCCTTATCACGAAAAGGAGGACACCGGCCATGAGGAATAAGATCATTTCCCGCTTTCTCTCTGTCATTCTGGCTGTGGGCCTGTCGCGGCCATGTTCACCACGACGGCCTTTGCCGGGGGCGGCGACGAGGAAGGGGAGGTCATACCCACCGAGCCGACCGGGGAAGTGGTGTCCGAGGATGACCCAAAGCCCCTGACCCCGGAGGGCAATATGTCGTTGGTGGACCGACGGCGAGGCGTCCGAAGATAAGCAGTTTATCACCGTCGTTTCCAAGACCGGCAACTATTTTTACATCATCATCGACCGGACCGGGGACGGCGAGAACACGGTGCATTTTCTCAATCAGGTGGACGAGGCCGATTTGCTGGCGCTGATGGAGGTGGAGGAAGAACCGCCCGCCGTCTGCTCCTGTTCCGTGAAGTGTGAGGCCGGGGCCGTCAATACCGCCTGTCCTGTCTGCGCCAACAACATGACCGCCTGCGCCGGGAAAGCGCCGGAGCCGCAGGAGCCGGAAGAACCCGAACCCCCGGCCAAGGAGAATAAGGGCGGCATGGGCGGTCTGCTGGTGCTGCTGATCGTGGCCCTGGCGGGCGGCGGCGGGGCGCTGTACTACTTCAAGCTCCGTAAGCCCAAGGCCAATGTGTCCGGCAGTTCCGACCTGTCTGAATATGACTTTGACGACGAGGACGAGCAGGAGGACGAAGAAACGGAGGACGAATAAGCACTTATTCCTTTGGCGAAATATGATTTAGTGCTTCAAGCAAATCTTCTTTTGTTACAATAAGCTCACAAATTTTCCGGGCTGGCTTATCATCTTCCATCTGCATCGCCATGACATCAATGGTAATAAACTCACCGCTTTCAAAAACATGGGATTTCTCATGGAATTGCAGTGTGCGGCCCGAAACCTGACATTCAACGCAAAGCGGCCCATTGATATTTTTTCTTCTTTGAGAATATGTAATGGGGGAATTTCGTTATTTTTTCACTCACAATAATCAAACCTTTCTATCTATTGCTATGTGCAGAATTTGGTTGTTTCAGTATATAGCATTATGCAGAAAAAATCAATTCGATAGGAGGACAACCTAGATGGTGTCGTCAATAAACGAGGAGCCAAATGGCAATACAACGAATTTGGA
>CAJUQN010000123.1 GCA_910588625.1 uncultured Oscillospiraceae bacterium
CATTTTTGTCAAAAGATTTTAAACAGGCTCTTACAATTTCATATCGGCGTTGACAGCGAAGATATCCAATCTGAAAGAGGCCGCAAAGACGCTGAATTTTCTGGTGGACAACGGCCTGACCGATTATGACGAACTGACGGCACGGGCGGCACAGGCTGGGACCCGGTTTGACACCGCTTCCCGCCGCATCAAGCAGTTGGAGGCACGGATGGCCCAGACTGCGCAGCTCAAGACCCATATCATCGACTACTCCAAGACGCGGGATGTATACGCCGCTTATAAAAAATCCCGGCACAAAAAGGAGTTCCGTGCGGAGCATGACGCCGAGATCACCCAGTATGAGGCGGCAAAGAAAGCCTTTGATGCCTTGGGCGGCAGACCAATTCCAAAGGTGGCCCAGCTTTCCCAGGAGTACGCCGAGCTGCTGACGGAGAAGCAGAAGGAATATGAGGAGTACCGGGCGGCGCGGCAGGATATGATCACCTATCAGACGGCGAAGCGGAACGTGGACAAAATCCTCGGCTTGACGCTGGAGCAACAGGAGCAAAATAGAGAACAAAAGCCGAAGCGGTGACTGCCCAAAGCCTCCATGCCGCTGGCATGGGGGCTTTTTTATAGCTTAATTTAACCGCTAAAAATTCATTTTCCCTGAGCTTCTTTTATTTTTTGAAGCTCTACATATTCCACCACTGATTTTCGCCCATGTTCTCCTAGGGACTGTTCACATAAGTTGAGTTGTGATATAATCAAAGAATACAAATAAAGAAAGAGCAATACGAGCAAATCAAAGAATGCTTTCCCAAGCAGCGGAAACCAGCCAAAATCAGTAATCTGGACGTATTGAATGCGGTGCTATACATAGTGGAAAATGGGTGCAAATGGAGGAGCCTGCCCAAGGAATACGGGGATTGGCACGTGATATATGTTCGGATAAACCGCTGGGCGAAAAAGGGCGTTTTGGAACGGGTATTTCTGCGGTTGCAGCAAATGGGGATCATTCGAATCCAAGTAGATGTGATAAGTTTGCCAAACTATTTTAACGCTTATGGTCGTACACCGGCAGAAACCGCTTCGCATACCCCGCCCGGGTGAGATTTCCCTGCTTATCCAGCAGGGGGATCCGTTCTGTGATCTCATATTGCAATAGACGTCCCCCATAATTTTTCACGTTCTTAATGTTAAATTTGGTGAAAATATTGTATCACAGCTTTTCATAATAGCCAAGCATAAACGTCCGGCAACTTATACCGATTTATTTTGAGCAAAATTTTAGGGACAGGCAAGCTGTCCCAATCCTGCGCATATGCTCTCCTTACGGGGGTGATGGCGTGCTTAGGCTACTCAGGGAAAAGAAGATTCGGGACACGCTGGTGGGGGTGGCGTTATTGACCGCCACAGTAAGCCTCGTGACGGCACCGGACCAAGCCATTGCCGGGGCCAAGGATGGGCTTACGTTGTGCTTCAATGTCATTGTACCGTCCCTGTTCCCCTTTTTTGTTCTATCCTCACTGGTGGTGGACTTGGGCCTTGCGGCCTATCTAGGCCGGGCGCTGGAAGGGCTGATGCGTCCCCTATTTCGGGTTAGCGGGAGCTGTGCAGCGGCGGTGGCCCTGGGGTTCATTGGCGGTTACCCAGTGGGAGCGCGGACTGCCCTCCAACTCTATCAGCAGGGATTGTGCTCTAAAACCGAAGCAGAACGGCTGTTGGCGTTTTGCAACAACTCCGGCCCAGCCTTCATCTTGGGCGTGGTTGGAGCGGGCGTTTTTGGCGATAGCCGCGTGGGCTTACTGCTTTATCTGACCCATGCCCTGGCCTCCTTCCTGGTCGGTCTTCTGTTCCGTTTCTATGGTGGCTCAGAGCGCAAGCATTCTCCTGCTCCAAAACCCAAGCCCATCCAAGCGGTGACGGTCCCCGCCGCGTTTACAGGCGCGGTCACACGTTCCCTGCAAAACACATTGAATATCTGCGCTTTTGTGGTTTTCTTCTCCGTTGTTTTGCGGCTTTTATCCGCGTATGGCATATTCACAGCGCTGGCCAATCTACTGGCCCTTGCCGGATTTCAACCCGAATGGGCACGGCGGTTAGTGGCCGGGCTGCTAGAGCTCTCTTCCGGCGTGTCCTCCCTCCAAGGCAGTGCCCAGTTGGCGGGACGAGTGTCTATGGCAGCGTTTATGCTAGGCTGGGCCGGACTCTCCGTCCACTGCCAGGTGTTGTCCTTTCTGGTGGACAGCGGCTTGTCAGCCAAGACCTACCTGGTGGGAAAGCTATGCCACGGCCTGATCGCCGCCGGTCTGACCTGGGGCCTCACTCGTTTACTCCCGTTGTCCGCCCCTGTGGCGGATTATCTGGCAGATCAGGCGGAATCCATTGCCGCCATGGACTTCTCAACCGCTCTAGCGGCGTCTTCATTAGCCGCCTTGGCCGGCTGGCTGTTATTGGCAGCGCTTTGCCGCTCTCTCTGGCGAAATAAGTGTGGCAATCGGACGCATTATCGTGTATAATGTAGGCAGCTGGCTCAGCACTCCACACAGAAATCGAGGAAAACACAATGCTGTTTGATAAACATATCCCACCCCGCTGTTCCTATTGTCAATGGGGTACGCCTCTGGATGAGGAACAGATGATGTGTGTCAAAAAAGGAATCGTATCCTATACCGGATCCTGCCGCCGGTTCCGTTACGATCCCCTGCGGCGCACACCGCCCAAGCCCTTGGCGGCCAGCTTCGACCACTTGAAGGACGAGGACTTCACCCTTTGATACTAATTTCCAATAAAAAGAAGCGCATGATGTAAAGCTGATCAAAAGCGACCAGCGCCAGGTGTTCGGTCGTTTCAGCGGCACAGTCATACTCGATGACGGAGCCAAAACAGCAGTACATAACCTGATGGGCTTTGCCGAAAAGGTGGAGAATAAATGGTAGGGGAAAAATTTCTGTGAAAAAGGGGTTGACAAACAACCCCCTCCCGCATATAATAGGCCTGAACAACCTAACACCATAAACCAGTGATGGAGAGAAGTACCCAATGCGGCAAACCTTACAGAGAGCCCCCGATGGTGGAAACGGGGCGGTGAGCGATCGGCGAATGGACTCCAGAGGGCGGACCGAACGGCTTTCACGTCAAGTAGGGACCGACGGGCATCCCACCCGTTATCCATCGGGGCGCGTATGATGGTATGCGTAAGCGAGTGGACGTGTTCAACGTCAATTTGGGTGGTATCGCAGAAGCAGCGGCTTTTGTCCCATAGTGGGGCAAAGGCTTTTTGTTTGCCTTTCCTCCCCGGGTTCCCGGCAAGACTCGGGTCATCTGCCACCCAAAATCACATAATATGGAGGAAAACACCATGAAAACCCGAAACATCATCAAGAAGCTCTTCGCCCTGACCGCCGCCGCGGCCATGACCCTTTCCCTGTGCGCCTGCTCCAGCGGCGCCATTACCAGTTCGGACGGTCCCACTGTGAATGTGGGGGAATCTGAGGCTCCGTCCACCGGCCCTGCCCAGCCCGCCGGCGGCACTACCTACAAGGTCGCCATCATCAAGATGATGGACCACGCCTCCCTGGACGAGATTGCCGATGCCGCCGCAGCGGAACTGAAGAAGATTGCCGCCGACAACGGCATCACCATTGAGTATACCATCACCGCCGGCCAGGGCGGAGACCAGACCATTTTGAAGCAGCTGGGCGATCAGGCCATCGCCGACCAGGTGGACGCCATCATCCCCGTGGCCACCACCGCCGCCCAAATCGCCGCCGTGTGCGCGGAGAACAGCAAAACTCCGGTGGTGTACGCCGCCGTCTCCGACCCGGAGGAGGCCCAGCTTACCGGCATTGACTACGTCACCGGCACCAGCGACGCGCTGAACACCAAGTTTATCCTGGACATGATGCTGGCCCAGAATCCGGAGGTGTCCAAGGTGGGCCTGCTGTATTCCCTGAGCGAGGCCAACTCCAAGAAGCCCATCGCGGATGCCAAGGAATATCTGGACAGCAAGGGCATCGCGTACGTGGAGCAGACCGCCAGCACCAACGACGAGATTGTGGCCGCCGCCTCCGCTCTCATTGCCCAGGGTGTGGACGCCATTTTCACCCCCACCGACAACATCATCATGTCCGCCGAGCTGGCCATCTACGAGGACCTGGCCAAGGCCGGCATCCCTCACTATACCGGGGCCGATTCCTTTGTCCGCAATGGCGCCTTTGCCACCTGCGGCGTGAATTACACCGACCTGGGGACCCGCACCGCCGACCTGGCCTACCAGGCTATCACCCAGGGGATGGACGGCATGGAGGATTACTACCTGATGGACGGCGGCATCATCACCGTCAACACCGAGACCGCCGCCGCGCTGAACGCCGACTACTCCGTGTTCCAGTCCATGGGCACTGTGGTTGAAGTGGGCACCAGCGAAGACTGAGCGATGGAAACACAGGAGGATTGAATTATGGAAACACAGGATTATCTGAAGGAATTTTACGAGAATCACTGCGACGAGGACGCGCGCCTGCAAAGCCACCATGGGAGGGTGGAATTCCTCACCACCATGCGCTATGTGGAGAAGTATCTGAAGCCGGGAGACCGGGTGATGGAGATCGGGGCGGGTACGGGCCGCTACTCCCACGCCCTGGCGCAAAAGGGTTACTCCGTGGACGCGGTGGAGCTGTTGGAGCATAACATAGAGGTCTTCAAACGGAACACGCTCCCCGGCGAGTCCGTCACCATCCGTCAGGGGAATGCCCTGGACCTGTCCGAGTTCCCGGACAACGTTTATGACATCACCCTCCTGTTGGGCCCGCTGTACCACCTGTTCACGGCGGAGGAGCAGAAAAAGGCGCTCACCGAGGCCCTGCGGGCGACAAAACCGGGCGGGGTGGTGTTTGCCGCCTACTGCGGCAGCGACGCCACCGCCATCCAGGTTTGCTTTGGCAAGGGAATGCTCAGGGACCCCCGTGTCAAAGCCCTGGTGGATCCGGTGACCTTCAAGCTGTCCTCCACCCCGGAGGAGGTGTTCACCCAGCACCGCCGGGAGGACATCGACGCGCTGATGGACAGCTTACCCGCTACCCGTCTCCATTTTGTGGGTACGGATCTGTTCACCTTATACATGAAGGATTCCATTGACCAGATGGACGGCGAGCTGTACGAGCTGTACCTGCACTACCACTTCGCCGTCTGCGAGCGGCCCGACCTGGTGGGCGCGTCCAACCACTATCTGGACATATTCCAAAAACATTGAGCCCTTCACCCCCGGCCCGCGCCGGGGGTGCGGGCATGAAGGGAGCGACGATCCATGGGAGCAATCCTATTGATCTCTCAGACCGCTTTAGACCTGGGTTTCCAATACGCCCTGGTAGCTATGGCCCTATTTCTGAGCTACCGCATTTTGGACGTGGCCGACCTGACCACCGATGGCTGTTTTGTGCTGGGGGCGGCGGTGTCGGTGACCCTGACGGCAGCGGGCCACCCCGTGCTGGCCGTCCCGGCGGCCATGGCGGCGGGGGCCTGCGCCGGGTTCGTCACCGCCTTTTTGCAGACCCGCATGGGGGTGCCCTCCATCCTGGCGGGCATCATCACCAACACCGGGCTGTACACCGTGAACTTCTTCGCCATGGGCCGCGGCTCCAACGCCAGCCTCCTCCGGGCGGACACCATTTTCACCCAGTTCAAAGGGCTGCTGGGTCTGGAGGGGTGGAGCGGCACGGTGCTGTCCGTCCTCATCACCGCAGCCGCCGGGATTTTGCTTTACCTGTTCCTAGGCACCCGGCTGGGGCTGTCCATCCGGGCCACCGGCGATAACCGGGACATGGTCCGGGCCTCCTCCGTCAACCCGGCCTACACCATCAACGTGGGGCTGTGCGTGTCCAACGCCCTCACCGCCCTGTCCGGCGCGGTGGTGGGCCAGTACCAGAAGACGGTGGACATCAACATGGGGACAGGCATCGTGGTCATCGGCCTTGCCTGCCTCATCATCGGCGAGACGGTGCTGGGCCGCCGCACCATCGGCAAGGGCATCCTGGCCGTCATGGTGGGGGCCGTGATCTACCGCTTCATCTACGCCATCGTGCTGTACACCAAGGTGGTGCCGGTGGAGTGCTTGAAGCTGTTCATCGCCCTGGTGGTGGCCCTGGCCATCGCCGCCCCCACCATCAAGGCGGGGGTGGGGCTGGAAAAACGCAGGCTCACCGCGGGCCGGAAGGGAGGGCGCTGACATGCTGAACATTGTGGACATCTCCAAGACCTTCAACCCCGGCACAGTCAACGAAAAGACGGCGCTGTCCCACCTGTCCCTGCATCTACAGCCCGGAGATTTTGCCTCCATCATCGGCTCCAACGGGGCGGGCAAGTCCACCCTGCTGAACGCCATTGCGGGCAGTTTTTACGTGGACACCGGCTCCATCGCGCTGGACGGCAAGGACATTACCTTTACCCCGGACCACAAGCGGAGTAAGCTCATCGGGCGGCTGTTTCAGGACCCCTTACGAGGGACTGCCCCCTCCATGACCATTGAGGAAAACATGGCCCTGGCCTATCTGCGCACGGCGGAGGGGAAAGCGCCGTTTAGCCGTATCACGAAAAAAGACAAGGAGTTTTTTGCCGAAAAGCTCAAGCTCCTGGGCATGGGCCTGGAGGACCGTATGCGCCAGCCGGTGGGCCTGTTGTCCGGCGGCCAGCGTCAGGCGCTGACCCTGCTGATGGCCACCCTGGTGACCCCAAAGCTGCTGCTGCTGGACGAGCACACCGCCGCCCTGGACCCCGGCACGGCGGAAAAGGTGCTGGAGCTGACCCACTCCATCATCGCAAAGCACCACATCACCTGCCTGATGGTGACCCACAATATGAAGCAGGCCCTGGAGCTGGGCAACCGGACGCTGATGATGGCGGACGGTCAAATCGTGCTGGACGTGTCCGGCCAGGAGCGGGCGGGCATGACGGTGGACGACCTGCTCCGTCGGTTCAAAGCGGGGACGGGGTATGACCTGGACAACGACCGCATTCTGCTTTCAGACTGATGAAACGCCCTCCGCCATGCGGAGGGCGTTTTTGCGCCGAGGTTAGTGTAAAATTTTCATTGGCAAACGAAAAAGGGAAGCGGTGAAAGCACCAC
>CAJUQN010000124.1 GCA_910588625.1 uncultured Oscillospiraceae bacterium
TGTTGCCAAGGGCTTGTTCAGTTTTTACCACCCACTCATTCTACCGATGAGCCTAAAAAGGAGAGATATCAGATGAAAAAGAAGCTCGCGTTTTTCCTGACAGCCTGTATGCTGGCCATGCTGCTGGCCGCTTGTGGAAACCCCGACGCCAGCGGGAGCAAGGCGCCCGACTCAAATCCCTCCTCTGCCCCCAGCGCAGAAGGGAATTCCGGCGAGACAGTCACGCTGACCCTGATGCGCACCGGTACCCCCGAGGTGCTTCATGGCATCTTCGATCCCATCATCGAGCAATTTGAGGCGGATCACCCCAACATCAAGATCGATATGCAGGATTTGGGCTGGGGCGATGCGGAAAAGACCCTTCAAACCATGTCAGCTTCTAAGACTCTGCCCGACGTGATGTATCACCTGCCCGCCACTATTTTCGACTTGGCATCCAAGGACCTTATCTTGGACTTGACGCCCTATGTGGACGATGAGCTGAAAAACGATATGTATCCCGCTATGCTCCAGGCTGGCCAGTATAACGGGAAGCAGTATATGATCTCCTGCGGAGGCACCGGGCTCATCATGTGGTATAACGCCGATCTGTTTCAGCAGGCCGGGTTGAACCCGGACGCACCTCCCAAAACCTGGGCGGAATTCCTGGACGCCTGCAAGGCCCTGAGCGCCATTGACGGCATCTCCCCCCTGGGCCTGTACGCCTCTCCGGCGGGCGGCGAGACCAGCTTTGTCTTCGAGTCTCTGTTCACCACCGAGTACGGTGGGAGCGCATGGGACCCCGACAAGAACCAGTATGTCTATGACTCCGAGGAGAACAAGGCCGCCGCTGTGAACACCCTCCAGTTCATGCAGGACATCACCCAGTACGCCCAGGACTCCTATGTGGAGTACGGCCGGTTTGACTCCCGTACCCTTCTTCGGGACGGCAAGGTGGCCATTGTGCTGGACGCCATCAACATGGCCAACCAGATTCCCGACCAGCTGGCCGATGGCACCATCCGGGCGGCGGCCATCCCCTGCGGCAGCAGCGGCGTGCAGTCCACCGCCATCAACCTGGGCGGCTGGTTCATCCCCACCAACAGCCAGCACCCCGACGAGGCTTGGACTTTCCTGCGCTACATGATGGAGACGGAGAACCAGCTGGCCCACGCCGCGTATGGTTCCGTGCCCATGCTGAAGTCTGAGTCCGCCCATTACACCGAGGGCTATATGCTGGACGTCATCGCCTCCCTAGACAACAGCTATCCCGAGGGAATCTGTGTGGACACCAACGCACTGTGGGCCGTCAACGGCGAGCAGCTCCAGTTGCTGATGATGGGCAGTCAGAGCGCCGAAGAGACCTGGCAGAATATTTCCGCCGAGCACGGAGAAATCTACAAGTGAGCGACGGCGCGTGAGAAAAAGGGCTCCCCGCTTTCTGGCCGGGAGCCCTTTCTCTAAGCGCGAGATGACAGCCACACGAACAAGAGGTGAAACGATGAATAAGCCAAACAAGAGGCTGCGGCTGGGACGGGCCGTCGAGCCCTATATCTACCTATTTCCCACCATCGTCCTGTTCGTTTTTATTCTTGCCATCCCACTGTTCAACCTGGTGAAGTACTCCCTGGGTGAGTCCAACATTATTCAAGGCTATGTCCAGTGGAATAACTTTGAGAATTTTTCCTACTTGGCCAGTAAGAAATTTCTGGGCAGCGTCCAGGTCACGATGATTTATGTGCTGTTCGGCGTGTTGGGCGTGGTGTTTTTCGGCACCATCATGGCTTTGGTACTGGATAAGCCCCTGAAGGGACTTGGAGTGTTTCGAGCCATCGCTATCATCCCATGGGTGGTCCCCCAGGCCTTCGCGGCGTCCATGTGGCGATGGGTCGTCAACGCCCAATTTGGCTTTATCAACCAATTGCTGGCTTCCCTGGGCCTTATTGAAAAAAACATCAGCTTTTTGTCGGAACACACTGCCTTGGCCACAGTGATAGTGGTACGCATTTGGCAGGGGACGCCTTTTATGATTATCTCTTTGCTGGCCGCTCTTCAGACCGTCCCAGAGGATATTTATGAGGCTGCGGATTTAGACGGAGTGAATCTGTGGCAGCGGTTTTTTAAGATCACCCTGCCCTTCATCCGGCCGGTGCTGCTGACCACCACCCTGATCATCACGGCGTGGACCATGCAGATCTTCGACACCGTGTATATCATGACCGCAGGCGGCCCCGCGAGAAAAACCCAGCTGGTGGCCCTAGAGGTATACGCCAAGGCCTTCCAGCAGAGCGATTTGGGCACGGCCTGCGCCATATCTCTGTGTATTCTGGCCGTCATCATGGTCATCAGCGCCTTCAAAACCAAGTTGGAGGGAGGGGAAGGGGCATGAGCCTGTCTTTGACACAGCGCAAACGGCTGGGGACCATCGGACGGTACATCGTCATTATTTTTTGGATGCTGTTCACGCTGTTGCCCATCTACACCGCCTTCGTGGCATCCCTGACTGAGTATGAGAACCTGGGCAAAAGCTTTTTATTTCCCACAGACTGGGCCTGGCACAACTATGCGGACATCTTCCAGCGGGTAGACATGACGATTTACCTGCGCTCCACCTTCATCTACGCCTTAAGCACTGCTGTCATCAACGTGATTCTAGCCACCTTTACTGGCTACGCACTGTCCCGCTTCCGCTTCCGAGGCAAGGGCTTCTACTCCAGCGTGCTACTGGTCACCCAAGTGCTCCCTCAGGTGGTCATTGTGGTGCCCGTGTTCCTGCTGATGCAGCAGCTGGGGCTGTACGACACCTACCCCGGCATCATCATCACCATCGTGGCCACCTCCATGGCCTTCCCCACCCTGCTGATGCGCAGCTTTTACGACAGCGTCCCCGCCGCACTGGAGGAGGCCGCCGCCATCGACGGGTGCAGCCGCCTCCAGGCCCTGTTCCGCGTCATCATCCCACTGGCCCTGCCCGGCATCGGCACGGCCTTCGGCCTGTCCTTCTTCTCCGGCTGGAGCCAGTACCTGTACCCGCTGATCCTCACCCGGGACCCGGCGAAAACTCCTGTCACCGTGGGCATCGCCCGGCTCATCGACAACCAGACCCCCTGGGAGATGGTGATGACCGGCACGCTGATCTCCATTATCCCGGCAATTCTCATCTACCTGCTGGTGCAGAAATCTCTCATCAAGGGAATGGCCAGCGGCGCAGTCAAATAAGGAGGGGGCCGTCATGTGGAACGGTGCGCAAGCTTTACGTGAAAAGCTCCGGTCCGGCCGGTTCGTCACCGGCTTTGCCGCCACGCTGTCCGATTCTGTTGTCAGCGAGATGGCCGCCTGTGCGGGCTACGACTTTGTCTTTGTGGACGCGGAGCACCCGCCCATGGACCGCCAGACCATCCTCCGGCACGTGATGGCCGCCCAGGGGGGCGGCGCGGCGGCATTGATCCGGGTGTGGGGGTGCGACCCCTCCGCCCTGAAGGCCCTGCTGGACCTGGGTCCCGACGGCCTCATCTTCCCTTTTATCCACGACGGGGAGTCTGCCCGCCGGGCGGTATCCGCCTGTTCTTATCCGGACCAACTCCCCGGCGGCGTCCGGGGACAAGGCCCCATGCGGGCGGTCCGCTGGGGCTTCGGGGATGGGGCGGGTTATCTGGAGGACCCAGGTCAATATCTGTTGCGGATCATGCAGGTCGAGTCCTATGAGGGCTGGCGGAATTTGGACGAGATTTTATCCGTCCCCGGAGTCGATGGAATTTATCTGGGCCCGGCGGATTTGGACCGCAGCCTCCAGGCCCAGGAGGGTCCGGGCGTACCCGGGCTGGAGGAGGCCTGCCTCGACGTCTGTCGAAAGACGCGGGCGGCGGGAAAGTGGATGGGTGCACCTGTGCCTGTTTCCCGGGAAGGTGCGGCCTCCGTCCGAGCCAAAGGGGCACAGTGGGGTGTGTGCGGCATTGATGCAGACTTGCTGGCCAACGGGATGCGCAATTGTTTAGAAACCTGCGAAAATCTATAATTATCCTATATCGGAGGGAGTATTGTGCCTGTTTTTGAAATGCCCCTGGAGCAGCTATGGGAATACACCGGGTGCAGTCCCAAACCTGCGGACTTTGACCAGTATTGGGAGCAGGCCCTGGCGGAAAACGCCGCTGTGGGGTTGGATTATACCACGACCCCTGCAGCCTTCCAAGCCCCCGGTGTGGAGTGCTTTGACCTTTGGTTTACCGGCGTAAGGGGCGCCAAGATCCATTGCCTGTTTCTGAAACCTGCTGAGGTCAAAGAGAAGATTCCTGGTGTGGTGGCGTTCCATGGCTATATGCACCACGGGGGCGAGTGGTTTGAGCGCCTGCCCTATGTTTATCGAGGAATGGCGGTATTGGTGATGGAATGCCGGGGCCAGGGCGGACTGTCAGAGGACGCATATTCCGGCGCAGGCCCTACAGTTTTCGGTCATGTAGTGCGGGGCGTCCGAGACGAGGATCCCCACAAGCTTTACTACCGGGATGTCTACTTAGACGCAGCCCAGACCGTCCGTATTTTGATGAGTATGGAATTTGTGGATGAGGACAGGGTTGCTGTTACCGGAAAATCCCAGGGCGGAGGACTGGCCCTGGCGGCCGCAGCGCTGGTCCCAAAGGTGAAGCTGTGCGCGCCCCTCTACCCGTTTTTGTGCGACTTTCAACGGGTGCTGGATATGGATTTGAACAAGGGCGCCTACGAGGGCTTCTATTGGTTGTTTAAAAAGTGCGACCCCACCCATCGGTCCCATGATCGATATATGGAACGGCTTGGATACATTGATATACAAAACCACACGCCAAATGTAAAGGCAAAGGTGCTGTGGCAAACTGGCCTTATGGACGATCAGTGCCCGCCATCGGCTCAGTTCGCCGCTTATAACAAGTTGAGCGCAGAGAAGAAGATTATCCTTTACCCGGACCATACCCATGAGTTGATATATTTCGCAAATGATGAAATTTTTCGGTTTTTTTTGGAGATTTAACTTGTAATTTCTGTTTATTTGGAGCATAATAAAAATACAGCGATTTGTAAACAAGGCTTGGAATAGGGTTTGGAGGGGGCTCGATGAGCTGCGGCACAACCTGGAACACATTTTTACTAAATATCCAGTCCATTTATCCGTCTATGACAAAGGCGGAGAAAAAGGTCGCCGAATTTGTGTTGCAACACCATAGGGACGTACGCTTTATGTCCATTGATGATTTAGCGGATGCCTGCGGTGTAAGCTTGACCAGTGTGTTCCGTTTTTGCAAAGCGTTGAAACTGAAGGGCTATCAGGATTTCCGTGTGCAGCTAACGCTGAGCCTCAGCAATACGCCGGACAGTCCCAACGAGGTCGATGTAGAAGCTGAGATGCTTCCCGGCAGTGTGACCCGCTCCGACACCATGAACACTATGGTACAAAAGGTGCTGCAAAGCCATCTCTCGCCTCTGTATGAATCGGCCGTGCTAGTGGACGAGGCCGCATTGCTGCGGGCTTCGGAATTCATTCAGAATTCAGATCAGGTCCGTTTTTTTGGGGTTGGTGGTTCCAGCCTAACAGCGATGGAAGGAATGTACAAATTTCTGCATATTATGCCCAATGTCTACTGTCTGGCAGATGTCCATATGCAGATCATGGCATCATCCACGCTGAACGAGCATGATGTGGCCATTTTCATTTCTTATTCCGGTTCCAGTAAAGAGTTGGTTGAAATGGCGAAGCGGGCCCACAGCGCCAATTGCCGCACGATTGGCATCACACAATATTCCAACTCGCCTATGACCAAATATATGGATGTGGTATTGCTGTGCGGCGGCTATGAGCCGCCGCTTCAGGAAGGTGCATCCCCATCCAAGACGGCCCATTTGTTTATGTTGGATTTGCTGTTCACTGAGGTCTACCGATCCCAATTCGGTTATTCAAAGCAGATTAACCAGCAAGTAACCGACTCGATTTCCAACAAAATCTATTGAGCAGTTTTATCAGGAATGTAAAAGTACGGCATGATCTTGTCAATATCGGTTGACACATTCAACTCAAAGAAAATTGAGTTTTACACAGCAGCATCCAGGGCTGCATAGCATCTCTGCCGCTTCACTGCGGGCGGGAGGCCGTCGTTGGCGGAACAGATCCGGCGGCGGTTCCAGTAGCTGATGAAATACCTCCAGATCAGGGTCTTCAATTGCGCAACGGCCATATTCTCTTGGCCGTTGCGGTCGCAGAACAACTCAGTTTTCATCCTGACCCATATGCTTTCACAGCGGATGTTGTCACGACAGCGGCCGCGCTTTCCAGTGTGGGCGCGCACAGTTTCGCTTTCATTTTGTACTCTTTCTCATATTGCCTCTGTTTCTGCGCCATTTTCTGCACCTTCCTTGCTCTCATTATTTTACTCTTTTTTCGTGAACTGGAGATGTCTGTTTTTTGTACCACATCAGCATTCCAAATTGCAAAAGAAACTATTTGCGATAGGAGAATCCCCATCAGGAGCATTTCTTTTATGATTACAGCGTGGTACATTTTTCTGTTTCCTATACTGCTTGCCTCGCTCCCCGTGCCTTTTTCTGCCAGCCGGCGCCATGACTGCTTCCCAATCCTCTCGTGTGACCAAGCGCTTAGCTTCCGCGATTTCCGCTTACATCTGCCGGATCAGCTCGGACAGCTTTTCCTCACATTCGGCTTCCGTACTGTTATAGACACTGCGGGAGTGCTTTTGTCATCAGGCCACTTTGGAGGATATTTCCCTTCTCAGAGATGGTCGTTGAGTTGTGTCACACAGCCGGTCCCCGATTTGCGGATCTTGCCCTTATAAGGCTCAAACGGAGCCTCTGGGGGCTGGTCAGGTGTCAGCGCCAGTGATAAAATGTAAAAAAACGCCGAGGAAAAAATGTAGTTTT
>CAJUQN010000125.1 GCA_910588625.1 uncultured Oscillospiraceae bacterium
CCCACACCTTTGATATTACCATGGCAATCTTTGAGATGGGGCAGAACGTGGTACAGCAGAGCGCCGGAATTATCACCGGCACCACCAGCCTTGACTTTGCCACGGTGATAGGTGACGTGTCCGCGCAGTTGGAGGCTATGGAGCTGGGTGAGCTGTTCGGACTTCTGGTGGAGACAATGCTTCTGAAAATCACCATGCCCATTCTGTCCTTCTGCGTGATGATTGTGCTGGTGGGCCGGATGATAGAAATTTACATCTATTGCTCCATCGGCGCGATTCCCTTCGCCACTATGACCAACCGGGAGTGGGGGCAGATGGGCAACAACTACCTGCGCGGCCTCGTTGCCCTGGGGCTGCAAGGCTTTTTCATTATGATCTGCGTGGCGATTTATGCCGTGCTGATCGGGCAGATCACCAGCGGAACCAACCTTCATATTGCCATCTGGCAATGCGCCGGGTACACGGTACTGCTGTGCTTCTCCCTGTTTAAGACCGGCTCGGTCAGCCGGTCTATTTTCAACGCACATTAAAATGAGGAGGACTGTAATTTGAGCGAGAACAAAGCACCGGAAGCCCCTTCTGTCCCCGGCGTGGACGTGAAAATCTATCTCCCCAAGGACCCGGAGAAGGACCATGGCAAGCTGATGGGCTTTGCCAGTGTGAGCCTGGGCGGCGTATTCGCCGTCAACAACATCCGCATTTACAATACGGAGAATGGGCCGTATGTCTCCATGCCCAGCACCAAGGGGCAGGACGGCAAATATCACGACATCTGCTGCCCCACCACCAAGGAAATGCGGCAGGCGCTGAACGCCGCTGTTTTGAGCGCATATGAGAAAGCGGTGGAGCAGGAGCGGCCCCCTTCCGTGCGCGGCGCACTCAAGAGCGCGGCGAAAGAGACGGGGGTGCGAGAAGCGGCGGCTCCTGCCCAGGAACGGAATACGGACAAAGGGGCGCGGTGATATGCTCACCTTAACCCCGGTATCACTGAAAGAGGCCAACGCTTTTGTAGCCGCCCACCACCGCCACCACAAACCCGTCACCGGCCACAAGTTTTCCATCGGCTGTGCGGCTGAGGGACGGCTGGTGGGCGTTGCCATTGTGGGCCGTCCCGTGAGCCGCTATCTGGACAACGGCCTGACGCTGGAAGTGACCCGGCTCTGTACCACGGGCGAGAAAAACGCTTGCAGTATGCTGTACTCTGCGGCGGCGCGGGCGGCAAAGGCTATCGGCTACCGCAAGATCATCACCTACACGTTGGACACGGAGGCCGGAGCCAGTATCCGGGCGGCGGGCTGGACGTGTATGGGGCAGGCAGGGGGAAAACGCTGGACCGGCAAACGCTGTCCCGCTGTGGACCTCTGCCCGCCGCAGATGAAATTGCGGTATGAGAAATTATTATAAAGGAAGGAGACGTTCATGGACGCAGAAAAATTGAATCAGGCACTATATGATAAGATGGCGGCGGAACAGGAGCGGTTCAAGCACGGGCTGTTGGGCATGACAGCGGAGGAAGCCCTGAACCATGCCTATGAGTACGCCATGCGGGAGGATATTCTGATGTCGTTGGAGGTGCAGGACCTCCCCGCACCCCAGGCGGCAGCGTTGCTGGAATCCCCCTGCCCTCTGGCGGATATTTACAAGGACTTCCGGGACATGGAGACAGGTCACATGGACAATATCCGGGAGTGCATTGAGGGCAGGGCCGAAAGTTTGATGGAGGCCCAGCGGGAAACTGCCCCCATTATCCCGATTTATCCGCACACCGGCGAATATGCCAGGGAGCATGGAGAGTTGGACGCTTTCCTCGCCTCCCTGGAAACGAATGTTGCCTGCCGGGATGCTATTGAGACGGCAATTGGGGAGGGTTTTGATGGAATGAGTCTCCATGCTGACACAAAGGGCGTACTGGCGGCGTTTGGTGCGGAGCGTGTAAGTCATGTACTGGCTGCTACCCTTCAAGGTATAAGGAACGATCCCCGTGTTTCCAGCGGCAATCAGGCGTGGGCGGCAACTGTCCCCATGTTTGATACCGTGAGCCGTCACCGAGACTATCTCATCACAAGCCATCCTGGTGTTTTAAGCATCTTCGTTACACAGACACGGAAGGAAATGGACGCTATGCAGAAACAGACGGAGAAGAAGCCCTCCATTAAGGCCCAGCTTGCGGCGAAGCCCGTCCCCGGTGGCCAGCCCGCCGCAAAACCGAAAGGTCAGGAGGTGAGATGAGCTAAGGCGACGCTCTATTCATCATCCCATCCTTCAAGATTGGTTTCTTCAATTTGAATACCATCTTCGTTGTAGATATACCCAACTCTGGAGGAAATTTTATAAAACATTTCCAGTGTGGTCAGACGGTTATAACGATAATCACACTTGCTTAGCATCCAAAAGATTTCTATGTCTGTTTCCCGAATCAGCCGGTAGCTTTTTATATATCTAACAGGTGCAGTATGGACAGTGTAAAGTCGAAAAGTCTCGCCAGCGCAGCGAAGGTCAAGTAATATTTCCAATGCCAACAAACCGATGGGCTTGGAATAATTGACAACAAACACATTGATACCATGAGAAATTGCCCAGGTATATGCTTTTTTAATCTCGGCACGGTAGTGGTCTGCGTTCAAAAAATTCACTCTTTTCTTGTTGCGGCCTCCCCCAAAATACATAGTATTTTGAGGAATTAGGACTGGTTCTGAACGGATATGTTCTTCATACTCTTGTTGTAACCGTTTGTCCAGTTCTCTGAATTCTTCAATTTCTTCTACGGTAGCAGCCAGGTCGTTTGCACTCTCCAAAATTTTATTCAAGGAGAACGGGAAGAGTTTACTTCGCAAAGAGGACGCTGTCCTTCTCATATGAAAGCAAAGCCGGTGAAACTGTTCATTCATGGTATTATTAACTCCTTTGTGTACTTGTTTGGATTTCCCTCATTATATATAACGTAGCACGCTGGCAATTTTGGACACTACAATAAAAATTTTTTGAGTACGCAATCGGAAAATATGAATATGTGAGGTGAGGCAACTTATTTCCCCCAAAAATCCAATTAACATTTCCGTCCCGTGTGTGGCCTATATCATGCAGGGCATCCGGGATGTGCTGCGAAAGGAGGTGTAACCATGCCCTTTGTCCCTGTCCCGAAAGACCTCGCTAAAGTAAAGACGAAAGTGGCGTTCAACCTGACCGCGCGCCAACTCATTTGCTTCGGTGCGGGCGGTCTGATTGGCGTACCCGCCTATATGCTCACCCGGAACAGTCTCGGCAACGAGGCGGCGGCTCTGCTGATGATCGGCCTTATGCTGCCCTTCTTCCTGTTCGGCATCTACGAAAAGGACGGCCAGCCCTTAGAGAAGGTGCTGGGCCACTTCATCCGGGCGCAGTTCCTCGCCCCCAAAGTCCGCCCGTACCAGACCGACAATCTGTATGCCGCCATGGAGCGGCTGAATCATCATGAAAAGGAGGTACATGCTATTGCAAAAAAAGCAGGAAAAGCAAGCAAAAAATCTGCAAGCGGCAAAAAGACAGCACAAAAAAGATAAGGCCGACCTGCGGGACACCATCCGCCTGACCCCTGACGCCAAGCTCACCAGCCGCCAGAAGCGGCGGCTGTCCGCTTCCGTCCAGAAGGCCAAGCGGGACGGCAAAATCCCCCGCACCGCCCAGCAGACCATCCCCTACCGGGAGATGTGCCGGGACGGTATCTGCGTGGTGTCGGAGCGGTTTTTCACCAAGCAGGTGCAATTTTACGACATTAACTATCAGTTGGCGCAAAACGAGGACAAAAACCTGATCTTTGAGAATTGGTGCGATTTCCTCAATTATTTTGATTCCTCCATCCGGGTTCAGTTTTCTTTCCTCAATCAGCCCGCCGATATGGAGGAACAGCGCCAGTCCATCCATATCCCCGATCAGGCGGACGCCTTCAACTCCATCCGGGAGGAATACTCGGATATGCTGAAAGGCCAGCTCTCCAAGGGGAACAACGGCCTGACCAAAACCAAGTACATCACGTTCGGCGTGGAGGCGGACAGTCTGAAGGAGGCCAAGCCCCGACTGGAACGCATTGAGGCGGATGTGCTGGCTAACTTCAAGACCCTGGGGGTGCGGGCGCACTCCCTCAATGGCTATGAGCGGCTGGCCGTCCTCCATAAGATGTTCCACCCGGCGGACAACCAGAAATTCCGGTTCGCCTGGGACGCGATCTGCAAGACCGGCCTTTCCAGCAAGGACTTCATCGCCCCGGACAGCTTCACCTTCAAGAATGGCCGGATGTTCCAGATCGGCAGGACCTACGGGGCAATGTCCTTCCTGCAAATCCTGGCCCCGGAGCTGACCGACCGGATGTTGGCGGACTTCCTGGACCTGGAAAGCAGCATGGTGGTCACGCTCCATATCCAGTCCATTGACCAGAGCGCGGCCATTAAAAATGTGAAGCGGAAGATCACCGATTTGCAGAAAATGACCATTGAGGAGCAGAAAAAGGCCGTCAGAAGCGGATACGATATGGACATCATCCCCTCTGATCTCGCCACCTATGGCGCGGAGGCCAAGACGCTTTTGGAGGACCTGCAATCCCGGAATGAGCGGATGTTCCTCGTCACCATGCTGGTAATGAACACGGCGGAGACGCGGCAGAAGTTGGAGAACAACGTGTTCCAGGCGGCGGGCATCGCCCAAAAGTACAACTGCGCCCTGCGGCGGCTGGACTACCAGCAGGAGCAGGGGCTTATGTCCTCGCTCCCCCTGGGCCTCAACCAGATCGCCATTCAGCGGGGCCTCACCACCAGCAGTACCGCCATATTCGTGCCCTTTACCACCCAGGAGCTTTTTATGCAGGGTGAAGCCCTCTACTACGGCCTGAACGCTCTTTCCAATAACCTGATTCTGGCCGACCGCAAGCGTCTTAAAAACCCCAACGGGCTAATCCTTGGTACTCCTGGAAGCGGCAAGTCCTTCTCCGCCAAGCGGGAGATCACCAACGCTTTCCTGATTACCCAGGATGATATTGCCATTATAGACCCGGAGGACGAGTATTCGCCCCTGGTCCGGCGGCTGGGCGGGCAGGTGATCGACATTTCCCCCACCTCCGACCAGTACATCAACCCCATGGACATAACCCTCAACTACTCGGAGGATGATAACCCCCTGACGCTGAAAAGCGACTTCATCCTCTCCCTCATGGAGCTGATTGTGGGCGGCAAGGCCGGGTTGGAGCCGGTGGAGAAAACGGTGGTGGACCGCTGCGTCCATATGGTCTACCGGGAGTACCTGCAAGACCCCCGGCCTGAGAAAATGCCGGTGCTGGGGGACCTCCACGCGCTTCTCTGCCAGCAGCCGGAGCCGGAGGCCCAGCGGCTTGCCACGGCGCTGGAAATTTACGTTTCCGGCAGTTTGAATGTGTTCAACCACCGGACCAACGTGAAAATCAACAGCCGGATCGTGTGCTATGTGATTAAGAAGCTGGGGAAACAGCTTAAAAAGTTCGGTATGCAGGTGGTCCAGGACCAGGTGTGGGGCCGGGTCAGCGAGAACCGGGAAGCCCACAAGTCCACCCGGCTCTACATTGACGAAATGCACCTTCTCTTGCGGGAGGAACAGACCGCCGCTTATACGGTGGAAATCTGGAAGCGGTTCAGAAAATGGGGCGGAATCCCGACCGGCCTCACGCAGAACGTAAAGGACCTGCTTTCCTCACGCGAGATCGAGAATATCCTGGAAAACAGCGATTTTATTTATATGCTGAACCAAGCGGGCGGCGACCGCCAAATCCTGGCAAAACAGCTCAATATCTCCCCTCACCAGCTCGGTTATGTGACCAACTCCAACGCTGGCGAGGGGCTTCTGTTTTTCGGGAGCGTCATCATTCCCTTTGTGGACCATTTCCCGAAGGATACGGAGCTGTATGAAATCATGACCACCCGCTTGGAGGACCTTGCGGCGCAGTAAAGGAGGTGCTGACCCATAGACCCATTGCAGAGTAATGAGACGATTCAGCAGTTTATGAAGCTGCTGGAGGAAAACAACCGGCAGGGGCAGGCGCAGGATTTGTCTCTCCTGATGTTCTACATGGACGGCATGACCCGGCAATTCGAGGCCGTATCCCAGGAATTGCAGGAGGTCCGCCAGCAGCTTGCCCAGGCCCAGGAATCCCCAGCGAAAAAGGCCATTGGCCGAATGGTGGAAGCCCTGGGGCACAAGGTAGAGAAGGCGCGGGAGGCACTGGATGATCTGCGGGAGAGAATCACGGATTGCGCCAAAAATGCTGTGGAAAACTTCAAGGAGGCGGGTGTGACCGCATTGGACAAGGCCGTGTCCGCCATTGGAGTCAAAAGCTGACTTGGTTCGGGCGAAAGAGAAGGCAAGCGAGTGGCAGGCCCGTGTCCGGGACATTGAGCGGCAGATCACAGAGCAGGAAAACCTTGAAATCATCCAGGCGGTGCGCGGCATGATCTCCGCACCGGAGGACCTGCGGGCCGTACTGGATATGATCCGGGCGGTAAATGCGCCGTCCACAACCAATTCTGGATACATGGAGTGCTTTGACACCACCCCGCCCACCCTGCGGGCCAGTGTCAGCGGGGATGTGCTGCGGGTGGAGGCTGCGGATGATCTCTCCGGCGTGGCGCATATCACCGTAAATGGAACGTGCTATCCCAACCTGACCGGCAATGCGGTGGATGTGCCCCTGAAAGACCTGGGGACTTCTGAGCAGATCACTGTCCAGGCGGCGGACAAGGCTGGGAAGCTCCGTCAATCCCAGCATTACGCTCCAGGATGCCGAGTTCAAAATCATGTAGGGAATTGCTTTGAAGGTTTCCCTGCTCATCATTTCAAGCTAATGAAACTGGG